>NZ_JBFBBK010000008.1:134770-216278 GCF_040682635.1 Streptomyces sp. NPDC051133
CCCCGCCCCGGCCCCCCCGCCCCGCGGCCCCGCGCCCGCCCCCCCCCCCCCCCGGCCGCGGTCGCGGCCGGTTCAGTGGTCGTCCCGGTGCCCCCCCGTGTGCGGCGTGCCGGAGTGTCCCGTGCGCGGTGTGTTCCCGGTGAACGAGGGTCATGGTGCTCACCTCGGGGGGTACGGGGTCTCGGCGACGGAATGACTGCGCGCGCGGATCGGTGCACGACGGTGCATCCGGGTTGCGCGGCGCACGAGTACCCCGGAGGGTCGGAAAACATGAAGGGCATCAGCTACAGCCGCTACGGCGGACCCGAGGTGCTGGAGTACGGCGAGGTGCGCGACCCCAAGGTCGGCCCCGACCAGGTGCTGGTCAAGGTGCGCGCCGCGGCCGTCAACCCGGTCGACTGGAAGTGCCGTGAGGGCCATCTCGACGCCCTCCTCGACGCCGTCTTCCCGGTGATCCCCGGCTGGGACGTGAGCGGGGTGGTCGTCCGGCCCGGAGCCGCGGTCACGGAGTTCTCCGTGGGCGACGAGGTGATCGGCTACGTGCGCGAGGACTTCCTCTCCCGGGGAACCTTCGCCGAGTACGTCGCCGCGCCCGTGCGCACGCTGGCCCGCAAGCCGCGCAACCTCTCCTTCGAGGAGGCCGCCGGGCTCCCGCTGGCCGGGCTCACCGCCTACCAGGTGCTGGTCAAGGCGCTGGAGATCAAGCGCGGCGAGACCGTGCTGGTGCACGCGGCGGCCGGCGGGGTCGGCTCGCTCGCCGTCCAGATCGCCGTCCATCTCGGCGCCCGGGTCATCGGCACGGCGAGCGAACGCAACCACGACTACGTCCGCGGCCTCGGCGGCGAGCCGGTGGCGTACGGCGAGGGCCTGGCCGAACGGGTGCGCGCGCTCGCCCCCGAGGGCGTCGACGCGGTCTTCGACACCGTCGGCGGCGACACGCTGAAGACCTCCGCCAACCTGCTCGCCCCGGAGGGCCGGATGGCCTCGATCGCCGACCCGGAGGTGGTCGGCCACGGCGGCCGCTACTGCTTCGTCCGCCCGGACGCCGAGGACCTGACGGAACTCGCCCGGCTGGCGGAGGAGGGAGCCGTGTCGGTGCACGTCCAGGAGACCTTCCCGCTGGAACGGACGGCGGACGCCCAACGCGCGAGCCAGGAGGGCCGCACCCGCGGAAAGCTCGTGGTCACGGTGGACTGGGAGACGGAGCCGGAGACGGAGTAGCCGACGAGCGGAGAGGGCCGGGCGAGTCGGGCGAGCCGGGCTGGGCTGAGCGAGGTGGGCCGGGCTGGGCTCAGCGAGGTGGGCCGGGCGAGCCCGGTGGGCCGGCTGAGTGGTCGGCCGACTTGGGGCGTGGCGGCTGGAGGACGTGGGCCGGCCGGCCGAGCCGATCGGCCGAGGTCGGCTGGTCGAGCCGGGCTGGTCGAGGTGGGCCGGGCGGGATGAGGTGGCCGGGCGAGGTGGGCCGGTGGTGGGGGGCGCTGGCCGACGTGGGCCGGCCGGACGGGGTAGGTCACGGGAGGCGGTCGGGCGTGGTCGCCGGGGACGTGGGGGGTGGGCCGTGCGGGTCAGACGACCAGCGCGGCCGCGCACACGGCCGTCGCCACCGCGCACAGCACCGCCGCCGTAGCGTGCCGGGGCGCCAGCGCCGGCGGGCGCGCGCCGGCCGAGAGGGCCCGGATCCGGTGGTGGGCCACCCACAGAAACCCCAGCCACAGCGCGCAGCACACCGCGCCCAGCACCACTCCGGTGGCCGACGGCCCGCCGTGCAGCGAGGTCTTCACCGCGAGCACGGCGGCCACGGCGGCCGACAGCGTCGTCCGCCGCCACGCCAGCCGGGTCCGCTCGGGCTGCAGCCCCGGGTCCCGGCCGTCCGGGCCCGCCCCCGCGGTCACCCCTCCCACCCGAGCAGCACCACCACGACCATCGCGACGGCCACCACCGCGACCACCAGGCTCAGCAGCGCCGGGAACCGGGACGCGGGCAGGTCCTCGCCGCGCCGCATCGCCCGCTCGCAGCGCACCCAGTGGTTCAACGCCCGCAGGGCGCACAGTACCCCGGCCCCCAGCAGCGCCAGCGCGAGACCGATCCGCCACGCCCGGCGCAGGTCCGGCAGGAACTGGTCCACCGCGAACCCGCCGCCGATCAGCGCGAGCGAGGTCCGCAGCCAGGCGAGGAAGGTGCGCTCGTTGGCCAGCGAGAACCGGTAGTCGGGCGTGCCGCCCTCGTCGCGCACCAGCTCAGGCGCGAACCACAGCCGGATGTTCCTCACGAATTCGCTCACGCAACCGACCCTACCGGCGCCTCACCGCCCCACCCGGAACGCCCTCAGCCGCTCGTACGCCGCCAGCCCGTCCGGCACCCACTCCCACGCGCCGAGCCGCTGCTCGACCTCCTCCTCGGGCAGGAAGGCGTGCCACTGGACCTCCTCCACCTGAGGTCGTACGGGCAGCTCGCAGCGGACCTCGTAGACCGCCGACCACCAGCTGCGCCCGGCCCCGTCGTCGTACAGGAACTTGAAGAGGAACTCCGGCTGCGCCAGCCCCGTGACGCCCAGCTCCTCCTCCGCCTCCCGCAGGGCCGCCCCGTCGTAGGACTCGCCCGCCCCGACGACCCCGCCGACGAACATGTCGTACAGGGAGGGGAACACCAGCTTGGTCGCCGTGCGGCGGTGGACGAAGAGCCGGCCCGCCGTGTCCCGGGCCTGGATGAACACGCAGCGGTGACGCAGCCCGAGGGCGTACGCCTCACCGCGCGGGCGCCGGTCGACGACCCGGTCGTGCGCGTCGACGATGTCGAGGATCTCGTCAGCAGGGTTCATGCCCCCATCCAAGCAGCCGCGTTCAGCGCCGCTGGAGGTCTCGCGCCGGAGGTTCCGCTTCCGCCGCGCCGCACGGCATCGCCGGGTGCAGCCCGAGCAGCACGATGCCCACGACCACCGCCGCGAGCCCGCTCGCCTCCCAGGCCAGCGCCCCGGTGTCGGTGCGCAGCCGGTCGCCGAGGAAGCCCACCCCGCACAGGATGCCGGCCAGCGGCTCGGCGGCGGTGAGCGCGGGCAGCGACATGCGCAGCGGGGCCGTCTCGAAGGCGCTCTGCACCAGGACCAGCCCGGTCACCCCGCAGGCCAGCACTCCGTACGGCTGCCAGCCGGTGAACAGCTCCGCGAAGCCGCCCTCGGAGAAGAGGGTGCCGCTCACCCGGGTCAGCGCGTCCTGCACGCCGTACAGCAGCCCGGCGGCGGTGGCCAGCAGCACGGGGCCCCAGCTCAGCCGGGACCGCTTGCCGTACGCCGTGAGCACCAGCGCCGCGCCCACCATCGCGCCGATGATCAGCCAGTGCCGCAGCGGATCGGCGATCGCGTGGCCGCCGCGGGGCTCGCCCGCCACGATGAACGCGCTCACCCCGCCCGCGAGCAGGGCCAGCCCCGCCCACCCCTGGCGGCCCAGGGACTGCCTCGTCCGGTAGCGGGAGAGCGCGAGCGCGAACAGCAGGTTGGTGGCGAGCAGCGGCTCGACCAGGGAGATCTCGCCCTTGCCGAGGGCCACCGCGCCCAGCACCATGCCGGCCACCATCAGGCCGAGCCCGCCGAGCCAGCGCGGCACCCGCATCAGGTCCAGCAGCAGCCGGAAGGACAGGAAGTCGCTCAGCGGTGCCTTCTGCGCGGCGTCCTGCTGGAGCACGAACCCGAAGCCCAGACAGCAGGCGGCACTCACGGCGAGAACAAGAACCAGAACGGACACGCTGCGTACCTCGATCATCCGGCCGGACCACGGACGCGTAGTGGCCGACTGTAGCGCCCCGGACACGGCATTGACCCGGAAGTACCCTCGACCGGGCGGTTGACCCGCCATGCTCCGCGGCCGGACCGCCGGGCGCCATGGCGTACGCCACACAAATCCGCCGGTGTGTCGACGCCCACGGTCGGGCCGGCCGGTGCGGAGCACCTCAAGTTCCCATCGCGTCACGCTAGTTGAACCCAGCAACAGCGGCATTCCGCTTGACGTCACCCTTGGCGGGGGGTTTGCTGTCCGTGATCGGTCGATGGCAGCCCGAGAAACAGGAAGTCCCGCGGTGCCCCCTCTCCCACCCCTGCTCGGCGACCGCCGGGCCCCCGCTCACCCGTCCGGCGACACCGCCCCGGACGACTCCGGAGCCTTCCACGACGCCTTCGACGGCACCTTCGACGACGCCCTCGACGACTCCGAACTGCGCACCGCCCGGGCCGCCTTGGCCCAGGGCCGGCGGCAGGCCGCCCGTTCGCTGCTGCTGCACACCGGCGACGACTGGGACCGCCGGGGCCACCGCCTCACCGTGCTCGCCCAGGAGCCGTACGCCGCCGCCTGGGCCCGCGACTGGCTGCACGCCGAGCCCGGCTCCGCCGACGTCGCCACGCTGCTCGCCCTGGCCCTCGTCCACCGCGCCCTGCGCGGCAAGGAGGACCCCGACCGGGCCCGCGAGGCCTGCGCCGCGGCCGCCGGTCTCGCCCCCGCCGACCCCACCCCCTGGCTCGGCCTGCTCCTGCTGGCCCGCGGCCTCGGTCCCGAGCGGGACCTGCTCGCCGCCTTCGCCGAACTGCGCCGGCGCCACCCCGAGCACCACCACGCCCACCACCTGCTCGTCGCCCGCCTCGCCGAGCGGCCCGCGGGCGGCCGGACGGAGTCCCACGAGGTGTACGACCTCGCCGAGCTGGCCGCGGCCGGGGCCCCCGCCGACTCCCCGCTCGCCGTGCTGCCGGTCGTGGCCTACGCGGAGCGCTACCGGGCGCTCGCCGCCACCGGCCTCGCCCCGGCCGACCCGGCCGCCTGCGGGCACTGGTCCGGGCCGCGCGCCCGCCGGATCCTCAGCGCCTGCTTCGACTGGTGGCTGGAGTGGGAGCACGACGACCACCCCCGCCGTCACCTCGACCTCAACCACCTCGCCTTCGCCCTGACCTGCGCCGGCCGTCCGGCCGAGGCGGCGGCCCTGTTCCAGCGCATCGGCCGGTACGCCACGCCGGCGCCCTGGTCCTACGGCCGCCGTGACCCGGGGGCGGCCTTCCGCGCGGCCCGCACGCGCGCCCTGGGAGACTGAACGACCGGGGCCCGCCGGCCGTACGAGTGTCCAAGACCCATGTGAGAAGTGCTTACGGAAGTCTGACCACCGACCCGATTCCCTGGCTCCGCGAGCCCCCGAGTGCTCGAATGAAGACGTGAACGCTGAACCATCCGAGGAGCGGGACGGCAGGCCCATCGGCCGCCGCGTCTTCCTCGGCACCCTCGGCCTCGGCGCGCTCGGCGTCGCCGCCGCGCCCGTGCTCCAGCGCGGGCTGGAAGCCGTCGCCGGCAAGGACCCCACGGGCCTGACCGGCCTGCTGCCCAACGGCGGCGGCTTCCGGTACTACTCCGTCGCCGCGTCGGTGCCGCACCGGACCGCCGCGGACTACCGGCTGAAGGTCGACGGACTGGTCGACCGGCCGCACACCTACACCCTGGCCGACCTGCGCGCCCTGCCGCAGACCCGGCTGGTCAGGGACGTCCAGTGCGTCACCGGCTGGCGGGTGCCCGGCACCCCCTTCGAGGGCGTCCGCCTCTCCCGCCTGCTGGACCTCGCCGGAGTCGGCTCCTCCGCCCGGGCCGTCCGTTTCACCTGCTTCGACGGCACCTACAGCGAGAGCCTCACCCTCGCCCAGGCCCGCCGGGCGGACGTCCTGGTCGCCCTGCGCATGCAGGACAAGGACATCGGCCACGACCACGGCGGCCCGGTCCGCCTCTACGTGGCCCCCATGTACTTCTACAAGTCGGCCAAGTGGCTCTCCGGCATCACCGTCACCGACCGGGTCGAGCCCGGCTACTGGGAGCACCTCGGCTACGACGTCGACGCCTGGGTCGGCCGCTCGAACGGACGGACCGATGACCCTACGAGCTGAGACCCCGGCCCCGCCCGGTGCCCGGATCCGCAGGTTCAGCCGGGCCGAGCGGTGGGTGCACCGCGCGACGGCCGTGCTGATGGGCGTCTGCGTCCTGACGGCGGCCGTCCTCTACATCCCGCAGCTGGCGGTCGCGGTCGGCCGCCGCGAACTGGTCGTCCGCGTCCACGAGTGCGCGGGCCTCGCCCTGCCGGTGCCGGTCCTGCTCGGCCTCGCCTCCCGCGCCTTCCGCGCCGACCTGCGCTTCCTCAACCGCTTCGGCCCCCACGACCGGGTGTGGCTGTGGGCCGCGCTGAGCCGTGACAGGCGCCGGTCCTCGCGCCCGGCGGGCAAGTTCAACGCGGGGCAGAAGGTCTACGCGGCCTGGATCGCCGGCGCCACGCTCGTGATGCTCGGCACCGGGCTCATGATGTGGTTCACCCACCTGACCCCGCTGATGTGGCGCACCTCGGCCACCTTCGTCCACGACTGGCTGGCCCTCACCATCGGCGTGGTCCTCGCGGGCCACATCGGCATGGCCCTGGGCGACCCCGAGGCCAGGAGGGGGCTGCGCACGGGCTCGGTGAGCGGGGAGTGGGCGAAGCGGGAGCACCCGCTGTGGCGCCCCTGACCGTGAGCGGAGGGCTCTCGGCCACGCGCGGACCCCGCTCACGGGGACCGGCCTGAGCCGCCGGTGCTTGGCCCCCGCGCGGCCCGCCGTCCCGGGACCGGCGGGCCGACGGCGCCTCTGGGGCGCCGACGCGGGGTAACCGGAATCTATGCTTCCGAAAACCAAAATGGAAGCCCCGATTCCTGTTGACCTCACGACGTGCCGCGACGCACCCTGAACCCCACCCGCACCAAGGGAGCAGCACGATGAGCCGAGCCACCGACACCCTCCGCGTCGTGGAGTACTGGACGGACCGGGACACCCACGTGATCTTCCCCGTCCAGCGCACCGACGAGGTCGACCGCATGAGCGACGCACAGCTCATCTCGGAGTACGGCGACCCCGAGCACGGGGCGGTCGCCCGCATCGTCCACTAGGGCCTGATCCGGGGAACGGCCCTGGAGGCCTGGACCGCTGGACCCCTGGATGCCTGGACGCACCGGCGGGCGCCGCTCAGCCGGTGAAGTCCAGCAGGACCTTGCAGGACCGCTCCCGGTCCGCGGCCAGCGCGAACGCGGCCCCGGCCGCCGCCACGGGCACGACGGCACTGATCAGCCCGTCGAACTCCCCGCGGGCCGCCAGCAGTTCCAGCGCCTCGTCGAACTCGGCGTCGAACCGGAACGCCCCGCGCAGCTCGATCTCCCGGCTCACCACCAGGTTCCCGGCGAACGGGCTGTGCCCCGGCGGCAGCATCCCCAGCTGGACGACCGCGCCCCCGCGCCGCACCAGCCGCACACAGGTGTCCAGGCCGGCCGGCACCCCCGACGCCTCGACGGCCAGGTCCACCTCCCCGGGCCACCCGGCATCCGCCGGATCGTCGGCCCGTACGAGCGTGTCGGCCCCGGCGACGGCCGCGTACCGCAGCGCCTCCGGCACCAGGTCGGTCACCGTCACCCGCGCCGCACCGGCCGCCTTCGCCGCGGCCACCACCAGGCACCCGATCGGCCCGGCCCCGGTCACCAGCACATGCCGGCCGGCCACCTCCCCGGCCCGGCGCACGGCGTGCAGCGCGACCGACAGCGGCTCCGCGAGCGCGGCCCGGCGCGGCCCGAGCCCGTCCGGGAGAGCCCTCAACTGCCCGGCCGGTACGGCCACCCGCGCCGCTAAGGCACCCTGCACATGCGGAAAGCGGGCCGCGCTGCCCAGGTACCGGGTGTCCCGGCAGACGTTCGCCCGCCCGTCGGCGCACTCCGGGCAGGTGCCGCACGGTGTGGCGGGGTGCACGGCGACGTCCGTACCCGGAGCGGGCCCCGAGGCGTCCGCCCCGTAGGCCACCACCGTCCCCACCATCTCGTGCCCGGGCACCATCGGCTCCCGCAACCGGAAGTCACCGACCCCGCCGTGCCGCCAGTAGTGCAGATCGGACCCGCACACCCCGCCGTACCGCACGGCCACCAGCGCCTGCCCGGGCCCGGGTTCGGGCTCCGGCAACTCCTCGATCCGCAGGTCACCCGCCCCGTGGATCACACAACCCAGCATCGCCGCAGCCCCTTTCAGAGCACGCTCGTCATACCGCCGTCGACGTACAGGATCTGCCCGCTGACGAAGTCGGCGGCGGGGGAGGCGAGGAAGAGCAGACCGCCCACCAGGTCCTCGGGCAGGCCCCAGCGGCCGGCCGGGGTGCGCCCGCGGACCCAGGCGCTGAACTCCTCGTCCTCGACGAGCGGCCGGGTCAGCTCGGTCTCGATGTAGCCGGGGCCGAGCCCGTTGACCTGGACACCGTACGGCCCCCAGTCCGCGCACATGCCCTTGGTGAGCATCTTCAGCGCGCCCTTGGTCGCCGCGTACGGCGCGATGCCGGGGCGGACGACCTCGCTCTGCAGCGAGCAGACGTTGACGATCTTGCCGTGGCCGCGTTCCGTCATCCGGCGGGCCGCCTCCCGGCCGACCAGGAAGGCGCTGGTGAGGTTGGTGTCCAGGATGCGGTGCCAGTCGGCGTCCGCGAACTCCAGGAGGGGGGCGCGCAGTTGCATGCCCGCGTTGTTCACCAGGATGTCGAGCGGGCCCACCCGCTCCTCGACGTCCGCGATGCCGGCGGCCACGGCGCGGCCGTCGGTCACGTCGAACACCGCCGTACGGACCCGGTCGCCGGGCAGTCCGGACGCCGCCTCGGCCAGCCGGCCGGGGTCGCGCCCGTTGAGGACCACCGTGCAGCCCGCCTCGGCCAGGCCCCGGGCCAGCGCGAGGCCGATGCCCCGGCCGGAGCCCGTGACCAGGGCCGTACGGCCGCTGATGTCGAAGAGCGGGTGGCTCATCCCGTACCCCTAGATGATCAGTGACAGGAGCAGGACCAGACCGCCGCCGACCACCGACAGGATCGTCTCCATGATCGACCAGGTCTTCACGGTCTGCCCGACGGTCAGCCCGAAGTACTCCTTCACCAGCCAGAAGCCGGCGTCGTTGACGAAGCTGAAGAAGAGCGAGCCGGCGCCGATCGCCAGGACGAGGAGGGCCGTGTCGGCGGTCGACATACCGGCCGCGAGGGGCGCGACCAGACCGGCCGCGGACACCGTCGCCACCGTCGCCGAACCGGTCGCCAGCCGGATCACCACCGCGATCAGCCAGGCCAGCAGCACCGCCGGGATCGACCAGTTCTTGGAGACGTCCAGGATCATCTGGCCGACACCGCAGTCGATCAGCGTCTGCTTGAAGCCGCCGCCCGCACCGACGATCAGCAGGATGCCCGCGATGGGCATCAGGCCCTTGTCGACCGTCTGCTGCAGCCGCTCCTTGCTGAACCCGGCGGGCCGGCCCAGCGTGAAGAAGCCGACGATCACGGCGGCGAGCAGGGCGATCAGCGGGGAGCCGATGACGTCGAAGACGCGCTGGGTCGTGTTCGCGGGGTCGTCGACGGCGATGTCCACCAGCGCCTTGACCAGCATCAGCACCACCGGCAGCAGCACGGTCGACAGCGTCGCGCCGAAGCCGGGGCGGCGCTCCAGCTCCTCGGAGGGACGCTGGGGCAGCATCCGGTCGGGAGCCTGGACGTCCACCCAGCGGGCCGCCACCTTCGAGAACAGCGGACCGGCGACGATCACGGTCGGTATGGCGACGAGGATGCCGAACGCCAGCGTCACGCCCAGGTTGGCGTGGAGGGCGTCGATGGCGACCAGCGGGCCGGGGTGCGGCGGGATCAGGCCGTGCATCACGGACAGACCGGCGAGCGCCGGGATGCCGATCCGCATCAGGGAGTAGTTGCCGCGCTTGGCGACCATCAGGACGACCGGGATCAGCAGCACGATGCCGACCTCGAAGAACAGCGGCAGACCGATCACGGAGGCGATCAGCACCATCGCCCAGGGCATGGCGCGCCCGCCCGCCTTGGCGAGGATCGTGTCCACGATCTGGTCGGCGCCGCCGGAGTCGGCGAGCAGCTTGCCCAGGATCGCCCCGAGCGCGATCAGGACGCCGACGCCGGCCACCGTGGTGCCGAGTCCGGTGGTGAAGCTGGTGATCGCCTTGTCGAGCGGCGCACCCGCCGCCGCCCCGAGCGCCAGCGACCCGATGGTCAGCGCCAGGAAGGCATGGAGCTTGAACTTGGTGATGAGCAGGACGATCACGACGATGCCCACCAGGGCGGCGATGCCCAGCTGGGCGTGTCCTGCGGAGGTGATCGGCGGAGGTGCGTCCGCTGCCAGCATCTCGACGCTGAGTCTGGTCACGGGGGTTCCCTTGAGGTGACGTGGGGACGGTTACGGGGGGTGCTACGCGGATGCCGCGGGAAGCGCGTCCAGTGCCCGCACGGCGCGCTCGGTGATCTCCTGGGGGCCGCCGCTGACGTCGACGGCGACTCCCGCCTCGTCCGGCCCCAGGGGCTGCAGCGTGGCGAACTGGGAGTCCAGCAGCGCGGTCGGCATGAAGTGCCCCTGCCGCTGTGTCATCCGGTCCTCGATCAGCTGCCGGTCGCCCGTGAGGTGCACGAAGACGATCCCCGGAGCGACGGCCCTGAGCCGGTCGCGGTACGCCCGCTTCAGCGCCGAGCTGCTCACCACCCCGCCCAGTCCGGCCCGGCCGTGCGCCCAGTGGCCGATGGCGTCCAGCCAGGGCCAGCGGTCGGCGTCGTCGAGCGGGACACCCGCCGACATCTTGTCGATGTTGGCCTGCGGGTGGAAGTCGTCGCCCTCGGCGTACGGGACGCCCAGTCGCGCGGCGAGCAAGGGACCGATCGTGGTCTTGCCCGTCCCCGCGACGCCCATCACGACGACGACCTGGGGGGTACGCATCACTGCCTCGCTGTCTTCCTCGACATCCGACGCCACATCGGCGTCGCCACACTGAAACCCATTAGGTACGACGAATTCAAGAGTGTGTGATGTATAAGTCTGACTTTTTGTGTCCGTGATCCAGGCCGTACGCTGAGTGCATGACCACTCCGGGCCGGGGGCTGCACGGCCATGTACTCGACACCCTCGGCCCCGCGATCACCGCGGGCGAGTACCCGCCGGGCAGTGTTCTGCGCACGGACGAACTCGCACAGCACTTCGAGGTCTCACGCTCCGTGATGCGCGAGGCGGTCCGCGTGCTGGAGTCGATGCACCTGGTCGAGTCCCGCCGCCGGGTGGGCGTGACCGTCCGTCCTAAGCCCGAGTGGAACGTCTACGACCCCCAGGTCATCCGCTGGCGCCTCGCGGGCGCCGACCGCCCGCACCAGCTGCGCTCCCTGACCGTGCTGCGCTCCGCGGTCGAACCGGTCGCGGCAGGCCTCGCCGCCAGGCACGCCACGGCCGAACAGTGCGCCGAACTCACCGAGTGCGCGCTCGGCATGGTGGCCAACTCGCGCGGCCACAGACTGCAGCAGTACCTGATCCACGACGTCGCCTTCCACCGCGTCATTCTCGGCGCCTCGGGCAACGAGATGTTCGCCCGGCTCGGCGACGTCGTCGCGGAGGTGCTGGCCGGCCGCACCCATCACGAGGTCATGTTCGAGGACCCCGACCCGGCGGCCGTGACCCTGCACGTGCAGGTGGCCGAGGCGGTCCGCGCGGGCGACGCGACCCGCGCCGAGGAACTGACCAGAGAGATCACCGTGGGCGCCCTCCAGGAACTGGACATCCTGGCGCCCTAGTCAGCCCTGCTCCAGGAACTCCCCGTCCACGTACACCCACGCCCCGTCCACCCGCTCGAACCGGCTGCGCTCGTGCAACGAGCCGCCCCGGTAGGAGGCGCGGAAGGTCACCGTCCCGGTGGTGTGGAAGGCGGACCCGTCGGTGGCACCGAGGATCTCCAGACCGGTCCACCGCATCCGGGGATCGAGGTCCAGCCGCTCGGGCCGGGTCCGGGGATGCCAGGTCCGCAGCAGATATCCCGCGTCCCCCCGCACGAACGCGCTGTACCGCGAGCGCATCAGCAGCTCCGCGGTCGGCGCCGCCGCCGGGCCCGTGTGGAACCGGCCGCAGCAGGCGTCGTAGGGCCGGGGCAGTCCACAGGGGCAGGTGCGCGAGGTCATGGGCCACATTCTGCCCGGCGAGGGGAGGCGCCCGCTCCTGCCGGGGTGCACAGTGGAGGGGCAAGGCCGACTCACAGCGCAGTGAGGAGAGACGGACGATGACCGAACCCGTCCGCAGCCGTCCTTCGGCCGTCAAGGAGTGGCGGCTGAACCTGTACCTCTCCGAGCACGACCCGGACACCACCGCCCGGATCGTGCTGGACACCGGCGACGGCGTCCTGGAGAGCCACGCGGAGGCCCGCCGCAACCCCTACGACCCGGCGATGCCCGACATCGGCGACGAACTCGCCGCCGGACGCGCGCTCATCGCCATGGGCCGCATGCTGCTGCGCGCCGCCGACGGCGACATGAAGGCGACCGGGGCGGCCGACACGGACACGTCCCCGGCACCGCTCTGGCTCACCCGGGAATGAACCGCCGCGCCAGGGGCTGAGCGCCTGCACGCGGGACTGGGTCCCGCGCCCGGGACTGGGTCCCGCGCCCCGGGATTGGGTCCCGCGCCCCGGGATTGGGTCCCGCGCCCCGGGATTGGGTCCCGCGCCCGGGATTGGGTCCCGCGCCTGGGACTGGGCCCCGCACCGGGGACTGAGCCCCGCACTTGGGGATGAGCGCCCGCGCCCGGGATTGGGTGCCGCGCCCGGGACTGAGCCCCGCACTTGGGGATGAGCGCCCGCGCTCGGGATTGGGTCCCGCGCCCGGGAATGAGCCCCGCGCTCGGGGATGAGCGCCCGCGCTCGGGATCGGGTCCCGCGCTCGGGATCGAGCCCCGCGCCCGGAATCGGGCCCCGCACCCAGGGATGAGCGCCTGCACCCAGGGATGAGCGCCCGCACCCGGGAATGAGCCCCGCGCCCGGGGGTGAGCGCCCGCGCCCGGGATCGGGCCCCGCACCCAGGGATCAGCGCCCGCGCCCGGGGATGAGCGCCCCCGCCGGGAATGAGCCCCGCGCCCGGGATCGGGCCCCTCACCCGGGACTGACACCCCTGCCCCGCGACTGACACCCCGCACCCGGGAATGAGCCCCGTACCCGGGGCTGACACCCCCTCACCCGGGGCTGACACCCCCTCACCCGGGACTGACACCCCTGCCCCGGGACTGACGCCCCGCGCCCGGGGCTGGCACCCCCTCACCCGGGAACGGTCCAGCGCCCGGTCACCTCCTGGCCTTGCGCAGGAAGCGGCGCAGCCGGGTCAGCGGCCAGGTGTTGATCACGTCGTCCCGGGTGAGCCGGCCGCGCTGCGCGGTACCGACGCCGAACCGCATCTGCGCGAGGTGCGGGACCGCGTGGGCGTCGGTGTTCACCGCGAACTTCACACCGTGCTCCGCGGCGCGCAGGATGTCCTCGTCGCACAGGTCCAGCCGGTCCGGCTGGGCGTTGACCTCCAGCGCGGTGCCGGTGCGCGCGCACGCCTCGAACACCTCGTCCCAGTCGGCGTCCACCCCGGGCCGCCGCCCGATCAGCCGGGTCGTCGGATGCCCGATGACATGGACGTGACGGTTCTCGCAGGCCCGCACCAGCCGCCGGGTCATCGCCGCGCGGCCCTGGTCGAAGTGCGAGTGCAGCGACGCCACGCACAGATCGAACCCGGCCAGGAACGCGTCCGGCCAGTCGACCTCGCCCTCCGGGCCGATGTTCAGCTCCGTGCCGTGCAGCAGCCGCATCCCGCGCCGGGTGCCGTCCAGCTCCCGCAGCCGCTCCCGCTGGGCCAGGATCTTCTCGTCCGTCATCCGCTGCATGTACAGGTCGGGCGCGTGGTCGGTGACCGCGTAGTACGCGTAACCCCGGCCGGCCGCGGCCTCCACCATCTCCTCCAGCGGGGCCAGGCCGTCCGTGAGATCGGTGTGGGTGTGCAGGTCACCCCGGATGTCCCGCTCGCTCACCACCTCGGGCAGCTCCCCGCGCAGGGCCGCCTCGATCTCCCCCCGGTCCTCCCGCAGCGTCGGCGGGATCCACGGCAGCCCGAGCCGCGCGTACACCTCCTCCTCGGTCCGCGACGCCACCGACTCCCCGCTCTCGCCGTCGAACAGGCCGTACTCCGACAGCTTCAGCCCCTGGTGCACGGCGATCGTCCGGGTCCGGATGTTGTGCGCCTTGGAACCGGTGAAGTACTGCAGCCCCGCGCCCCACGACCTGGCCGGCAGCACCCGCAGGTCCACCTGAAGCCCCTTGGCGGTGCGCACCGACGTCTTCTTCGCCCCCCGCGCGATCACCTCGGCCGTGGCCGGCAGCTCGCACAGCGCCGCCATGAACGGCTCCGACCGCCGCGCCGCCACCAGCACGTCCAGATCCCCGATCGTCTCCCGCATCCTCCGCAGCGAACCGGCGTACGCGCAGCGCGTGCAGCCCGGCACCCGGGACAGCTCCGCGACGATTCTCTCGGCGGTGTCCAGGGCCAGCGGCAGCGGCACCCGGCCCCCCGCCCGCTGCAGCAGCTCGATGCCGTGCCGGATGTTCTCCTGCGTCCGCTCGCCGAAGCCCTTCAGATCGGCCAGCGCGTCCGCCTCGACCGCCGAGGCCAGCTCGCTCACCGACGAGATGTGCAGCTCCTCGTAGAGCCGCAGCGCCTTCTTCGGGCCCAGCGTGGGGATCGTGATCAGCTCCCGCACCCCGGCGGGGATCTTCGCCCGGCGCTCCTCGACCACCGCCAGCTTCCCGGTGCGCAGGTACTCGGTGACCTTGTCGGCGATCGACCGGCCCACGTTCGGGATCTCCCGCAGCCCGTCCGCGTCCAGCCGGGAGATGTCGGCCGGATACCCGCCGATCGCGCGCGCCGCCTTCTCGTAGGCGCGCGCCTTGAAGGCGTCGCCTCCCGTGATCGCGATGAGGTCCGCGTACTCCCGCAGGAGCGCCTCGACCTCGTCGTTGGGCCGGGCCACCCCTCAAGTGTAGGAAGCACCGGCCGACGGGGCATGCAAAAGGCCCCTGCTGAGCAGGGGCCTCGCTGGTGTCCGAGGGGGGACTTGAACCCCCACGCCCGATAAAGGGCACTAGCACCTCAAGCTAGCGCGTCTGCCATTCCGCCACCCGGACAAGGTGTCTGTCGTGCGAGTCCAGCCTTTCGGCGGGGTTTCCCTCGCGGCGACGAAGGAAACATTACCAGGCTTTCGGGGGTGGCTGATCACCCCCCGTCCCGGGGGCCGCGGCGCGTGAACGGCGTGTGACGGGCCGGGACCGCTCTTGGGCGCGGGGCGGGACGGAGAGAGGATGAAGGGAACCACCAGCAGTGACAGCGGGAGGAAGCAGCGTGAGCGACACGGACACGGCCAGGAGCGTCACCGGTGAGGACGAGGTCGTGGACCTCTGCCGCGAGCTGATCCGGTTCGACACCAGCAATTACGGCGACCACTCCGGACCCGGCGAGCGGAAGTCCGCCGAGTGGGTCGCCGAAAAGCTCGCCGAGGTCGGGCTGGAGCCGAAGATCTTCGAGTCGCACCCGGGACGCGCCTCCACGGTGGCCCGCATCGAGGGCGAGGACCCGTCCCGGCCGGCCCTGCTGATCCACGGCCACCTCGACGTCGTACCGGCCAACGCCGGCGACTGGACCCACCACCCCTTCTCCGGCGAGGTCGCCGACGGGTGCGTGTGGGGGCGCGGAGCCGTCGACATGAAGGACATGGACGCCATGACCCTCGCGGTCGTGCGCGACCGGCTCAGGAGCGGGCGGCGGCCCCCGCGGGACATCGTGGTCGCCTTCCTCGCCGACGAGGAGGCGGGCGGCACGTACGGCGCCCGGTACCTGGTCGACCACCACCCCGAGCTGTTCGAAGGCGTCACCGAGGCGATCAGCGAGGTCGGCGGCTTCTCCTTCACCGTGAACGAGCAGCGGCGGCTCTATCTGATCCAGACGGCCGAGAAGGGCATGCACTGGATGAAGCTGACCGTCGCCGGCACCGCCGGGCACGGTTCGATGATCCACCGGGACAACGCCATCACCGAGCTGTCCGAGGCCGTGGCCCGGGTCGGCCGGCACACGTTCCCGGTGCGGGTCACCAAGACCACCCGGGCCTTCCTCGACGAGCTGGGCGACGCCCTCGGCACGCAGCTGGACCCGGAGGACATGGAGTCCACCCTCGCCAAGCTCGGCGGCATCGCCAAGCTGATCGGCGCGACCCTGAGCAATACCGCCAACCCCACCCAGCTGAACGCCGGTTACAAGGTCAACGTCATTCCGGGCGAGGCCACCGCGCACATCGACGGGCGGTTCCTGCCGGGCCACGAGGAGGAGTTCCTCGGCGATCTCGACCGGCTACTCGGACCGAACGTCCGCCGCGAGGACGTGCACGCCGACAAGGCCGTCGAGACCACCTTCGACGGCGCGCTGGTGGAGGCCATGCAGTCCGCGCTGCTGGCCGAGGACCCCACCGCCAAGGCGATCCCCTACATGCTCTCCGGCGGCACCGACGCCAAGTCCTTCGACGACCTCGGCATCCGCGGCTTCGGCTTCGCCCCGCTGAAGCTGCCGCCGGAGCTGGACTTCGCCGGCATGTTCCACGGCGTGGACGAGCGGGTGCCCGTGGACGGGCTGCAGTTCGGCGTGCGGGTGCTGGACCGCTTCATCGACGCGTCGTGAGGCTTTCCCCTGGAGTAATCGGGCGCGCGTACGAGATCGACTGAGAAGGGTGAATCGGACCATAAGCTCGTAGCTCCATTACTCCCTCCTCGTTACAGGTGATGCGATCACCGCACATTGGGATCGCATTGCCAACGAGGAGGAACAATGATCAAGAAGGTCGTCGCCGCCGCGGCTGCCACGGGTGGGCTGGTTCTCGCGGGCGCGGGCCTGGCCGTCGCCGACTCCGGTGCCCAGGGTGCCGCCGTGCACTCGCCGGGCGTCGTCTCCGGCAACGTCATCCAGGTGCCCGTGCACGTCCCGGTGAACGTGTGCGGCAACACGATCAACGTGATCGGGCTCCTGAACCCCGCCTTCGGCAACGCCTGCGTCAACAAGTGACGCCCGCCCCTGGAGGGGCGGCTGCCCTGAGGGGGCGTCTTTTACGAGCCGTCGGCCTCGGAGCGCGCGCCATGCGCTCCGGGGCCGACCGGTCTTTACCTCGGAAACCGAAGGCAGGGGGGAACTCACCATGCGACAGGGCACCCGTAAGGGCCTGATCACCATGGCCGCAGCGACCGGTGTGATCGCCGCCGCGAGCGGCTACGCCCACGCCGATGCAGGCGCGGCCGGAGCCGCAACCGGTTCACCCGGTGTGCTCTCCGGCAACACCGTACAGGCGCCGGTGCACGTGCCGGTGAACATCTGCGGCAACACCGTGAATGTCGTCGGGCTGCTCAACCCGGCGGCGGGCAACAAGTGCGCCAACGACTCGGGCGGAAGGCCGGGCGGCCACACCGGCTCCGGCGGCTCGCACGCGGGCGGCCACACCGGCGGCTCGCCGGGTGTGGGCTCCGGCAACACCGTGCAGGCGCCGATCGACGTCCCGGTGAACGTGTGCGGCAACAGCGTCAACGTCATCGGCATCGGCAACGCCACCACCGGCAACGACTGCGCCAACGGCGGCGGTCAGCACGGCAACCCGGGCCAGCCCGGTCACCCGGGTCACCCTGGTCACCCGGGCCACCCGGGCCACCCCGGTCACCCCGGTCACCCGGGCCACCCTGGTCACCCGGGTCAGCCTGGGCACCCCGGTCAGCCGGGCAAGCCGGGTCAGCCGGGCAAGCCGGGCAAGCCGGGGCACCCGGGAACTCCGACCACGCCGCCCACCCGGGGCGGGCACACGCCGCACGGCGGCGCCCAGGTCGGGCAGCAGGGCGGCCGCTCCGGCCAGGCGCCCGGCACCGCGCAGCTCGCGCACACCGGCAGTGACCTGCCGATCGGCCTCGCGCTGCCCGTCGGTGCGGGTGCACTGCTCGCGGGCGCCGTGCTCTACCGCAAGGCACGGGCCGCGGCGTAACCGGGCGGACCGCCGGCCGTGAGCGGAGCGGGCCCTGCCATGCCGGCGGGCCCGCTCCGTTCAGTTGTCCTGTCTCACCACGTGGCCCGCACTTGACGGATGATCCGCCGGCGCAACCGCACCCTGCGGCTGCCGTCGCGCAGCAGGCTCAGTCGGTCCAACTCCCAGTGTCCGTACTCGGCATGGTCCGTCAGCAGACGTGTGGCCTCCTTGCGGGAGACCCCGCGAGGCACGTACACGTCGACAAATTCGTATTCCGGCATCGCATCTATTGTGCGGGCTGGTGCCCGGTACGGATAGCGTCTGCACTATGTCTGATGCTGCGCAGCCCACCGCTGCCGAGGTACGCGCCGCCGCCGAGGCGGTCAAGACCGCGCTCGACCGTCATCTCGCGGCGGTCGAACGCAGGTCCGGAGACGACGATCCGGCCGTCTTCGAGGCGTTCAACCAGCTGGCCGCGGTCGCCGAGGTGTACGACGAGCTGCTCTACGACCGCTACGACGAGGTCACGCCCTTCGAGATCCCCGGCGCGGAGGACGCGCTGCCGCCGTACGCCGGGCCCGAGGAACCGAACGCGATCAGCGTCCTGATCCGCCGCGACTACGCCGTGGCCGAACCCCAGCGGCTGCTGGCGCAGGCCCAGCGGGTCGAGGCGGCGGAGTACGAGGAGGACGCCGGCGCGGGCGAGGGCGCGGCCGCCACGGTCCCCGGGGCGCTCGGCGTGCTCTTCGGCGAGTTCGAACCCGACGAGATCGCCTCCCGGCACAAGGAGTTCGGCCTGGAGGAGGGCGACTCCACGCTCTGGGTCACCGCGGCGGACGAGGCCCCCGAGGCGGGGGAGTGGCTGGAGACGCCGTTCGAGCACATCGATCCGCAGCAGGTGGTGTGCCGGTTCGACGTCAGTGCCGTCTTCGACGACGAGGACGACTCCGACGAGGAGGACGATCTCGAGTTCGTCGAGGAGGACGACGACCTGGAGCCGATGGACGCCGAGAAGTGAGGTGGCCGGCGGTGCCGTGCGGGCCCGGGGCCGGTACGGCACCGCCGGATTCCGCCTACGCCGGCACCAGGGTGCGCAGCAGGGTCTGCAGGCGGGTGGTGCGGGGTTTGGCCGTGGTCTCCGCCACCGCCCTCGGGAGCGCCTGCTCCACGCCGTGCACGACGGACAGGTGCCGCTCCGCCCGGCCGAACGCCGTGTACACCCAGGGCCTGCTCAGCGCCTGAGCGGCATCGCCGGGCAGCACCACGACCGCCGCGGGCCAGCGGGTGCCCACCGCCTGGTGCGCGGTCAGGGCCCAGCCGTGCCGCACCCGGCTCTCCACCCGCTCCCGGGGCACGACGACGGCGGCGCCCGCGCACGACAGGTGCAGCCCCTCGGCGTCGGCCTTCACCACCTCGCCCGGTACCGTGCGGCCCGGAGCGGGGGAGTAGGCGACCCGGTCGCCGGGGTCGAAGCCGCCGAACCGGCCGGGACCGGGGTTGAGGCGTTCCTTCAGCGCGGAGTTGAGGGCGCGGGTGCCCGCGGCGCCGCCGTGGCCCGGAGTGATCACCACGGTCTGGCCGGCCGGGACGCCGATCGCCCGCGGCACCGAGTCCGCGACCAGCTGCACGGTCCGGTGCACGGCCTCGCCCGCGTCCCGCACCGGGACGATGACGATCTCCTTGCCGGGTGCCTCGACCTGGTTCAGCTCGCCGATGCCGATGCCGGAGACCAGCTCGCCGATCGGGCCGGGGTCGGGTAGGCGCGAGGCGACCTGCGGGCAGGCGCGGGCCGCGAGCAGGTCGGCGAAGACCCGGCCCGGACCTGCCGACCACAGCACCGCCGGGTCGCCGCTGAACACCAGCCGGGCCCCGTCGGGCAGCGACTCCACCAGCATCGCGGCGCTCTCCACGTCGAGCTGCGGGGCGTCCGGCACGATCAGCAGGTCCAGCTCCAGGGCGCCGTCCGCGTCCCGGTCCGGACCTTCGGCGCCCGCCAGCAGACCGGCGACCGTGCCCACGCTCCGCTCCGCCGGTCCGGCGTCCGCGAGCGCGGCGAGCCGGTGCCGTCCGTCGGCCGTGTGGCAGACGGCGAAGGCGCGCAGGCCGGCGGCTCGGGCGGCACCGAGCAGCGCGGCCGGTTCGGCCCGGGCCGCCTCCCCGCCGGTGTGCAGCACCAGGCCGTGCCCGGCGACCGCGCGGGCCAGCTCGGCCGCCCCGCCCTTCAGTGCGGCGGCGGCCGTCTGCCAGGCCTGATCGGTCTCCTTGGACAGGGAGTTGACCAGCCGGGCCAGTCCGTCGGCGAGGCTCTCCTCGGCCAGCGCGTACCGCTCCAGGCCGACGAGGACGCGGACCGGCCGCTCCTCCTCGCCCTCGTCCTCGTCCTCGGCGTCCTCCGCCGCCCGCGGGGCAGCGGCCCCGGGCTCCTCCAGGGCGTCCTGGAACATCAGTGCCTCACCCTCCGCGAGGGCGCTCTGCACCGCCGCGTCCGGGTCCGGCACGGACTGCCGGGCCAGTGCCGTGGTGAGCGTGGCCAGTTCCAGCGCGGTGTGTCCCGCCGACGCCGCCTGCTCCAGCAGCCAGACGGTCAGCGCACGGGCGCGCCGTTCGTCGTCCGGGCCGCAGTCCGCGCCGAGCAGGGCCCGGGCGAAGCCGTCCGCCTGCTCGGGCCGTACGCCGGGGACCCTGAGCAGCTGCCAGGGGTCGTCGCGGAGCGCGCCGTCGGCGCCTTCACCGAGCGCCTCGGCCACCTGCGGGGCCAGGGCCTCGGGCGCGCCGCCCTCGGTCAGCGCCTGGCGGACGGCGGCGACGGCCTCCGGCGCGGGAACGCCGGCCGCGACCGGGGCCGGGGCGGGGGCGGGCTGCGGTCGCCGGACCGGCTCGGGCGCCGGTCGGCGCGGGGCCGGCGCCGGCTCGTCGAACGCCGTGGCCGTCGGCTTCTCGCCGCTCTCCACGGCCCGTACCGCCGCGAGCAGATCGGCCGCCGTGCCGCTGAGCTTGGTGCCGCTCGCGATCGGGCCGTGCCGCTCGGCCTTGCGCCGCTCGATCCGCTCCCGCTCGACCCGCTGCGCGGCCAGCTCGGCCTGCGCCTCGGAGAGACTCGCCCCGTCGCCGTCGCCGTCGCCGTCGCCGTCGCCGTCGCCGCCTTCGGTGGCAGCGTGCTCGTCGCCGCCCGCCTCGGCCTCGTCCCCGGTGCCGTCGCGCTCCTCGGTCCCCTCCGGCGCGGCGCTGCCGTCCGCCCGGCCCTCCTCGGGTGCGGTGTCGCGCGCGGGCGCCTCGGGTGTGTCCGGCGTCCCCGGCCCGGCTTCCTCCGTGGTCTCCGGCTCCGTGCTCACAGCGTGCTCCAGTCGTGATCGGGATAGCGGTGCACGGGCGCCGACACATCGTCCAGCGCCCGGCAGATCTCGTCAGGAAGACTAAGGGCCTCCACTGACAACGCTGCCGTGAGCTGCTGCGCGTTGCGCGCGCCGACGATCGGCGCGGTCACCCCGGGCCGGTCCCGGACCCAGGCGAGGGCCACCTGGAGCGGGGTGACGGCGAGCCCGTCGGCGGCCGTCGTCACCGCGTCCACGATGCGGGTCGCCGTGTCGTCCAGGTACGGCTCGACGAACGGCGCCAGGTGTTCGGAGGCACCGCGCGAGTCCGGGGGAGTGGTGTGCCGGTACTTGCCGGTGAGCACGCCCCGGCCGAGCGGGGAGGAGGGCAGCAGGCCGACGCCGAGGTCGAGCGCGGCCGGCAGCACCTCACGCTCGGCGCCGCGCTGGAGCAGCGAGTACTCCAGCTGCGTGCCGGCCAGCCGGGTGCGGGTGCCCGGCGCCGCGAGCTGCCAGGTGGCCGCCTTCGCGAGCTGCCAGCCACAGAAGTTGGAGACACCGGCATAGCGGGCGCGCCCGCTGCTCACCGCTATGTCGAGGGCCTGGAGCGTCTCCTCCAGCGGGGTCCCGGGGTCGTAGGCGTGGACGTGCCACAGGTCGACGTGGTCGGTGCCCAGGCGGGCCAGGGAGGCGTCGAGCGCGGCGAGCAGATGGCCGCGCGAGCCGTCGACGCGGCGCTCGGGGTCCGGGACGCTGCCCGCCTTCGTCGAGATGACGAGGTCGCGGCGCGGGACCAGCCCGTCCATGAGCTGTCCGAGCAGGTACTCCGCCTCGCCATCGGCGTACACGTCCGCCGTGTCGACCAGGGTCCCGCCGGCTTCCCAGAACGCCTTGAGCATGTCCGCGGCGTCGTGCTCGTCGGTGTCCCGGCCCCAGGTGAGGGTGCCGAGTCCGATCCGGGACACACGCAGGCCGGTACGGCCGAGATGCCTCTGCTCCATGCGGGCGAGATTACTGGCCAGAGCCGGTGCGGTGGGTTGCCTGTGGATAACTGCCGTGGCCGCGTATCCGCGCTATGGTCAGCCCCGACAGCGACGTTACTCACGGGTAAGGGGATTCGGCCATGAAGCTCGGACTCAACCTCGGCTACTGGGGTGCCGGAATGGACGGGGACAATCTGGCCGTCGCGCAGGAGGCCGACCGGCTCGGCTTCTCCGTGTGCTGGGCGGCCGAGGCGTACGGCTCCGACGCGGCGACCGTGCTCAGCTGGGTCGCCGCGCAGACCGAGCGCATCGACGTCGGCTCCGCCATCTTCCAGATCCCGGCCCGGCAGCCCGCGATGACCGCGATGACCGCGGCGACGCTGGACTCCCTCTCCGGGGGCCGCTTCCGGCTCGGCCTCGGCGTCTCCGGCCCGCAGGTCTCCGAGGGCTGGTACGGCGTCAAGTTCGACAAGCCGCTGGCACGCACGCGTGAGTACGTGGAGATCGTCCGCAAGGCGATGACCCGGGAGCGGCTGTCGTACGAGGGCGCGCACTGGACCCTGCCGCTGCCCGGCGGCCCGGGCAAGCCGATCAAGCTGACCGTGCACCCGCAGCGCGAGCACATCCCGCTGTACATCGCCGCGATCGGCCCGAAGAACCTGGAGCAGACCGGCGAGATCGCCGACGGCGCGCTGCTGATCTTCCCCTCCGCCGAGCACCTGGAGGAGACGACCCTGAAGTACCTGCGTGCGGGCCGCGAGAAGGCGGGCCTGACCCTCGACGGGTTCGACGTGTGCCCGACGCTGCCGCTCGCCGTCGGCGACGACAAGGACGTCGCCCGGCTCGCGGACACCTTCCGCCCCTACACCGCCCTGTACGTCGGCGGCATGGGCAGCGCCAAGCAGAACTTCTACAACCAGCTCGCCCAGCGCATGGGGTACGAGAAGGAGGCCGCCGACATCCAGCAGAAGTACCTGGCCGGCGACAAGCAGGGCGCCGCCGCCGCGATCCCGCAGGACCTCATCGACAAGACCGCGCTGCTCGGCTCCGTCGACCGCATCGCCGACCGGATGAAGGCCTACGCCGCAGCCGGGGTCACCACCCTCAGTCTGGCCCCGGCCGGCTTCACGCTGGAGGAGCGGATCGCCTCCCTGCGGGCCGGCAGCGAGGCCCTGGAGCGTGCCGGGCTCGCCTGAGGAAGAAGGAAGTCCTGCGGCCGTGGTGGGGGCTCGGGGGGTCTTCCCCGCCACGGCCGTCACGGGGAACAACGCTCCGGCGGCCCCGGGGTTACGACCCCGCCCTTCCCTCTTTCGGCCGAGCCGGCCCGCACCCCTGTCGCGCCCCTTCCCCGTCCGCATTCGACCCGGTCTCTGCGGTATGTCGCGGATAACGGACCGCCGGTATGCCTCCTCACAGCCAGCCGCGCTGCTTGAACAGCCGGTACAGCAGCACCTCCAGCAGCGCCATCAGCAGGATCGCCGCCGGGTACGACCACAGCCAGTGCAGCTCCGGCATGTGGTCGAAGTTCATGCCGTAGATCCCCGCGATCATCGTGGGCACGGCGGCCATCGCCGCCCACGCGGAGATCTTCCGCATGTCGTCGTTCTGCCGCACGCTCATCTGCGCCAGATGCGCCGACAGGATGTCCGACACCAGCCGGTCCAGGGCCTCCACGGACTCGTTGACCCGCATGAGGTGGTCGCCCACGTCCCGGAAGAACGGCCGCGCCTTGTCGTGCACGAACGGCACCCCGCCGCCCGTCGGGCCGCTCCCCGCCAGCCGGGTCAGCGGCAGCGCCAGCGGGACGGTGGCCCGGCGGAACTCCAGGACCTGCCGCTTGAAGCCGTAGATCCGCGACGCGGTGTTCCGCGAGCCGCCGCCCTCCGGCCGGAACACCTCGGCCTCCAGTTCCTCCAGGTCCGTCCCCAGCTCCGTCGCCACCTCCAGATAGTGGTCCACGATGGCGTCGGAGATCGCGTACAGCACGGCGGTCGGCCCCTTGTCCAGCATCTCCGGCTCGTCCTCCAGCCGTCGCCGTACGGCCGCCAGCGGTGACCCCTCGCCGTGCCGGACGGTCACCACGAAGGAGTCGCCGGTGAACACCATGACCTCGCCGGCCGACACGGTGTCGCTCTCCGGCTCGTACACGACGGGCTTGAGCACCACGAACAGCGAGTCGTCGTACACCTCCAGCTTGGGCCGCTGATGCGCCTTGAGCGCGTCCTCGACCGCCAGCGGATGCAGCCCGAACTCCCGGGTGACCAGGTCGAACTCCCTTTCCGACGGCTCGTGCAGCCCGATCCACACGAACCCGCCCGCCGCCCGCGCCTCGGCGAGCGCGTCGGACAGGTCCTCGGGTCCCTCGGTGCGATGGCCATGCCGGTAGATGGCGCAGTCCACGATCACAGAGCGCTTTCTCCTTTCGCCCGTTCACCGGTGCATTCCTCGATACGCCTACCCTGGGCCGCATGCCCACGCTGATCCTCGTAAGGCACGGACGTTCCACCGCCAACACCTCGGGCGTGCTCGCCGGCTGGACGCCGGGCGTCGCCCTGGACGATCGCGGCGCCGCTCAGGCCGCCTCGCTGCCCGGCCGGCTCGCGGGCCTGCCGCTCTCCGAGGTCGTCACCAGCCCCCTGCAGCGCTGCCAGGAGACCGTACGCCCCTTGCTCGAGGCCCGCCCGGACCTGCGCGTCCACACCGACGAGCGGATCGGGGAGTGCCACTACGGCGACTGGTCCGGCCGCAAGCTCGCCGAGCTGAAGGACGAGCCGCTGATGGACGTCGTGCAGGCGCACCCCTCGGCCGCCGCCTTCCCGGGCGGGGAGTCCATGCGGGCCATGCAGACCCGCGCCGCCGAGGCCGTACGCGAGTGGAACGCGCGCGTGGAGCGCGACCACGGCGCCGACGCCGTCTACCTCATGTGCTCCCACGGGGACATCATCAAGTCCCTCGTCGCCGACGCCCTCGGACTCCATCTCGACCTCTTCCAGCGGATCTCCGTGGAGCCGTGTTCCGTCACCGCGATCCGTTACACCCGTCTGCGGCCTTTTCTCGTTCGCCTCGGCGACACCGGCGATTTCGCTTCGCTCGCCCCGCGCGAGGAACCCGGCGAGGGCGACGCACCGGTCGGGGGTGGTGCGGGCGCACCGTGATCGTCGCCCGCAGTAGGGTGAAGCGGTCCACCCCGTGGCGTACCAGCATGGCCCGCACCGCACAGACTCTCGAATCCAATGGAGACAGGACGTGTCCCGTCAGGTGTTCCTCTACGACCAGCCGGACCGTTTCGTCGCCGGCACGGTCGGACTGCCCGGGCGCCGTACGTTCTTCCTCCAGGCCACCGCAGGCCCCCGGGTGACCAGCGTGGTCCTGGAGAAGACCCAGGTCGCCGCGCTCGCCGAGCGCATGGACGAACTGCTCGACGAGGTCGTACGGCGCAGCGGCGGCAGCGCGGCCGTCCCCGCCGTGGCGCCCACGGAGATCTCCGACAGCGCCCCCCTCGAGACCCCCATCGAGGAGGAGTTCCGGGTCGGCACCATGGCGCTGGCCTGGGACGGCGAGGAACAGCGCATGATCGTCGAGGCGCAGGCCCTGGTGGAGCTGGAGGCCGACACCGAGGAGGACCTCGCCGAGGCCGAGGAGCGGCTGCTCCAGGACGAGGAGAACGGGCCCCCGATGCTGCGGGTCCGGCTGACCGGCGCGCAGGCCAGGGCCTTCGCCAAGCGCGCCCTCGACATCGTCAACGCCGGGCGGCCGCCGTGCCCGCTGTGCAGTCTCCCGCTCGACCCGGAAGGACACGTATGTCCGCGCCAGAACGGATACCGCCGAGGAGCGTGACGCTCACCGACGCGGCAGCCGCCGAGCTGCTCGCGCACGGTGAGCTGACCGTGCGCGGCCGGATCCGCGAGGCGTCCAACGCGGCGCTGTTCTGCACGGTCGCGTACGACGGCCGGGAAGCCTCCTGCATCTACAAGCCGGTGGCCGGGGAACGCCCGCTGTGGGACTTCCCCGACGGCACCCTCGCGGGCCGCGAGGTGGCCGCCTACCAGGTCTCCGAGGCCACCGGCTGGGGGCTCGTACCGCCGACCGTGCTGCGCGAGGGGCCGTACGGCGAGGGCATGTGCCAGCTGTGGATCGACGTCCTCGCCGAGGCCGAGCTGCTCGCCCTGACCGACGGCGAGGAACCGGAGCCCGGCTGGAAGGCGATCGGCCTCGCCGAGGTCGGCGAGGGGCGTACGGCACTGCTGGTGCATGCCGACGACGAGCGGCTCCGTCGGATGGCCGTCCTGGACGCCGTGATCAACAACGCCGACCGCAAGGGCGGCCATCTGCTGCCCGCCGCCGACGGCCGCCTCTACGGCATCGACCACGGCGTCACCTTCCACGTCGACGACAAGCTGCGCACCCTGCTGTGGGGCTGGGCCGGGGAACCGCTCACGCCGGAGGCCGTCGACGCCCTCCAAGGGCTGCGGGAAGGCCTCGGCGGGGCGCTGGGCGAGCGGCTCGCCGCACTCATCACGCGGGGCGAGATCGACGCCACACGCGCGCGTGTCGACGCCCTGCTCACCTCGGGCCTGCACCCGGAGCCGGGCGGGGAGTGGCCGGCGATCCCCTGGCCACCGGTCTGAGCACACCGGCCGGCGATCCACAAGAGAGCCTGACCGGCCATCCGGCGCGATCCCGTTCGTATCCGCAGCTCGACGCCGGTTAGGCTCATGTACATGCATGCCTGGCCCGCTTCCGAGGTCCCCGCCCTGCCTGGTCAGGGCCGCGACCTGAGGATCCACGACACCGCGACCGGCGGCCTGGTCACCCTCGACCCCGGTCCCGTCGCCCGCATCTACGTCTGCGGCATCACGCCGTACGACGCGACCCACATGGGTCATGCGGCGACCTACAACGCGTTCGACCTCGTTCAGCGCGTGTGGCTCGACACCAAGCGGCAGGTCCACTACGTCCAGAACGTCACCGACGTCGACGACCCGCTGCTGGAGCGGGCCGAGCGGGACGGCGTCGACTGGGTCGCCCTCGCCGAGAAGGAGACGGCCCTCTTCCGCGAGGACATGACCGCCCTGCGGATGCTCCCGCCGCAGCACTACATAGGCGCCGTCGAGGCGATACCCGGCATCGTCCCGCTCGTGGAGCGGCTGCGCGAACTCGGCGCGGCCTACGAGCTGGAAGGCGACATCTACTTCTCCGTCGAGTCCGACCCGCACTTCGGCGGAGTCTCGAACCTCGACGCGGCCGCGATGCGGCTGCTGTCCGCCGAGCGCGGCGGCGACCCGGACCGCCCGGGCAAGAAGAACCCGCTGGACCCGATGCTGTGGATGGCGGCCCGTGAGGGCGAGCCCAGCTGGGACGGCGGTTCGCTCGGCCGGGGCCGCCCCGGCTGGCACATCGAGTGCGTGGCCATCGCCCTCGACCACCTCGGCATGGGCTTCGACGTCCAGGGCGGCGGCTCCGACCTGGCCTTCCCGCACCACGAGATGGGCGCCTCGCACGCCCAGGTGCTCACCGGCGAGTTCCCCATGGCCAAGGCCTACGTCCACGCCGGCATGGTCGCCCTGGACGGCGAGAAGATGTCGAAGTCCAAGGGCAACCTCGTCTTCGTCTCCCGGCTGCGCCGCGACGGCGTCGACCCCGCCGCCGTCCGGCTCACGCTGCTCGCCCACCACTACCGTGCCGACTGGGAGTGGACCGACCAGGTTCTCGCGGACGCCGTGGCCCGCCTCGGCCGCTGGCGCGCGGCCGTCTCCCGGCCCGACGGCCCGTCCGCCGACGCGCTCGTGGAGGAGATCCGCGAGGCCCTGGCGAACGACCTGGACGCCCCCGCGGCCCTCGCGGCGGTGGACCGCTGGGCGGCCCGCCAGGAGGAGCAGGGCGGCACCGACACGGGCGCCCCGGGCGTGGTCACCCGCGCGGTGGACGCGCTGCTCGGGGTGGCCCTCTAAGGCGCCGGGAAGCGGCCCCGTCGCAGCGCGCGCGGGGCCGCTTCGCTTCTGACGTACGGCTGCCGCCGCGTGGGCACGACCGGCCGCCGCGGCGGCCGCAGCCGCATCACATCGACAGCAGGACGAAGGGGCGCCTTCCGGTCACGGGAGGCGCCCCTTCGTCGTACCCTCAGTCCTCCGACGAGCCGTCCTCGTCGTCCTCCCTGGGCCCCCCGCCGGCGGCCGGAGGCCTCTGCTTACCGCCCGGAGGCCCCACGTCCCGGCGCCGCAGATACCGCTCGAACTCGCGGGCGATCGCCTCACCCGACGCCTCCGGCAGATCCGCGGTGTCCCGGGCCTCCTCCAGCGTCTGCACGTACTCGGCGACCTCGCTGTCCTCGGCGGCCAGCTGGTCCACGCCCACCTGCCAGGCGCGCGCGTCCTCGGGCAGCTCGCCCTGCGGGATGCGCAGGTCGAGCAGGTCCTCCAGGCGGTTCAGCAGCGCCAGCGTGGCCTTCGGGTTGGGCGGCTGCGAGACGTAGTGCGGCACGGCCGCCCACAGCGACACCGCCGGCACACCGGCGTGCGTGCACGCCTCCTGCAGGACGCCGACGATGCCCGTCGGACCCTCGTACTTGGTCTCCTCCAGGTCCATCCGCTGGGCCAGGTCCGCGTCGGACGTGACCCCGCTGACCGGCACCGGTCGCGTGTGCGGGGTGTCACCGAGCAGGGCGCCCAGGATGACCACCAGCTCCACGCCCAGCTCGTGCGCGAAACCCAGCAGTTCGTTGCAGAACGAGCGCCAGCGCATGGACGGCTCGATCCCGCGGACCAGCACCAGATCGCGCGGCTTCTCGCCGCCGACACGGACCACCGACAGCCGGGTCGTCGGCCAGGTGATCTTGCGCACACCGGAGTCCATGAACACGGTCGGGCGGTTCACCTGGAAGTCGTAGTAGTCCTCGGCGTCCAGCGCCGCGAACACCTCGCCCTTCCACTCGCGTTCCAGATGCGCGACCGCCGTGGAGGCGGCGTCACCGGCATCGTTCCAGCCCTCGAACGCGGCCACCATGACTGGGTCGATCAGCTCGGGAACCCCCTCCAGCTCGATCACCCAGTGCCTCCTTCCGACGTGCCCTCGCTTGACTCACCAACCTTACGGCGTCCGGCGGGGGCGCCCGCAGCCCCCTTGCACGGGGGAGTGACCGGATCACTGCCCCGTTCGCCACCGTGGGACACCCCCCGTCCGCGGGGAGCCGTCGAGCAGCGAACTGGGCACCGGGGGCTCCGGATCGGCGGCGGCCGGTTCCTCCACCGGCGGCTCGGCCACGGGCGCGTCCAACCGGTCGGACGACGCGTCCGGTTGCCGCTCGCCGAACCACCCCCGTCCGCCGGCCTCCGAGCCGAAGAGGGCCGCGCCCTCGCCGGTGATCATCCACAGGTGACCGCGGTGCGGGTGTCCGGCCTGCGTGGGCGGCTCCTCGAACGAGCCGTCGGTCACCTCCGCCGCGCACGTGCGGTACGGCTCGGGCAGCACCCCGCCGTGCTCCGCCGCGAAGGCCCGCACCGCCTCCCGGCCCAGCGCCGGACCGCCCCCGTCGTCGACACCGAACGCCTCCCGCACCAGCGCGAGTTCCGCCGGATCGGCCTGGTCGTCGTTCATGACCCCATGGAAGCACCCGGCACCGACAACGGTCCCGGGGCAGGCGGAAGGGGCGGCCTCATCCGGCGACGACCGCCCCTTCCGCGGTTCCGGACCCGGTGCGGCGGGTTCCGGCGTGCGGGCGGTGCCGGTCCCGGTCAGGGGGAGGGGCCGGCCGCCGCACGGGTCTACTTCTTGTCGAGCAGGTCCCGCACCTTCGCCCGGACCTCGTCCGTGGCCAGGCCCCGGATGGTCAGCGTCGTGCGGCGGCGCAGCACGTCGTCCGGGGTCTCGGCCCACTCGTGGTCACGGGCCCAGACGACCTGCGCCCAGATCTCCGGGGCGTCGGGGTGGACGCGCTCGGCCAGCCCCGGGTCGTCGTTGGCCAGGCGGGCGATGTCGAAGGCCAGCGAGCCGTAGTGGGTGGCCAGGTGCTTGGCGGTGTCGGCGGCCATGCGCGGGCCGGGCGCCGGGTTGTCCACCAGCAGGCGGTGCGCGACCGCGCGCGGGTTGGCGACACCGGGCAGCGGCAGCTTCTTCGGCAGCGAGGAGATGGGCTCGAAGTCGTCGCCGAGCGGGTGACCCGGCAGCGCCTCCAGCTTCTGCATGATCGTACGGCCGATGTGCCGGAAGGTGGTCCACTTGCCGCCCGCGACGGACAGCATGCCGCCCTTGCCCTCGGTCACGACCGTCTCGCGCTTGGCCTTGGCGGTGTCACCGGGACCGCCCGGCAGCACCCGCAGACCGGCGAAGGCGTAGGTGATGAGGTCCCGCTTCAGCTGCTGGTCCCGGACGGAGAACGCGGCCTCGTCCAGGATCTGGGCTATGTCCTTCTCGGTGACGGACACGTCCGCCGGGTCGCCCTCGAACTCCTCGTCGGTGGTGCCGAGCAGCAGCATGTCCTCCCAGGGGAGGGCGAAGGTGATGCGGTACTTGTCGATGGGGGTCGCCAGGGCGGCCTTCCACGGGGAGGTCCGCTTCAGGACCAGGTGCGCGCCCTTCGACAGGCGGATGGACGGCGCCGCGTCCGGGTCCTCCATCCGGCGCAGGTGGTCGACCCAGGGGCCCGTCGCGTTCAGCACCAGGCGGGCGTTCACCCCGAACTCCTCGCCGGAGACCCGGTCCTTGAGGTCGGCGCCGGTGACGCGGCCGTTCGTGAAGCGCAGCCCGCTGACCTCGGCGTGGTTGAGGACGACCGCGCCCGCCTCGACGGCCGCGCGGACCGTCATCAGCGCCATCCGCGCGTCGTTCATCTGGTCGTCGCCGTACACGGCCACGGCCTTGAGGTTCTCGGTGCGCAGCTCGGGCACGTCCTGCGCCGCCTTGGCGGGGGAGAGCAGGTGGCCGACGCCGTCGCCGAACGCGGAGAGCGCGGAGTAGGCGAAGACGCCCGCGCCGAGCTTCGCCGCGCCGTGCGGCCCGCCCTTGTACACGGGGAGGTAGAAGGTGAGCGGGTTCGCCAGGTGGGGGGCCACCTGGCGGGAGACCGCACGGCGCTCGAAGTGGTTCTCCGCCACCAGCTTGACCGCGCCGGTCTGCAGGTAGCGCAGACCGCCGTGGAGCAGCTTGGAGGAGGCGGAGGAGGTGGCGCCGGCGAAGTCGCCGGCGTCGACCAGCGCCACCCTGAGCCCGGACTGCGCGGCGTGCCAGGCGGTGGAGATGCCCAGGATGCCGCCGCCGATCACAAGAAGGTCGTACGACGCCTTGGAGAGCTGCTCCCTGGTCTCGGCCCGGCTCGGGTTCGAGCCGGAGGCCGGGTGCGTCCCCAGGGCAGGCACGGAACTCAGGGTGGACTGACTGGTCATGTCGGGTACTTACTCCTCGTCAGAGATGTCTGAGCCGGTGGGACCGCTCAGCTCTCGTCCTCGATCCAGCCCATGGTCCGGTCGACGGCCTTGAGCCAGCTCTTGTACTCACGGTCGCGGGTCTCCGCGTCCATGCGGGGGGTCCACTCGGCGGCCCGGCGCCAGTTGGCGCGCAGTTCGTCGGTGCTGGACCAGAAGCCGACGGCGAGGCCGGCGGCGTAGGCGGCGCCGAGGCAGGTGGTCTCCGCGACCATCGGGCGCACCACCGGCGCGTCGAGGACGTCGGAGAGCGTCTGCATCAGCAGGTTGTTGGCGGTCATGCCGCCGTCGACCTTGAGCGCCACCAGCTCGTCACCGGAGTCCTTCACCATGGCGTCGGCGATCTCCCGCGTCTGCCAGGCGGTGGCCTCCAGGACGGCGCGCGCGAGGTGCGCCTTGGTGACGTACCGGGTCAGGCCGGCGATCACACCGCGGGCGTCGGAGCGCCAGTGCGGGGCGAACAGACCGGAGAAGGCCGGCACGAAGTAGGCGCCGCCGTTGTCCTCGACCGAGAGCGCGAGGGTCTCGATCTCGGCGGCGGTGGAGATCAGGCCCATCTGGTCGCGCATCCACTGCACCAGGGAGCCCGTGACGGCGATCGAACCCTCGAGGGCGAAGACCGTCGGCTGGTCGCCGATCTTGTAACCGACCGTGGTCAGCAGACCGGCGTAGGAGTTGATGATCTTGTCACCGGTGTTCATCACCATGAAGGTGCCGGTGCCGTAGGTGGACTTCGTCTCGCCCTCGGAGAAGCAGCACTGGCCGAACAGGGCCGCCTGCTGGTCGCCGAGCGCGGAGGCGACGGGGATGCCGCCGAGCAGTTCGCCGAGCTTGCCGCCGGTGACCTCGCCGTAGACCTCGGCGGAGGAGCGGATCTCGGGCAGGATCTGCAGCGGCACGCCGATGGACTCGGCGATCTTGTCGTCCCACTGCATCGTGTGCAGGTTCATCAGGAGGGTGCGGGAGGCGTTGGTGACGTCGGTGACGTGCTTGCCGCCGTTGACACCGCCCGTCAGGTTCCAGATGACCCAGGTGTCCATGGTGCCGAAGAGGATGTCGCCCGCCTCGGCGCGCTCCTTGAGGCCGTCGACGTTGTCGAGGAGCCAGCGGGCCTTGGGCCCGGCGAAGTAGGAGGCCAGGGGGAGACCGGTCTCGCGGCGGAAGCGGTCCTGGCCGACGTTGCGGCCCAGCTCCCGGCAGAGGGCGTCGGTGCGGGTGTCCTGCCACACGATGGCGTTGTGGACGGGCTCACCGGTGTTCTTGTCCCACAGCACGGTGGTCTCGCGCTGGTTGGTGATGCCGATGGCCTTGATGTCGTCCCGGGTGATGCCGGCCTTCTGGACGGCTCCGGCGACGACCTCCTGGACGTTGGTCCAGATCTCGTTCGCGTTGTGCTCGACCCAGCCCGGCTTCGGGAAGATCTGCTCGTGCTCCTTCTGGTCGACGGCGACGATCCGGCCGTCCCGGTCGAAGACGATGCAGCGGGACGAGGTGGTGCCCTGGTCGATCGCGGCGATGAAGGGGCCTGCGGTGTGGGCGTCGGTCACTGTGTGCTCCTGAGAGATCCGTGGTGAGGGGCTTTACGTACGGCGCGTGCTCGGAAGTGCTGTCTAAGCGAAGGCGACGTTGTATATGCCTGCCGCGATGGCGCCGCCGATCAGCGGGCCGACCACCGGGATCCAGGCGTAAGCCCAGTCGGAACCGCCCTTGTTGGGCAGCGGCAGCAGGGCGTGCACGATGCGCGGGCCCAGGTCACGGGCCGGGTTGATCGCGTAGCCCGTCGGGCCGCCGAGGGAGAGACCGATCGACACCACCACGAGTGCGGTGACCAGACCGCCGAGGATGCCGAGGCCGTTGCCCTTGTCGTTCAGGCCCTGCGTGAGGACCGCGAGGATCAGCACGACGGTGCCGATGATCTCCGTGGCGAGGTTCTGCACCGCGTTGCGGATCTCCGGGCCGGTGGAGAAGACGCCGAGGACCGGGCCGGCCCCCTTCTCCTGGGCCTCGACGGCCTTGGCCGTCGTGGCCTGCGCACCCGGACCGCCGACGATCTCCTTGTCAGTCAGGTGCGCGTGGAACTGGCCGTAGTAGGCCACCCACACCAGGGCCGCGCCGATCATCGCGCCGAGGAGCTGTCCGGCGAAGTAGACCGGAACGTTGCTCCAGTCGCTGTTCTTGATGGCGAGGGCGACGGTTACGGCCGGGTTGAGATGGGCACCGGACAGGGGTCCGGAGATGTACACGGCCGTCATGACGGCGAAGCCCCACCCGAAGGCGATGGCGAGCCAGCCGGCGTTGCGCGCCTTGGAGGCCTTCAGGGTCACGGCGGCGCAGACGCCGCCGCCGAGCAGGATGAGTACGGCGGTACCGATGGTCTCGCCGATGAAGATGTCGGAGCTGGACACCCGCGACTCCTTTGTCCTTCGTCCAGGGTTACCGAACCCCGGGTCCCGCCGGGGGTTCTGGCTGCCCTCGGGGGTGAGAGCGATGGCCGGCCCTTGGCGTTGTCACACTCTAGCGCGTATTGCCGGTAGGTGTTCGACAATGCCGACCGATGGACGGGAGTCTTGCTTCGGCGTTACGCATGCGTCAAGGGTTCTGTTATCGAAAACAGGATCGTTATTGATCGCTGCCGGTTATCACTCTTCGCTCGCTGACGTACCTACTCGCCCGTTATGTCCACTTCAGGGTATGGCGAGAACCGGAACGCCGCCCGGCGTCCCGGTCGCCCCCCGAAGGGGCCCCACAGGCCTCAGAAGCGCCCCGCGCCCAGGTCCCTGGACACCGCGCGGGCGCAGTCGCGCACCGCCGCGATCAGCTCCGGGCGCACCTCGCCGTCGCGGCACAGCCGCTCCACGGCGCCGGAGATGCCGACCGCGCCCACCGGCATGCGGCGCCGGTCGTGGATCGGCGCGGCGATGGACGCCACGCCCTCATAGGTCTCCTCCACGTCGGCCGCGTACCCACGCGCGCGCGTGACGTCCAGGACGTGCTCGAAGTCCCCGGCGTCGCACACCGTGCGGTCCGTGAAGGGCTTGCGGTCCGCCTCCATCACCTCGCTGTGCGCCACCGGGTCGTAGGCGGAGAGCACCTTGCCCAGCGCCGTGGAGTGCAGGGGCTGCATGGCCCCGATCTCCAGCACCTGCCGGCTGTCGTCCGGCCGGAAGACGTGGTGCACGATCAGCACGCCCTGCTGGTGCAGCACGCCCAGGTACACGCTCTCCCCGCTGGACCGGGCCAGGTCGTCGGTCCACACCAGGGCCCGCGCGCGCAGCTCGTGCACGTCCAGATACGTGGTGCCGAGCCGGAGCAGCTCCGCGCCCAGCTGGTAGCGGCCGGAGGCGTCGTCCTGTTCCACGAACCCCTCCTGCTGGAGGGTGCGCAGGATGCCGTGGGCGGTGCCCTTGGCGAGGCCGAGCGAGGAGGCGATGTCCGACAGGCCGAGCCGCCGCTCGCCGCCCGCGAGCAGCCGCAGCATCGCGGCCGCCCGTTCGAGCGACTGGATGTTCCGTGCCATCGCCGTTCTGCCTCCGCTCCATCGACTGCCGGCGAACGCCGGTGCGCGCCGCCCGCCGGTGCCGACCCCTGTCGTGCACCGTCCCGCGTCCCGCTACCCGCCGTTCGGCAATGTCGAACACTACCGGTCCATGCCGACCTCCCGCTAATGGTCGGACGACACCTGTTACATCACACGTGGCCCGGACGTGGCGCGCGGGCCACCCCCGGGCCACGCCGGCGGGTGATCGCGCGGACCACCCCCGTCCGCCTCGTGGACGCCGGTGCCCATCCAAGCCGACTCCCGGTTACTCTGGCGCCGTGCGGCATCCCCGGCCGACGGGGAAGCCGCATAGCCGACAGCCGTCGCAGCCCAGGGAGCCCCTTCATGGCCTCGTTGCCCACGTCCCCCACGACCGACAGCCGGACCCGCGTGTCCGCGCTCCGAGACGCACTCGCCACCCGAGTGGTGGTGGCCGACGGAGCCATGGGCACCATGCTCCAGGCCCAGGACCCCACCCTCGACGACTTCCAGCAGCTCGAGGGCTGCAACGAGATCCTCAACCTCACCCGCCCCGACATCGTGCGCTCCGTCCACGAGGCGTACTTCGCCGTGGGCGTCGACTGCGTCGAGACCAACACCTTCGGGGCCAACCACTCCGCGCTCGGCGAGTACGACATCCCCGAGCGGGTGCACGAGCTGTCCGAGGCCGGCGCCCGGGTCGCCCGCGAGGTCGCCGACGAGTTCACGGCGAAGGACGGCCGCCCCCGCTGGGTCCTCGGCTCCATCGGCCCCGGCACCAAGCTGCCCACCCTCGGCCACGCCCCCTACACCACCCTGCGCGACGCCTACCAGCGCAACGCCGAAGGCCTGGTCACCGGCGGCGCCGACGCACTGCTCGTCGAGACCACCCAGGACCTGCTGCAGACCAAGGCGGCCGTGCTCGGCGCCCGGCGCGGCCTGGCCGCACTCGGCCTGGACCTGCCGGTGATCGTGTCCGTGACCGTCGAGACCACCGGCACGATGCTGCTGGGCTCGGAGATCGGTGCCGCGCTCACCGCGCTGGAGCCGCTCGGCATCGACATGATCGGCCTGAACTGCGCCACCGGCCCGGCCGAGATGAGCGAGCACCTGCGCTACCTCGCCCGCAACGCCCGCATCCCCCTGTCCTGCATGCCCAACGCGGGCCTGCCGGTCCTCGGCAAGGACGGCGCCCACTACCCGCTGACCGCGCCCGAGCTGGCCGACGCCCAGGAGACCTTCGTCCGCGAGTACGGCCTGTCGCTGGTCGGCGGCTGCTGCGGTACGACCCCCGAGCACCTGCGCCAGGTCGTCGAGCGCGTCCGGGACCTGACCCCGGGCGAGCGAGACCCGCGGCCCGAGCCGGGGGCGGCGTCGCTGTACCAGTCGGTGCCGTTCCGGCAGGACACCTCCTACCTGGCCATCGGCGAGCGCACCAACGCCAACGGGTCGAAGAAGTTCCGCGAGGCCATGCTGGAGGGCCGCTGGGACGACTGCGTGGAACTGGTCCGGGAGCAGATCCGCGAGGGCGCGCACATGCTCGACCTGTGCGTGGACTACGTCGGCCGCGACGGGGTGGCCGACATGGAGGAGCTGGCGGGGCGTTTCGCGACCGCCTCCACGCTGCCGATCGTCCTGGACTCCACCGAGGTCGACGTCATCGAGGCGGGCCTGGAGAAGCTCGGCGGCCGTGCGGTGATCAACTCGGTGAACTACGAGGACGGCGACGGCCCCGACTCCCGTTTCGCCAAGGTCACGCGGCTGGCGCGGGAGCACGGGGCGGCGCTGATCGCGCTGACCATCGACGAGGAGGGCCAGGCCCGCACGCCGGAGAAGAAGGTGGAGATCGCCGAGCGGCTGATCGCCGACCTGAGCGGGAACTGGGGCATCCGCGAGGAGGACATCCTCATCGACGCCCTGACCTTCACCATCTGCACCGGTCAGGAGGAGTCCCGCAAGGACGGCCTGGCCACCATCGAGGCGATCCGCGAGCTCAAGCGCCGCCACCCGGCGGTGCAGACCACGCTGGGCCTGTCGAACATCTCCTTCGGCCTGAACCCGGCCGCCCGCATCCTGCTCAACAGCGTGTTCCTGGAGGAGTGCGTCAAGGCCGGCCTGGACTCCGCGATCGTCCACGCCTCCAAGATCCTCCCCATCGCCCGGTTCAGCGACGAAGAGGTCACCACCGCACTCGACCTGATCTACGACCGCCGCCGCGAGGGCTACGACCCGCTGCAGAAGCTGATGCAGCTGTTCGAGGGCGCCACGGCGAAGTCGCTGAAGGCGGGCAAGGCCGAGGAACTGGCGGCGCTGCCGCTGGAGGAGCGGCTGAAGCGGCGGATCATCGACGGCGAGCGCAACGGCCTCGAAGCCGACCTCGACGCGGCCCTTGAGGACCGTCCGGCCCTGGACATCGTCAACGACACCCTGCTCGACGGCATGAAGGTGGTCGGCGAGCTGTTCGGCTCCGGCCAGATGCAGCTGCCGTTCGTCCTGCAGTCGGCCGAGGTGATGAAGGCCGCGGTGGCCTACCTCGAGCCGCACATGGAGAAGTCGGACGCCGAGGGCAAGGGCACGATCGTGCTGGCCACGGTGCGCGGCGACGTGCACGACATCGGCAAGAACCTGGTCGACATCATCCTGTCCAACAACGGCTACAACGTGGTCAACCTGGGCATCAAGCAGCCGGTCTCGGCGATCCTGGAGGCCGCCGAGGAACACCGGGCCGACGTGATCGGCATGTCCGGGCTGCTGGTGAAGTCCACGGTGATCATGAAGGAGAACCTGGAGGAGCTCAACCAGCGCAACCTGGCCGCCCGCTTCCCGGTCATCCTCGGCGGCGCCGCCCTCACCCGCGCCTACGTCGAACAGGACCTGCACGAGATCTACGAGGGCGAGGTCCGCTACGCCCGCGACGCCTTCGAGGGCCTGCGCCTGATGGACGCCCTCATCGGCGTCAAGCGCGGCGTGCCCGGCGCGCAGCTGCCCGAACTCAAGCAGCGCCGGGTACGGCCCGCGGCCACGGTCGAGATCGAGGAGCGCCCGGAGGAGGGACACGTCCGCTCCGACGTCGCCGTCGACAACCCGGTGCCGGTCCCGCCGTTCTGGGAGACCCGGATCGTCAAGGGCATCCAGCTCAAGGAGTACGCGTCCTGGCTGGACGAAGGCGCCCTCTTCAAGGGCCAGTGGGGGCTGAAGCAGGCCCGCACCGGCGAGGGGCCCACGTACGAGGAACTGGTGGAGACCGAGGGGCGCCCGCGCCTGCGGGGTCTGCTCGACCGGCTGCAGACCGACAACCTCCTCGAAGCCGCCGTGGTCTACGGCTACTTCCCCTGCGTGTCCAAGGACGACGACCTGATCATCCTTGACGAGCGGGGCAACGAGCGCACCCGGTTCACCTTCCCGCGCCAGCGCCGCGGCCGGCGGCTGTGCCTGGCCGACTTCTTCCGCCCGGAGGAGTCGGGCGAGACGGACGTGGTCGGCCTCCAGGTCGTCACCGTCGGCTCGCGCATCGGCGAGGAGACCGCGCAGCTCTTCGCGGCCAACGCCTACCGCGACTACCTCGAACTCCACGGCCTGTCCGTCCAGTTGGCCGAGGCGCTCGCCGAGTACTGGCACGCCCGCGTCCGCGCCGAACTGGGCTTCGGCGGCGAGGACCCGGCCGACATGGAGGACATGTTCGCCCTCAGGTACCGGGGCGCCCGCTTCTCCCTCGGCTACGGCGCCTGCCCCGACCTGGAGGACCGGGCCAAGATCGCCGAGCTGCTGGAGCCGGAGCGGATCGGCGTCCACCTCTCGGAGGAGTTCCAGCTGCACCCGGAGCAGTCCACGGACGCGATCGTGATCCATCACCCGGAGGCGAAGTACTTCAACGCCCGCTGAGCCCTCTGAGCCCTTCGGGGGGCGGAGGCGCCGTCCGCGGTGCCGGGCCCTCACGGCATGGGCCCCGGGGGCACACCGACGCGCCTCTGGCCTGCGCCGGGGGTGTTCCAAGGGGTACCCCCGGGCGCGAGTGATAAACGAGGCGCTTCGGGCGGCGACGTCGTACACTGGTCGGTCCACTGCAGGCCGGTTCCCCGCACGGGAACCGGCCTGGTCGTCCCTTGAGGAGGTGCGCCCGGATGACCAGTACGGTCCCCGCGCTCGGAACCCGTACGGCCGAAGGCTCCGCCCTGGAGGCGGTGCTCCTCGACATGGACGGCACCCTGGTGGACACCGAGGGATTCTGGTGGGACGTCGAGGTCGAGGTCTTCGGGGCGCTCGGCCACGCCCTGGACGAGTCCTGGCGGCACGTCGTGGTCGGCGGCCCCATGACCCGCAGCGCCGGCTTCCTCATCGAGGCCACCGGTGCCGACATCACCCTCGCCGACCTCACGGTGCTGCTCAACGACGGGTTCGAGGACCGGATCGGCCGGGCCCTGCCGCTGATGCCGGGCGCCGCCAGGCTGCTCGCCGAGCTGCACGAGCACGCCATCCCCACGGCCCTGGTCTCCGCCTCCCACCGGCGCATCATCGACCGTGTGCTGACCGTGCTCGGTCCCCACCACTTCGACCTCTCCATCGCGGGTGACGAGGTCTCACGCACCAAGCCCTTCCCCGACCCCTACCTCCTCGCCGCCGCCAAGCTCGGTGCGGCCCCCGCCAGATGCGCCGTCGTCGAGGACACCGCGACCGGCGTCGCCGCCGCCGAGGCCGCGGGCTGCCGGGTCGTCGCCGTCCCCTCCATTGCGCCCATCAGCCCGGCCGCCGGGCGCACCGTGGTCACCTCCCTGGAAGAGGTCGACCTGGCATTCCTGCGCGGCCTGATGACGGAAATGGGCTAGCCGTTCACCCAGCGTACGAAGCGTTCATCGGCGGAGTCGGACACATTTCCGGGGAAGTACACCCGGGGGAAATGCCCGGCGGGCCGCCCGGCCGAATTCCACTGACCGGCCGCACAGTTGGAAGTGTGACGTTTCCCACGCCGACCGGGCTCGACAAGGCCGGTCCGGGCGTGCTGAAGCATCCCGTTCGTGCGGGATCGGTGGATCCTTGTGTCCCGATTGGTGGGATGCTGCACTAATCCTGCCGCTGTCGGGTTTTCGGTGTGTCCGCAACCGGTTTCTCTGCGTGATGAGGGGTCAACTCACGGGGCTGTGAACCCCCCTGCGGACGCGGACTAATCTCATCGCGAGAACATCGCCGCACCTCCCGTGAGCCGCCGCACCACCCCTGCATGCCGGTTACACGGACCCGAACAGCTCTGGAGAAACTCCCGCATGAACCGCAAGACTTTGGTGCTGCCGGCGGTGGCCGGCCTGCTCACCCCGGTTCTCGTCGCGTGCGGCGGATCCGACAGCGGGAGCAAGAGCGGCGACGCCATCGTCGTCGGTACCACGGACCGGTTCACCGCCACCCAGGACGCCCCCGCGCCCGTCGACCCGGCCTACGCCTACGACGTCGGCACCTGGAACATCCTGCGCCAGACCGTGCAGACCCTGATGGCCCAGCCCAAGGGCGAGGGCGACCCCGTCCCGGACGCCGCCGAGAGCTGCTCCTTCACCGACAGCGGCAGCGAGCGCTACGCCTGCAAGCTCCGCGACGGACTGAAGTTCGCCAACGGTGACGCGGTGACCGCGCAGGCCGTCAAGTTCTCCATCGAGCGTGCCCTGCGCATCAAGGCCGACAGTGGCGTGTCGGCCCTGCTGAACACCATCGACACCATCGAGACGCAGGGCGACCGCGAGGTCATCTTCCACCTCAAGACCGCCGACGCCACCTTCCCGTACAAGCTGTCCACTCCGGTCGCGGGCATCATCGACCCGCAGGACTACGAGAAGGACAAGCTGCGCGACGGCTTCGACGTGGACGGCTCCGGCCCCTACACCTTCCACGCGGACGTCAAGGGCAACGCGATCGTCGACGCCACCTTCACGAAGAACCCCTCCTACAAGGGCTCCGTGACGGTGAACAACGACAAGGTCGTGCTGCGCTCCTTCGACAGCGCCGAGGCCATGAGCACCGCCATCGACAAGGGCGACATCGACGTGATGACCCGCACCATGTCGCCCGCCCAGATCCAGAAGCTGGACGCCGGCACCGACAAGAACGCCGACCTGGTCGACATGCCGGGCCTCGAGATCCGCTACCTGGCCTTCAACACCAACGCGCCCACCGTGAAGTCCAAGGCCGTGCGCCAGGCCATGGCCCAGCTCATCAACCGCGGCGAACTGGTCTCCAAGGTCTACGGCACCCAGGCCGAGGCGCTGTACTCGCTGGTCCCGGCCACGGTCACCGGCCACTCCAACTCGTTCTTCAACAAGTACGGCAACCCCAGCGCCGCCAAGGCCAAGGACCTGCTCACCAAGGCCGGCATCACCACCCCGGTGAAGCTGACCCTGCACTACACCACCGACCACTACGGCTCGGCCACCAAGCAGGAGTTCGAGATCCTGCAGAAGCAGCTCAACGGCAGCGGCCTGTTCGACGTCTCCATCCAGGGCCACCCCTGGGAAACCTTCCGGCCCGCCGAGCAGAAGGGCCAGTACGACGTCTACGGCATGGGCTGGTTCCCCGACTTCCCGGACGCCGACAACTTCCTCGCGCCCTTCCTCGACAAGGACAACTTCCTCGGCTCGCCGTACTCCAACAGCACCATCCAGCGCACGCTGATCCCGCAGTCCCGCCGCGAGGCCGACCGGCTCAGCGCCGCCAAGAGCCTGACCGCCATCCAGGACACCGTCGCAGAGGACGTCCCGGTCCTGCCGCTGTGGCAGGGCAAGCAGTACGTCGCCGCCAGGGACGACATCACGGGCACCGCCTACGCCCTCAACTCCTCCTCGACGCTTCAGCTGTGGGAGCTCGGCCGCGGTGTGAGCGGCTGACGGCTCTCTCATCCGGGGAACAGGGACGGCTGCCCCGGAACCCGGGGCCAGGACGGTGGCCCCGGGAGGACGAACCGACGACAAGGCACATTTCAAGTGAACATGCGCAACCAGTGGCCAGTCCTGCCCATCGTGGCGGGACTGGCCTCCGGCCTGTTGACCGGCTGCGGCTCGGAGACCGGTGATTCCGGGGGTACCGGCTCCTCCGTGGTGCTGGGGATGTCCGACGACGTCCTCGCCACGGACCCGGCGTCCGGCTACGACCCCGGCTCCTGGCTGTTGTTCGACAACGTCTTCCAGTCGCTGCTCAGCTTCCCCAAGGGCGGCACCGAACCCCAGCCCGAACTGGCGAAGCAGTGCACCTTCACCGACACCCGGGCCATGGTCTACCAGTGCGAGCTGAAGGACGGCCTGAAGTTCAGCAACGGTGACGCCCTCACCTCCGCGGACGTCAAGTTCTCCTTCGACCGCATGCTGAAGATCAACGACCCCGCCGGGCCCGCGATCATGTTCCCGATGCTCGGCGACGTCGCGACACCGGACGCGAAGACGGTCGTCTTCCACCTGAAGGTCCCCGACGCCACCTTCCCCAGCAAGCTCGCCTCCGGCGCCGGCTCCATCGTGGACCACCGCCAGTACGACGCGAACGGCCTGCGCGCCGACCACAAGGCCGTGGGCTCCGGCCCCTACGAGCTGGACTCCTTCGACGACGACCAGGCCGTCTTCTCGGTCAACGGCAACTACAAGGGCACCGCCAAGGTCAAGAACTCCGGCGTCACCCTGAAGTTCTTCCACGGCGACCGCACCGCCCTGAAGAAGGCCCTCCTCGACGGCAGCGTCGACATCGCCTACCGAGGCCTGTCCGCCTCCGACATCGCCGGCCTCGACAAGCAGGACGACAGCAAGGGCGTCGACGTCATCGAGGGCAGCAGCGCCGAGGTCCAGCACCTGGTCTTCAACATGAAGGACCCGGTCGCCGGAAAGCTCGGCGTCCGCAAGGCCATCGCCTATCTCCTCGACCGCGACGCCCTCATCAAGAACGTCTACCAGGGCACCGCCACCCCGCTGTACTCGATCATCCCGGCGGGCATCGTCGGCCACAACACGGCCTTCTTCGACACCTACGGCGCCCGCCCCTCCCGCGCCAAGGCCGCCGCCGCACTGCGCGCCGACGGCGTCACCGGCAAGGCCAAGCTCACCCTGTGGTCCACGCCGTCCCGCTACGGCCCCGCCACCGACGAGGAACTGAAGGCCATCGCCGGCCAGCTCAACGCCAGTGGACTGTTCGACGCCGACGTGAAGTCCGTCGCCTTCGACCAGTACGAGAAGGACATCGCGGCCGGCAAGTACGGCGTGTACGTCAAGGGCTGGGTGCCCGACTACCCGGACGCCGACAACTTCACCGCCCCCTTCTTCGGCAAGGGCAACGTGCTGGACAACCGCTACAGCAACAGCACCATCACCGGCTCCCTCATCCCCGGCACGGCCGCGCAGAGCGACCGCGCCGCCACCGACAAGGACTTCGGCCGGCTGCAGAACATCGTCGCCGCCGAACTGCCCGTCCTGCCGGTCTGGCAGGCCAAGCAGTACGCGGTCGCCCGCGACGGCGTCTACGGCCTGGAGTACTGCCTGGACGCCTCGACGGTGTTCCGGTTCTGGGAACTCAGCAAGAGCTGACACCGGACACGGCCCGGCCCGTACGACGGCGAAGGGCGCCCCTCCCACGCGGGAGGGGCGCCCTTCGCCCGTACCGGCCCGGCCTACTGCGCGCCGGGGCGCACCAGACCGCTCTCATAGGCGTACACCGCCGCCTGCACCCGGTCGCGGAGCCCCAGCTTGGTCAGCACATGCCCCACATGCGTCTTCACCGTCGTCTCACTCACGAACAGATCCGCCGCGATCTCGGCGTTCGACAACCCGCGCGCCACCAGCTTCAGCACCTCCACCTCACGGTCGGTGAGCGTGTTCAGCGTGTCCGGCACCGGCTCCTCACCGGACGGCAGATGCGTGGCGTACTTGTCCAGCAGCCGACGCGTGATACTCGGCGCCAGCATCGCCTCGCCCGCCGCGACCACCCGGATCGCCTGCACCAGCTCATTGGCGGGCGCGTCCTTCAGCAGGAAGCCGCTCGCCCCCGCCCGCAGCGCCTCCACCACGTACTCGTCCAGGTCGAACGTGGTCAGCACCAGCACCTTCGCCGGTCCCGACCGGTCCGGACCGGTGATCTGCCGGGTTGCCTCCACCCCGTCCATCCGCGGCATACGGATGTCCATCAGGACGACGTCCGGCTGCAGGGCCCGTACCTGATCGAGGGCCTGCAGGCCGTCACCGGCCTCGCCCACGACCGCGATGTCCTGCTCCGCCTCCAGGATCATCCGGAAACCCGTACGTAGCAGGGGCTGGTCGTCGACCAGTAGGACGCGGATGGCCACGTGACACTCCTTCGCTAGTCCGGCCCCATTCTGCCCTGCGCCGCACCGCCCGACTCCGCCGCCCTCACCGGCAGCGGATAGGGCGGGGGAGTGCCGCCGAACTCCGGGCAGTGCGCCTGGTGGTCGCACCAGCCGCACAGCTTGGTCGGCCGCGGCCGCCACTCCCCGCTCTCCGTCGCCTGCCCGATCGCCTGCCACAGCGCGTGCAGCTTGCGCTCCACCCGCTCCAGATCGGCCGGGACCGGGTCGTACGTCAGCACGTCCCCGCTGCCCAGGTAGACCAGCTGCAGCCGGCGCGGGATCACCTGCTTCAGACGCCAGACGACCAGGGCGTAGAACTTCATCTGGAACAGCGCACCCTCGGCGTACTCGGGCCGCGGCGCCTTGCCCGTCTTGTAGTCGACGATCCGCACCTCGCCGGTCGGCGCCACGTCCACCCGGTCGATGATCCCGCGCAGCCGCAGCCCCGACTCCAGCTCCGCCTCGACGAACAGCTCCCGCTCGGCCGGCTCCAGACGCGTCGGATCCTCCAGCGTGAACCACCGCTCGACCAGCCGTTCGGCCTCGGTCAGCCACCGGGCCAGCCGCTCACCGTCCGGATCGTCGGCGAACAGCTCGCCCACCTCGGGCCTGCTCTCCCGCAGCCGGTCCCACTGCCCCGGGATCAGCGCCTTCGCCCGCGGCGCGGTCCGCTCCCCGGCCGGCGCGTCGAACAGCCGCTCCAGCACCGCGTGCACCAGCGTGCCCCGGGTCGCCGCCTCGCTCGGCTTCTCCGGCAGCCGGTCGATCACCCGGAACCGGTACAGCAACGGACACTGCATGAAGTCACTGGCCCGAGAGGGCGAGAGCGAGGTGGGCGCACCGGCGCCACGCCCCCCGCGGGCCGGCCCCTCCGCTCCGGGAGCGGCCTCCCCCCGCTCGACCACCTCTGTCGGCGCGGCCATCGAGGGGCCCGGTACCGACACCGGCCCTGAGGGAGTCGGCTGCGGCCGGGCAGCCGGGTCCGGCCGCCCGGCCCCGTCCTCCACGGCTTCCGTGTCCTCGATGCTGCTGTCCATGACCACAGACCTTACGGCCCACCACTGACAGTCACCCAGTCCCCGGCCCGCACCCACCGCACGACCACAGGGCGAACACAAGGGGTGCCGGGGCGAAACACGCCACCACCGCCGCATACCATCGACCAGAGACCCTTCCGTCCGGCAGGCACGGAAGACGCTTCGAACGAGGGGACACCGTGGACGTGAGCGGCGGGAGCGGGCAGCCGCGGTCCGGCAACGACGAGCCGGCCGAGCACCCCGCAGGTCCTACGACCCCGGCGACCGGACCCACCGGCCATCCCGGGCCGACGCCCCCCGACACCCCGGAACCCCCCGAAGACACCCCCCACACCGACCCCGCCCCGGACACCGACGACACCGGCACCGGCACCGACGCCCCCCACCGCGCCCCCTCCGCACACCGGCCCCCGGACGAACCCGCACACGAACACCGCTCCCTCGCCCACTCCGGCATCGCCAAAGGCGAACCCCCGCAGCCCAGGCCCAGGGAACCCGGCGGCGGCATCCTCATGGGCCGCCCCTTCGGCGTACCGGTCTACGTGGCCCCCAGCTGGTTCCTCGTCGCCGCACTGATCACCTGGGTCTTCGGCGGCCAGCTCGACCGGGTGCTGCCCGAACTGGGCGCCGCCCGCTACCTCGTCTCCCTGTTCTTCGCGGTCGCCTTCTACGCCTCCGTCCTGGTCCACGAGCTGGCCCACACCGTCGCCGCGATCCGCTTCAAGCTCCCCGTCCGCCGCATCCAGCTGCAGTTCTTCGGCGGCGTCTCGGAGATCGAGAAGGAGGCCGAGACACCCGGCCGGGAATTCGTGCTCGCCTTCGTCGGCCCCCTGCTCTCCCTCGTCCTCGCCGGCCTCTTCTACCTCGCCATGAAACCCGTCGAGCCCGGCACCGTCCCCGGCGTCCTCCTCGCCGGCCTGATGATCTCCAACCTCATCGTGGCGATCTTCAACCTCCTGCCCGGCCTCCCCCTCGACGGCGGCCGCATGCTCCGCGCCGTCGTCTGGAAGATCACCGGCAAACCGATGAGCGGCACCGTCGCCGCCGCCTGGGTCGGCCGCGCCCTCGCCGTCTCCGTCCTCATCGGCCTGCCCCTGCTCAACCAGTCCGGCGCCCTCGGCGGCAACAACGCCGACACGGGCGGCATGGACACCGTCACCGACGCCCTGCTCGCCGCCATCCTCGCCGCCATCATCTGGACCGGCGCCGGCAACAGCCTGCGCATGGCCCGGCTGCGCGAACACCTCCCCGAACTGCGCGCCCGCACCCTCACCCGGCGCGCCGTACCCGTAGAGACCGACACCCCGCTCTCCGAAGCCCTGCGCCGCGCCAACGCCGCCGGCGCCCGAGCCCTCGTCGTCGTCGACGCCGAAGGCCACCCCCTCGCCCTCGTCCGCGAATCCGCCATCGTCGGCGTGCCCGAGCACCGCCGCCCCTGGGTCGACGTCAGCGGCCTCGCCCAGGAACTGACCGACGGCATGCGCGTCTCCGCGGAGCTCGCCGGAGAAGACCTGCTGGACGCCCTGCGAGCCACCCCCGCCACCGAATACCTGGTGGTCGAGGAGACCGGCGAGATCTACGGCGTCCTCTCCGCCGCCGACGTCGAGCGCGCCTTCGTGAGGGCCATGGCCCGCCCCAGCTAGTGGTCGGCGGCCCGCCCGGCTGCCGGTAGGCTGGTCACATGTCCGAACCGACCGGTGCCGCCCGCAGGCGCGGGCCCTTCAAGGTCGGGGACCAGGTACAGCTGACCGACCCCAAGGGCCGCCACTACACGTTCACGCTCGAAGCCGGGAAGAACTTCCACACCCACAAGGGCTCCTTCCCGCACGACGAACTGATCGGCGCTCCCGAGGGCAGCGTTGTCCGCACCACCGGCAACGTCGCCTACCTCGCGCTGCGCCCCCTGCTCCCCGACTACGTCCTGTCCATGCCCCGCGGGGCAGCCGTCGTCTACCCCAAGGACGCGGGGCAGATCCTCGCCTTCGCCGACATCTTCCCCGGCGCCCGCGTCGTCGAGGCCGGCGTCGGCTCCGGCTCGCTCAGCAGCTTCCTGCTGCGCGCCATCGGCGACCAGGGCATGCTGCACTCCTACGAGCGCCGCGAGGACTTCGCCGAGATCGCGCAAGCCAACGTCGAGCGCTACTTCGGCGGCCCCCACCCCGCCTGGCAGCTCACCGTCGGCGACCTCCAGGACAACCTGTCCGACACCGACGTCGACCGCGTCATCCTCGACATGCTCGCCCCCTGGGAATGCCTCGAGGCCGTCTCCAAGGCACTCGTCCCCGGCGGCATCCTCTGCTGCTACGTCGCCACCACCACCCAGCTCGCCCGGACCGTCGAGTCCATCCGCGAGATCGGCTGCTTCAACGAGCCGACCGCCTGGGAAACCATGATCCGCAACTGGCACATCGAGGGCCTGGCCGTCCGCCCCGACCACCGGATGATCGGCCACACCGGCTTCCTGCTCACCGCCCGCCGCCTCGCCGACGGCGTCGAGCCGCCCATGCGCCGCCGCCGCCCCGCCAAGGGCGCCTACGGCGAGGACTACGCCGGACCCAACGCCGAAGGCGGCGCCGGCCGCTGACCGGCCCCCACCGAACACAACACACGGGCGCCGTACCCGAGTTCCCCACCCCCCACGGGAACCCGGGCACGGCGCCCGTCCGTTGACAGAGCACCAGGACCCCGCCCACCCGTGCTCCCGAACACCCCGACACGGCGCACAGCCTGCGGAAATCCCGGACCCCGCCGTTCCCCCGCACTGTGACGTGTGGCACCATGCTGGCCACCCCACCGGCACAGCCCTCACAGGAGAAACTCCTAGTGCAGCAATCCGCCGTTCCGGAGCTCGCCCACACCCACACCCGGCCCATCCACTGGGTCGCCACCGCCACCGCCACCGCCGTCGCCGGCGTCGTGGCCCTCTCCTCCGTCGTACAGCCAAGCCCGGCCACCGCCGCCCAGACCGCCACCGGCCCGCGCACCACCCCCGCCCCCGCCGCCGTCGCACCCCCCGGCACCACCGGCGTGGCCTTCCCCCTGCAATGCGGACCCGTCAAAGCCGTCGTCGCGAAGAAAGCCACCGGAGACCTCGACGGCGACGGCCGACCGGAAACCGCCGCCATCGTCCACTGCGACTCCGCCATGGGCACCCCACCCGACGGCGTCTACATCCTCACCCGCCCCACCGACGGCGGCACCCCACGCATCGTCGCCACCCTCGTCGACCCCAAGGACCGGCTCACCGTCACCGACTTCACCGTCCGCGCCAAGACGGTCCACGCAACCCTGCTCGGCTACTCCTCGGACGCCGTACCCAACTGCTGCCCCGACCTGAAGACACCCGTCACCTGGCGATGGAACGGCACCGCATTCCTCCGCTCCACCACCGACGACACCCACAGCGTCTGACCGGGACGCGACGCACTCAGTCCGCGTCGGGCCCGTACACCTCTACCCCGTCCGCGATCCGGCGCACATGAATGCACTCACCCGGACACTCCTTCGCCGAGTCCACCACGTCCGCCAGCAACGGCAGCGGCACCGGCGCCGTCGCCCCCGCCGCCTGCAGCAGCTCGTCGTCCGCGCCCTTCACATAGGCCAGCCCGTCGATGTCCAGCTCGAACACCTCCGGCGCGTACTGGGCACAGATCCCGTCGCCGGTACACAGGTCCTGGTCGATCCAGACCTCCAGCGCCTCGCCGCCCGGGGCCTCCTGCTGCACGGTCACCTCTCCTGCCGTCGGTTCGCCGGACGGCCCGGCGCCACACGGGCCAGCCGGGTCCGCACCAGCGGCGGTTGAACACCCCCGACCCTACCTCCGCCCACATTCCGCCCGCGTTCGACCGCTCCCGGGTTTCCACCCCCACCCCCTCGGGTACGAGCGCTCGACCGGAACAGGGGGCACCCGGCACGCGGACGACCGGAACCGGCCGCACCCGGAGTGACACAAGCCGCCCGAACCATCGCTCTGCGTGATGATCGCACGAGCGTCCCACAGGGCTGCCCGCACACCGGCCCCGCACCCCGGAACCGACAACTCCGGCCACTCCCGAAGGGATTCGACCACGCCATGCATGGAACAAGCTGCTTCCGCAAGACGTTGAGTGGGTATTCCCTCCGTGCGAGGGAGAGCGCACCGGGTGACCGACGACACACCTTGACAGTCTTGGTGATCTAGGGGTTTCAATCGACACCCACCCAGGTAGGGTCTGGAAGCGTCCAGCTCCCCTTGGAGGAGGTGAGGACCGTGGCAGCCCACGACGACGACATGAACCGCGGCATCCGCCCGGGACGCGGGTCCGACGACCCGGCCGGGCAGATCGCCTACCTTGAGCAGGAGATCGCCGTCCTGCGCCGCAAGCTCGCCGACTCTCCGCGACACACGAGGATTCTCGAAGAGCGGATCGTCGAGCTGCAGACGAACCTGGCCGGCGTGTCCGCCCAGAACGAACGACTGGCCAACACCCTCCGCGAGGCCCGCGACCAGATCGTGGCCCTCAAGGAAGAAGTCGACCGGCTCGCCCAGCCACCGGCCGGCTTCGGAGTCTTCCTGCAGGCCAACGAGGACGGCACCGCCGACATCTTCACCGGCGGACGCAAACTCCGGGTGAACGTCAGCCCGAGCGTCGAGCTCGACGACCTCCGGCGCGGCCAGGAAGTCATGCTCAACGAAGCGCTCAACGTGGTCGAGGCCATGGAATACGAGAGCGTCGGCGACATCGTCACCCTCAAGGAGATCCTCGAGGACGGCGAGCGCGCCCTCGTCCTCGGGCACACCGACGAGGAGCGGGTGGTGCGGCTCGCCGAGCCGCTGCTGGACGTCACCATCCGCCCCGGCGACGCCCTCCTGCTCGAACCCCGCTCCGGCTACGTCTACGAGGTCGTCCCCAAGAGCGAGGTCGAAGAACTCGTCCTCGAAGAAGTCCCCGACATCGGCTACGAGCAGATCGGCGGCCTCGGCAACCAGATCGAAGCCATCCGCGACGCGGTCGAGCTGCCCTACCTCTACCCCGACCTGTTCCGGGAGCACGAGCTGCGCCCGCCCAAGGGCGTCCTGCTCTACGGCCCCCCCGGCTGCGGCAAGACACTCATCGCCAAGGCCGTCGCGAACTCGCTCGCCAAAAAGGTCGCCGAGGTCACCGGCCAGGCCGCCGGCAAGAGCTTCTTCCTCAACATCAAGGGCCCCGAGCTCCTCAACAAGTACGTCGGCGAGACCGAGCGGCAGATCCGCCTCGTCTTCCAGCGCGCCCGCGAGAAGGCCAGCGAAGGCACCCCCGTCATCGTCTTCTTCGACGAGATGGAATCCCTCTTCCGCACCCGCGGATCCGGCGTCAGCTCGGACGTGGAGAACACCATCGTCCCCCAGCTCCTCGCCGAGATCGACGGCGTGGAAGGCCTGCAGAACGTGGTCGTCATCGGCGCCTCCAACCGCGAGGACATGATCGACCCCGCCATCCTGCGCCCGGGCCGGCTCGACGTGAAGATCAAGATCGAGCGTCCCGACGCCGAAGCGGCCAAGGACATCTTCGGCAAGTACCTCACCGAACGCCTCCCCCTGCACGCCGACGACCTCGGCGAACACGGCGGCGACAAGTCCACCACGGTCCAGGGCATGATCCAGACCGCGGTCGAGCAGATGTACGCCGAATCCGAGGAGAACCGCTTCCTGGAGGTCACCTACGCCAACGGCGACAAGGAAGTCCTCTACTTCAAGGACTTCAACTCCGGCGCCATGATCGAAAACATCGTCGGACGTGCCAAAAAGATGGCCATCAAGGACTTCCTCGAAAAGAGCCAGAAGGGCCTCCGCGTCTCCCACCTCCTCCAGGCCTGCGTGGACGAGTTCAAGGAGAACGAGGACCTCCCCAACACCACCAACCCGGACGACTGGGCCCGAATCTCCGGAAAGAAGGGCGAACGGATCGTCTACATCCGTACCCTCATCACCGGAAAGCAGGGCGCGGACACCGGACGCTCCATCGACACGGTGGCGAACACCGGTCAGTACCTGTAAAAGCAGGGCGGCTGCGGGTGCCCTCACCGGGGTACCCGCAGCCGACTGTTTTTCCGGCCACGACCGGAGCAGCCAATGACGCAAATGATCTCCCCACCAGCGCAAAGGCGTTCTAGGCTCGTCCTACCGCCGAAACGCGCAGTGCGGGGACGGGCACCGCACACGCACCGGAGCGCCAGCGGTACGCGAGCGGCGCCCACGACCGAGGGTGCCGCCGGGCAAGGAGGGCCGCATGACCGTACGGCGAGTAATGGGCATCGAGACGGAGTACGGGATCTCCGTCCCCGGCCACCCCAACGCCAATGCCATGCTCACCTCGTCCCAGATCGTCAACGCCTACGCGGCGGCGATGCACCGGGCCCGCCGGGCCCGCTGGGACTTCGAGGAAGAGAACCCGCTGCGAGACGCCCGAGGCTTCGACCTCGCCCGGGAAGCCGCCGACGCCAGCCAGCTCACCGACGAGGACATCGGCCTCGCCAACGTCATCCTCACCAACGGCGCACGACTCTACGTCGACCACGCCCACCCCGAATACAGCGCCCCCGAGGTCACCAACCCCCGCGACGCCGTCCTCTGGGACAAGGCCGGCGAACGCATCATGGCCGAGGCCGCCGAACGCGCCGCCCAGCTCCCCGGCGCCCAGCCCATCCACCTCTACAAGAACAACACCGACAACAAGGGCGCCAGCTACGGCACGCACGAGAACTACCTGATGAAGCGGGAAACCCCCTTCTCGGACATCGTGCGCCACCTCACGCCCTTCTTCGTCTCCCGCCAGGTCTTCGCCGGCGCAGGCCGCGTCGGCATCGGCCAGGACGGCCACGAACACGGCTTCCAGCTCAGCCAGCGCGCGGACTACTTCGAGGTCGAGGTCGGCCTGGAGACCACCCTCAAGCGCCCCATCATCAACACCCGCGACGAGCCCCACGCCGACGCCGAGAAGTACCGCCGCCTCCACGTGATCATCGGCGACGCCAACCTCTCCGAGATCTCCACCTACCTCAAGCTGGGCACGACCGCCCTGGTCCTGTCCATGATCGAGGACGGCTTCATCGCCGTGGACCTCGCCGTCGACCAGCCCGTCCGCACCCTCCACCAGGTCTCCCACGACCCCTCCCTCCAGCGCCTCGTCACCCTCCGCAGCGGACGCACACTCACCGCCGTCCAGCTGCAGATGGAGTACTTCGAGCTCGCCCGCAAGTACGTCGAGGAGCGCTACGGCGCCGACGCCGACGACCAGACCAAGGACGTCCTGACCCGCTGGGAGGACACCCTCACCCGCCTGGAGAACGACCCCATGAGCCTCGCCGGCGAACTGGACTGGGTCGCCAAGCGGGAACTCATGGAGGGCTACCGCCGCCGCGACGGCCTCGACTGGGACGCCGCCCGCCTCCACCTCGTCGACCTCCAGTACGCCGACGTACGCGCCGAGAAGGGCCTCTACAACCGCCTGGCGGCCCGCGGACGCATCAAGCGCCTCCTGGACGAGTCCGAGGTCGACAGGGCCCGCACGAAGCCACCGGAGGACACCCGCGCGTACTTCCGCGGCCGCTGCCTGGAGCAGTACGCCGACGACGTCGCCGCGGCCTCGTGGGACTCCGTCATCTTCGACCTCCCGGGCCGGGACTCCCTCCAGCGCGTCCCAACCCTGGAACCGCTACGCGGAACGCGAAATCACGTCAAGGAGCTGCTGGACCGCTGCCGCACCGCGGAAGACCTGGTCAGGGTCCTGTCGGGCGGATGAGCGCGATCAGCGGGTACTCGTACCGCCCCGGGCGGGCAGGGTGGAAATCCCGCCGCCCGGGAATCATCGAGGTGGCCCCCGCAGGTTGAGGAAACTGCGGGGCCGATGTCGGACCCGGCTTGTAGGGTCTGATCATCACCGATCGGCAGGCGAACTGAGCGGGGTGAGGGTTATGGCAACCAAGGACACCGGCGGCGGTCAGCAGAAGGCCACGCACTCGACGGAACAGGTCGAGGAGCAGACGCAGGACGCGCAGGCCTCGGAGGACCTGAAGGAACGGCACGAGAAGCTGTCGGACGACGTGGACTCGGTGCTGGACGAGATCGACGACGTACTCGAGGAAAATGCCGAGGATTTCGTGCGCTCATTCGTGCAAAAAGGCGGGGAGTAAAGGCGAATCGGTCACTTTGCCTTCGAATTGAAAGTCGCGGGGGGATTCGGTGGCTGAGGAACCGGACGCGAAGGAATGCGGCAAGTGCGGGCGAGCCCAGTCTCGTGAGGCATTCGCGCGGGACAGGAATCGGCGTGACGGCCTCCAGGTGTACTGCCGGAAGTGCGTGGCGGCGTACAGCGCCGCGCACTACCGGCGCCGCCGGGAGACCGTGGGTAAGCCGGTCCGGGAGAAGGTCGACGTCCCGGCCGGGCACAAGCTCTGTCGGACGTGCGGCGAGGTCAAGCCTCACAGCGAGTGGCACAAGAACGCGACGGCGTCCGACGGCCTCGCTACGCGATGCAAGGCGTGCCGTGCGGCCCAGGGGCGTGCCGATCACCTGAAGCGGAACTACGGCCTCACCGAAGCCGAGCGTGACGCCATGGTCGCCGCCCAGCGCGGACTCTGTGTGATCTGCCTGAATGCTCCGGCCGTACATGTGGATCACTGCCACGAGACGGGTAGGGTCCGTGGCGTACTGTGCTTCAACTGCAATTCGGCCATCGGCAAGTTGGGGGACGATCCCGACGCCGTTCGCCGGGCCGCCTCTTACCTGGAAGGAAACTCGTGGAAGCCAATACTCGTGGCACCGGGCGTCTACCAGCTGCCTTCCTGACGCCAGGATCCTCCTCCTTCATGGACTTCCTCTCCGAGCACCAGCCCGAGCTGCTGCCCGGCAAGCGGCAGCTTCCGCCCACGCAGGGGGTGATCGAGGCGCCGCACGGCACGACCATCGTGGCCGTGACGTTCCCCGGGGGCGTGGTGCTCGCCGGTGACCGTCGGGCCACCATGGGCAACATGATCGCCCAGCGGGACATCGAGAAGGTGTTCCCGGCGGACGAGTACTCGGCGGTGGGTATCGCCGGCACCGCCGGTCTGGCCGTGGAGATGGTCAAGCTCTTCCAGCTGGAGCTGGAGCACTTCGAGAAGGTCGAGGGTGCTCAGCTGTCCCTGGAGGGCAAGGCGAACCGGTTGTCGACGATGATCCGTTCCAACCTGGGCATGGCCATGCAGGGTCTGGCCGTGGTGCCGCTGTTCGCGGGGTACGACGTGGACCGGGAGAGGGGGCGCATCTTCTCGTACGACGTCACGGGCGGCCGTTCGGAGGAGCACAACTTCGCGGCGACGGGTTCCGGCTCGATCTTCGCGCGTGGTGCGATGAAGAAGCTGTTCCGTGAGGATCTGAGCGAGGAGCAGGCCACGACGCTGGTGGTCCAGGCTCTGTACGACGCGGCTGACGACGACTCGGCGACCGGTGGTCCCGATGTCGCCCGCCGGATCTACCCGATCATCACCGTGATCACCGAGGACGGTTTCCGCCGGCTGACGGAGGAGGAGTCCTCCGAGCTGTCGCGTGCGGTGCTCCAGCGGCGTCTGGAGGAGCCCGACGGTCCGAAGGCCGCCCTGCTCTGAGGGCGGGCCCCCGGTTCTTTTCAAGGTGATCCAGTGACCATGACAGAAAGGGACGGATAACCGGTGTCGACGCCGTTCTATGTCTCACCTCAGCAGGCCATGGCCGACCGGGCGGAGTACGCCCGCAAGGGCATCGCCCGGGGCCGCAGCCTGGTCGTGCTGCAGTATGCCGACGGCATCGTGTTCGTCGGTGAGAACCCGTCCCGTGCGCTGCACAAGTTCAGCGAGATCTATGACCGGATCGGTTTCGCCGCGGCCGGTAAGTACAACGAGTACGAGAATCTGCGGATCGGTGGTGTGCGCTACGCGGATCTGCGTGGCTACACGTACGACCGTGATGACGTCACCGCGCGGGGTCTGGCGAACGTGTACGCGCAGACGCTGGGCACGATCTTCTCGTCGGCCGCGGAGAAGCCGTACGAGGTGGAGCTGGTGGTGGCCGAGGTCGGGGAGACCCCGGAGGGCGACCAGATCTACCGGCTGCCGCATGACGGGTCGATCGTGGACGAGCACGGCTCGGTCGCGGTGGGTGGCAATGCGGAGCAGATCAGCAGTTTCCTGGACCAGCGTCATCGGGACGGGATGTCGCTGGCGGAGGCGCTGAAGCTGGCGGTGCAGGCGCTGTCCCGGGACACCAACGGCAGTGAGCGGGAGATCCCCGCGGAGCGCCTGGAGGTGGCGGTGCTGGACCGTACGCGTCCGCAGAAGCGCAAGTTCAAGCGGATCGTGGGGCGTCGGCTGGGCCGTCTGCTGGAGGCGGACGGTGCGGCGGTGGAGGCGGAGGGCTCGGAGGAGTCCGAGGAGGAGTAGCCCGGGAGTGGTCCGCTGCTCTGTTCTGTTCGTGTGCCCCGGCCGCCGTTGCGGCCGGGGCACACGGCGTGTGTGGGTGTCTAGTGGGCCCGTGGTGGGGCGGTGGAGGCGCGGACGACGAGTTCCACCGGGATGTCGCCGCCGTCGGGCTCGCGGCCTTCCAGGACGGCGAGGAGGGCTTGCATGCCGCGTTCGCCGAACTGTTCGGCGTCGAGCCGGACGGTGGTGAGTTCGGGGTCGATGGCGGTGGCGAGGCCGAGGTCGTCGACGCCGGTGACGGAGATGTCGTTGGGGATGCGCAGGCCGAGGCGGCGCAGGGCTTTGTAGGCGCCGGCGGCGAGTTTGTCGTCGTCGCAGATGACGGCGGTGGGGCGGGGGCCGCGTGTGGTGAGGGCGGCCTCGGTGGCGGTGAGTGCTCCGTCGATGGAGATGGGGGCGCGGGCGGTGCGGATGCGGGTGCCGGGGACGGTCGCCATGCGTGCGGCGAGTTCTCTGGCGCGTACGTCGAAGGTCCAGGAGGGGACGTCGGCGGCGAGGTGGAGGACGTGGCGGTGGCCGAGGTCGAGCAGGTGTTCGGCGACTTGGCGTACGCCGTCGGCGATGTCGAGGTTGACGGTGGCGGCGCCGAGGCTGCCGTGGGGGTCGCTGTCGAGCATGACGAGGGGGAGTTGGTCGCCGCGGATGGCGGTGAGGGCGTCGGCTGCCATGGAGGAGGCGATGACGCCGTCGAGGGCGGCCTGGGCGGAGGCGAAGGGGTCGCGGGCGGGGCCGATGCCTTCGGGGGAGGGGTAGAGGACGACTCCGAAGCCGTGTTCGGCGGCGATGCGTGCGGCGCCGGTGTAGACGCCGGCGAAGAATTCGGTGGTGAGGGCGGGGACGACGAGGAGGACGGTGCGGGTGTGGCCGAGGCGGAGGTTGCGGGCGGCGAGGTTGGGGCGGTAGCCGAGGTCGCGTGCGGCTTCGCGGACGCGTTCGGCGGTGGCCTCGGAGACGCGGCCGCGCCATTTGTCGCCGAGGACGAGGGAGACGGCTGCCTGGGAGACCCCGGCCGCGTGGGCGACGTCACGGCTGGTCGGGCGCGTGCTGCTGCGTGCCACCGGGGGTCTGCTCCTTGGGGTGTGGTCGTTCGTCTGGACGTGTGAACAGCGCACATGGTACGTATGGATGAGGAAGTTATACGTAAAACGTCAGGCGTCGCGACGCCGCGGTGGAGTCGCTGGAGGGCAGCAGATGGCCACGGGATATCTGGAGATCCTGCGGGCGCGGCATGCGCTGCGGCTGCTCACCGGCACTTTGGTGGGCCGTTTGCCGAACGCGACCGCCGCGATCGCCCTGGTGCTGTTCGTCCGTGCCCAGGGCGGTACGTACGCTCTCGCGGGCGGGCTGGCGGCGGTGTACGGCGTGGCGAACGCCGTGGGTCAGCCGGTGCTGGGCCGGCTGGTGGACCTGTACGGCCAGCCGCGTGTGCAGTTGCCCGCGGCGGTCCTGGCGGCCGTGTCGATGACGGTGTTCGCGTTCACGGGGGTGGATCCGTTGCCGCTCGCGTACGGGGCGGTCGCGGCGGCGGGGCTGTTCGCGCCGCCGCTGGAGGGTGGTCTGCGGGCGCTGTGGCCGTCGGTGCTGCGTCGTGAGGAGCAGGTGCACACGGCGTACGCCATGGATGCCGTGGCGCAGGAGATCATGTTCACGGTGGGCCCGCTGCTGGTCACGCTGTGCGTGTCGCTGTGGGACGAGCGTGCGGCTCTGCTGGTGCTGAACGTGCTCGGTGTGCTGGGTGCGCTGTCGGTGGTGGTGTCGGCGCCCTCGCGCGCGTGGCGTTCGGCGCCGCGTGAGGCGCACTGGCTGGGTGCGCTGCGTTCGCCGGGTCTGCTGGCGCTGCTGGGTGCGTTCCTGTTCGTGGGGATCGCGCTGGGTTCGATCACGGTGGCGTCGGTGTCGTACGCGGACCGGCACGGGGGTGACGCGGTCTACGGCTGGCTGATGGCGGGGCTGGGGCTGGGGGCGCTGGTGGGTGGCGCCGGTTACGGGGCGCGGCGGTGGGCGGGTGCGCCGGAGCGGCGACTGCGGGTGCTCGTGGCGCTTCTGGCGGTGTGTTATCTGCCGCTGATGCTGATGCCGGGTGCGTTCGCGATGGTGCTGCTGAGTGTGGTGTCGGGGGTGTTCCTGGCGCCGTGCATCGCCTGTGCGTTCATCATCGTGGACCGGCATGCGCCGAGCGGGACGGTCACCGAGGCCTTCTCCTGGCTCGTGACGACGTTCACGGTGGGTGCCTCGGTGGGTACGGGCCTGGCGGGGCCGGTGGTGCAGGCGGGCGGTGCCCTGTGGGGTTTCGCGCTTCCGGGGGTGGCGGGGGCGGTGTCGCTGCTGGTCCTGCTGGCTACCGGGCGGGTCCTCGCAGCTCCCGCGCGGGGCGGGGTTGTTGCGGCTTCATCGGAAACTGATCCAAATCGTGCTGTCGAACCCCGTTTCAGCTCAGGGGATCGGGCGTAATGTTCACTCATGGACCGCCGCATTTTCGGGCTGGAGAACGAGTACGGCGTCACGTGCACGTTCAGGGGACAGCGCCGCCTGTCGCCTGACGAGGTGGCGCGGTACCTCTTCCGCCGTGTCGTGTCATGGGGCCGCAGCAGTAATGTCTTTCTGCGAAACGGCGCCCGGCTCTATCTCGACGTGGGCTCACATCCGGAATACGCGACACCCGAATGTGACAATGTGATCGAACTGGTCACCCACGACAAGGCCGGCGAGCGCATTCTCGAAGGACTCCTGGTGGACGCGGAACGACGCCTGCACGAGGAGGGAATCGCGGGCGACGTCTACCTGTTCAAGAACAACACCGACTCGGCGGGCAACTCCTACGGCTGCCACGAGAACTATCTGGTGGCGCGGCACGGGGAGTTCTCCCGGCTGGCGGACATCCTCATCCCGTTCCTGGTGACGCGGCAGCTGCTGTGCGGTGCGGGCAAGGTGCTGCAGACGCCGCGCGGTGCGGTGTACTGCGTCAGCCAGCGCGCGGAGCACATCTGGGAGGGTGTCTCGTCGGCGACGACCCGTTCGAGGCCGATCATCAACACGCGTGACGAGCCGCACGCGGACGCGGAGCGTTACCGCCGGCTGCACGTCATCGTCGGCGACTCGAACATGTCGGAGACGACGATGCTGCTGAAGGTCGGTGCGACCGACCTGGTGCTGCGCATGATCGAGGCGGGCACGGTGATGCGTGACCTCACTCTGGAGAACCCGATCCGGGCGATCCGTGAGGTCAGTCATGACATCACCGGCCGGCGCAAGGTGCGGCTGGCGAGCGGGCGGGAGGCCTCGGCGCTGGAGGTGCAGCGCGAGTACTTCGACAAGGCCGTGGACTTCTGCGACCGCCGTGGCATCCGTACGGGCACGGTCGCGCAGGTCCTGGAGCTGTGGGGCCGCACGCTGGACGCGATCGAGACCGAGGAGCTGGACCGGATCGGCACCGAGATCGACTGGGTGATGAAGTACAAGCTCATCGAGCGGTACCGGGCCAAGCACAACATGACGATGTCGCATCCGAGGGTCGCGCAGATAGACCTCGCCTACCACGACATCCACCGCCGTCGTGGCCTGTACTACCTGCTGGAGAAGAAGGGTCAGGCCGCCCGGGTCTGCAACGACTTGAAGATCTTCGAGGGCAAGTCGGTTCCGCCGCAGACCACTCGGGCCCGGCTGCGCGGCGACTTCATCCGGCGGGCACAGGAACAGCGCAGGGACTTCACGGTCGACTGGGTGCACCTGAAGCTGAACGACCAGGCCCAGCGCACCGTGTTGTGCAAGGACCCGTTCCGTTCGGTGGACGACCGGGTCGAGAAGCTGATCGCCGGAATGTAGCGAAAGCGGGGCGAGTCAAGCGTTCGGGCTCCGAAATGCCGGAACGCCACACGGGCGTCGTACGTTTCCCGTACGGCGCCCTTCCCGCGTCGTAGAGTTGCGCGCACGCCATCCACAAGATCGACCGATTACGAGGCTCTGCCGTGCGCCGACGTTCACTCCTCCTCGCAGCCGTCCCCGCGGGACTGGTCACGCTCGCCGCTTGCGGTGACGACAAGTCCGGCTCCGGCAAGGCCAGTGCCTCGCCGTCGCCGTCGGTGTCGAGCGCGCCCCCGCCGAAGATCGTGGACGGGCCGCTGCCGGCGATCACGGCGGGGACGAAGTTCGGTGAGAAGCCGACCGTGGCCAAGGGGCAGGGGGAGCCGTCGAAGGACCTGGCGGTGAAGACGGTGATCGCGGGCGGCGGCCGTACGGTCGCGGAGAACGACTTCGTGCAGGCGAACTACCTGGGCCAGATCTGGTCGTCGGCGAAGGTCTTCGACAACTCCTACGACCGCAAGCGTCCCCTGGTGCTGCAGCTCGCCCAGGGCACCATCATCGACGGCTGGCGGTATGCGCTGGCGGGCAAGAAGACCGGCAGCCGGGTCCAGATCGCCGTGCCGCCGACCTGGGGCTACGGCACGTCGGGCAACGCGCAGGCGGGGATCAAGGGCACCGACACGCTGGTCTTCGTCATCGACCTGATCGACTCGTTCAACTCGTCGAGCACCGCTCACGGCACGGTGGTGCCGCAGAACGACTCCTCCCTGCCGACGGTGGACGCCGGGACCAACACCAAGGGCAAGGCCCCGAAGGTGACCATCCCCCCGAAGACGGACCCGCCGAAGAAGCTCGTCTCGGCGTACGTCCTGGAGGGCGACGGTCCGCAGGTCAAGGCCGATCAGACGATCCTGTGCCAGTTCCAGGGGCTGGTCTGGGACAGCGGCAAGACCTTCGAGCAGACGTACGGCACGGGTCGGCTCGCCCAGTTCGCGATCGAGCAGATGGCTCAGGCGGTCAAGGGCCTGTCGCAGGGGCTGACCGGCAAGAAGGTGGGCAGCCGGGTCCTGGTCGTGGTCCCGCCGGAGCTGGGGTACGGCGACAACCCGCCGAGCGGAGGCGTCGTCAAGAAGGGCTCCACCCTGGTGTTCACGGTGGACATCCTCGCGGCGATGTAGGGCGGGGACGCCGGGTGTGCTGGCGGGCGTGAGGGCCGCGAAGATGAAAGACTGTCCGCGTTTCGTGTCGTACACAAGCAGGAGCTTTTGACGTGAGCATCGACAAGCCCGAGATCGACTTCCCGGGCGGCGAGCCCCCGGCGGACCTCGAGATCAAGGACATCTGGGAGGGCGACGGGCCGGTCGCGCAGGCGGGCCAGAACGTCACCGTCCATTACGTGGGTGTCGCCTTCAGCACCGGCGAGGAGTTCGACGCCAGCTGGAACCGGGGCACCCCGTTCCGCTTCCCACTGGGCGGCGGCCGTGTGATCAAGGGCTGGGACCAGGGCGTGCAGGGCATGAAGGTCGGCGGCCGTCGTCAGCTGACGATTCCGGCCCACCTCGCCTACGGCGACCAGAGCCCGACGCCGGCGATCAAGCCCGGCGAGACCCTGATCTTCGTGGTGGACCTGCTCGGGGCCTGATCCCCGGTTTCCCCGCCTGATCCCCGTCCGGTCCCTGCCCGGTCCATGGGCCGGGTCCGACCGGATCCGATCACCTGGGGCCCATGCCTGTTCGGGCATGGGCCCTCGGCTTTTGTCCCCGCACCCTGGGGCGGTACGGTCATCGGTCGTAAGCACCATAGGGAAGCGAAGGGCGTCGATGGCCATTGCCAAGGCCGAGCGGCTGATGAACCTCGCGCTGTGCCTGCTGGGGACACGCCGGCCGCTCAGCAAGCGTGAGCTGCGTCAGTCCATCGAGGCCTATCTGGAAGCCGGGTCCGACGACTCCTTCAACCGGATGTTCGAGCGGGACAAGGACGACCTGCGCGAGCTGGGCCTGGTCATCGAGACCGTGGAGAACCTCGACGGCGAGGTCGGCTACCTGGCCCGCCGCGACAGCAACCGCCTGCCGCCCATCACCCTGGACGCCGAGGAGGCCGCCGCCCTCGGGCTGGCTGCGAAGGTCTGGCAGCAGGCCCGGCTCGCCGGCGCGGCCAGCGGCGCCCTGCAGAAGCTGCGTGCCGCGGGGCTGCCCGAGGACGTCGACCCCTACGAGGCGCACGGCGCGCTGGAGCCGCGCATCCCGGTGCACGAGGCCGCCTTCGAACCGCTGATGCTGGCCTGCCGCGACCGCCGCCCGGTCGTCTTCGACTACCGCAAGGCCTCCGCCGTCCATCCCGAGCCCCGGCACGTCGAGCCGTGGGCGCTGGAGTGCTGGCGCGGGCACTGGTACCTGGCCGGGTTCGACCGCGACCGGGGTGCCGAGCGCGTCTTCCGGCTGTCGAGGATCACCGGGCGGGTCCGCTCGCGCGGCACCGGCTTCACCGCGCCGGTGCCCGACGTCGTCACGGTGCGTGAGACCGTCGCGAGCTGGGCGGGCGAGATCGCGGACGGTACGGCGCTGATCCGGCTGCGCACCGGCTCCGGTTACCCCCTTCGGGCGAAGGCCACCGCGGTCCGGGAACTCGGTGACGGCTGGGACGAGTTGGAGATTCCGTACGGGCACGGCCTGGACGCCTGGCTGGTGGAGTTCGGGCCGGACGTGGCGGTCCTGGAGCCGGCCGAGCTGCGCGCGGACGTGGTGGACCGGCTGCGTGCCGTGGCCAAGGGCTGAGAGGGGGAGCAGGACTGTGGCAGGCAAACCGGTCAGGCCCGTGAACGCCATCGACCAGACGCGGCGGATGCTCTCCCTGGTGACGTATCTGCGTGAGCGCCCCGGCGCGCGGATCGCGGACGTCGCCCGGGCGTTCGGCATCACCGAGGACGAGCTGGTCGCCGACCTCGATCTGCTGCCCATGTGCGGCACCAGTTTCCGCGGCGGCGATCTGCTGGACATCGACACCGACGGCGAGCGCATCTGGTGGCACAATCCGGCCGCGCTCGGCGAGGAGGCCGCCGAGCCGCTGCGGCTGGCCGCAGACGAGGCCACCGCGCTGCTGGTGGCGGCCCGCGCGGTCTCCACGCTGCCCGGCCTGCGGGAGGGCGACCGGCAGGCCCTGCTGCGGGCCACCGCCAAGGTGGAGGCCGCCGCCGGGGAGGCGGCGGGCGCCAGCTCGCGGCTGTCGGTCACCTTCGAGTCCGAGGGCGGGGTCTTCGCCGACGTCGACCGGGCGATCTCCGAGCGCCGCCGGCTGTGGATCCGCTACTACTCCCCGGCCCGGGACGAGGTCACCGAGCGCGAGATCGACCCCATCCGCCTGGTCAGCGTCGGCCACACCTACGTCGAGGCCTGGTGCCGCCGCTCCGAGGCCCGGCGCACCTTCCGGCTCGACCGGGTCGCCGAGATCAGGATCCTGGACGAGCCGTCCGCGCCGCCCGAGATAGAGCTGCGCGACCTCTCCGAGGGGCTGGTGCAGCCGGCCGCGGAGGACCCGGAGGTCGTCGTCGAGGTCGGCCCCGGCGGTCGCTGGGTCGCCGAGTACTACCCCCACGACAGCGCCGATGAGCTTCCCGACGGCGGGCTGCGTATCACTCTGCGCACTCCCGATCCGGCCTCGCTGCGCCGGCTGGCGCTGCGGCTCGGCCGCGACGGCCGGATCGTCTCCCCGCCCGAGCTGGCCGACAGCGCCCGCCGGGCGGCCCGCGAGGCACTGGCGGCGTACGACGCCCCGGCGCCGGCGGAGCACGGCGCGCACGCCGGGCCGGACGACGGGCACGGCGGGTACGACAAGCCGCAGTGAGCCGCCGGGACGCGCCGGTGCCAAGACGGCGGGCCCGGGCATGGCGCGCCCGTGACGGCGGGCCAGGGACGGCTTGCAAGAGGCCGGCCCCGGTCGCGTCCTCGCCCCGGCTCCGGGCCGCCCCGCAGGCGTACGACCACGACAGGAGGAGCGAGGGTGTTGGACGAGTCTCCGGTGTCCGGTGCGAGCGAGATGACGGTGGCGGCCGCCTTCGCCGGGATGAGGAGAGTGGTCCCCGTGCTGTTCAGAGCGGGCTGCCCGGACTGCCGGGGCCGCTTCGAACTCGCGGCGGGCGCGCTGCGCCTCGCCATCGGCGCCACCAGCCGGACGACGTTCTACTCCTTCACCTGCCCCGAGTGCGGTGTCTCGGTGCGCAAGCCCGCGGGGGAGCGCATCGTCGAGCTGCTCACCGGCGGCGGGGTACGGACCCTGCGGCTGCACTCCACGGTGTAGTCGGCTGCGTGCGCCGCGCGGGGACGGTCTAGGCTCGGCGTCATGTTCTGGCCGATGTTCGCGGTAGCCGTGGGTTTCCTGGGTCTCGCCGTCCTGGGGGTGCTCGCCGTCCGGGTCTTCCTGGAGGCACGGCGCCTCGGGGAGCAGGTCGCGGACTCCGCGCGCCGTATCGGCCGCGCGGCCGAGGACCTGGAGCGGGCGGCCGTGAGCACGGCCCGCGCCGCGGATGCCCTGTGAGGGTCGCCGAGCGGTCGCTGTGAGTCCCGGGGCACACGCGCTTTGCGTCACTTCGCCCTGTCATGCTGCCCGTCCGGAAAGGTACGCTGCTGGTCGCGGCGCGGAGAACGAGGCCCGTACCGCGGAATTGGGAGTACGCCCGGGGATTGCCTCACGTTTACCCCCGAGCGTTACGATCGCTGCCAGCACGACCATCGGACACATGTCCGACTGGTCGGACAGCACCCCATACAGCCGCCTCGGTGAGAAGGTAAAGACTTATGTTCGGAAGGCTCGGAGCCCCCGAGATCATTCTCATCCTCGTCGTCATCGTCCTGCTGTTCGGCGCGAAGAAGCTTCCGGACATGGCCCGCTCGCTCGGCAAGTCCGCGCGCATCCTGAAGAGCGAGGCCAAGGCGATGAAGGAAGAGGGCAACACCTCCGCCCAGGCCCCCAGCTCCGGCGAGCAGCCCCCGGCCCAGCGCACCATCCAGGCGGCCCCCGGCGACGTGACCAGCTCGCGGCCGGTCAACGAGCCGACGGACACCACCCAGCGCTGACGCAGGGCCGGACACGCCCGGCCCGCCGCACGAGATGAGGACGTGGGTTGCTCAAGCCTGCCCGCAAGAAGGAGAAGGATCCCGAGGGGCGGATGCCCCTTGCGGATCACCTCCGTGAGCTCCGCAACCGGCTCGCGAAGGCGTTGCTGGCCATCGTCGTCGTGACGATCGTCGCCGCCTTCTTCTACAACGACATCATCAATTTCCTGACCAAGCCGATCCTCGACTCGGTCGGTTGCGCGGAGACCTTCGAGCAGCTGGCGAAGTCCTCCAACAAGCACCAGTGCGCGGAGATCACCATCAACGGCCTTCTCGCGCCGTTCACGCTGGCGCTCCAGGTGTCGCTGATGGCGGGCGTCGTGGCCGCCTCGCCGATCTGGCTCTACCAGCTGTGGGCGTTCGTCGCGCCGGGTCTGCACAGGCACGAGAAGAAGTACGCCTACGCCTTCGTCTTCACCGGCGCCCCGCTGTTCTTCGCCGGTGCCTTCTTCGCGTACAAGGTGCTGCCGACCACCGCGAAGGTGCTGATCGACTTCACCCCGAACGGCAACATCAAGAACCTGCTGCCGCTCGACGACCTGCTCCAGCTGGTCACGCGCATGGTGATCGTCTTCGGTCTCTCCTTCGAGCTGCCGCTGCTGCTGATCATGCTCAATCTCACCGGCATCCTCACCGGCACGCGCATGCTCGGCTGGTGGCGCGGCATGATCCTCGGCATCACGGTGTTCGCGGCCGTCGCCACGCCGAGCACCGACCCGCTCTCCATGCTGGCGCTCGCCGGTCCGATCTGGGTGCTGTACTTCGGCGCGGTCCTCTTCTCGCTGCTCAACGACAAGCGCAAGCGCCGCCGCGAGGCCGAGGGCCCCGGCGACGACGAGGCCTCCGAGCTGGACCTCACGCCGGACGACATCGGCGAGATCGAACCCGTCTCGGCCGGCCGGGCGGTGCCCGAGCAGGCGAGCACGGACCGGGTCAACGGCTACGACGACGTGACCTGACCCACCCCGCACCGAGCCGCTGCGCGATGCCCCCGCCCCCGGGCGAGTCCCGGGACGGGGGCATCCGTCGTACCGCCGGACGCGGTACGGGCACACGATCGGGATAATGATCGTCCTGTTGTCAGTGGGGGCCGGTACGCTCGAAAGCACGATGACAGAGGATCTCTCACCGGCCGAGCGGTACGCGGCAGCCCGCAGGCGGGCAGCCGAGCAGGCCACCGCGCTCGCGTCCTTCCGCGAGATGTACGACTTCGGCCTCGACCCCTTCCAGATCGAAGCCTGCCAGGCCCTCGAAGAGGGGAAGGGCGTGCTGGTGGCCGCCCCCACCGGCTCGGGCAAGACGATCGTGGGCGAGTTCGCCGTCCACCTCGCGCTCCGGCAGGGCAAGAAGTGCTTCTACACGACACCCATCAAGGCGCTGTCGAACCAGAAGTACGCCGACCTGTGCCGCCGCTACGGCAGCGAGAAGGTCGGCCTGCTCACCGGCGACAACAGCGTCAACTCCGACGCCCCGGTGGTCGTGATGACCACCGAGGTGCTGCGGAACATGCTCTACGCCGGCTCCCGGACCCTCCTCGGCCTCGGCTACGTGGTCATGGACGAGGTGCACTACCTCTCCGACCGCTTCCGCGGCGCCGTCTGGGAGGAAGTGATCATCCACCTGCCCGAGTCGGTGACCCTGGTGTCGCTGTCGGCGACCGTGTCCAACGCCGAGGAGTTCGGCGACTGGCTGGACACCGTCCGCGGTGACACCGAGGTGATCGTCTCCGAGCACCGGCCCGTGCCCCTGTTCCAGCACGTGCTCGCCGGACGCAGGATGTACGACCTGTTCGAGGAGGGCGAGGGCCACAAGAAGGCCGTCAACCCCGACCTCGCCCGGCTCGCCCGCATGGAGGCCACCCGGCCGTCGTACCAGGACCGCAGGCGCGGCCGGTCGATGCGTGAGGCCGACCGCGAGCGGGAGCGCAGACAGCGTTCGCGCGTGTGGACGCCCGGCCGGCCCGAGGTCATCGAGCGCCTCGACTCCGAGGGACTGCTGCCCGCCATCACCTTCATCTTCAGCCGTGCCGCCTGCGAGGCCGCCGTCCAGCAGTGCCTGTACGCGGGCCTGAGGCTCAACGACGAGGAGGCCAGGGAACAGGTCCGCGCCCTGGTCGAGGAGCGCACCGCCTCCATCCCGCAGGAGGACCTGCACGTCCTCGGCTACTACGAGTGGCTGGAGGGCCTGGAGCGCGGTATCGCCGCCCACCACGCGGGCATGCTGCCGACCTTCAAGGAGGTCGTCGAGGAGCTGTTCGTACGCGGTCTGGTCAAGGCCGTGTTCGCCACCGAGACCCTCGCCCTCGGCATCAACATGCCCGCCCGCTCGGTGGTGCTGGAGAAGCTCGTCAAGTGGAACGGCGAGCAGCACGCCGACATCACCCCCGGCGAGTACACCCAGCTCACCGGCCGCGCAGGCCGCCGCGGCATCGACGTCGAGGGCCACGCGGTCGTGCTCTGGCAGCGCGGCATGAGCCCCGAGCACCTCGCCGGTCTCGCGGGCACGCGCACCTACCCGCTGCGCTCCAGCTTCAAGCCGTCGTACAACATGGCGGTCAACCTGGTCGAGCAGTTCGGCCGGCACCGCTCCCGCGAGCTGCTGGAGACCTCCTTCGCACAGTTCCAGGCCGACAAGTCGGTCGTGGGCATCTCCCGGCAGGTGCAGCGCAACGAGGAGGGCCTGGAGGGCTACAAGGCCTCCATGACCTGCCACCTCGGCGACTTCGAGGAGTACGCCCGGCTGCGCCGCGAGCTGAAGGACCGCGAGACCGAACTGGCCCGGCAGGGCGCGAGCCAGCGGCGCGCCGAGGCCGCCGTCGCCCTGGAGAAGCTGAAGCCGGGCGACGTCATCCACGTGCCCACGGGCAAGTACGCCGGTCTGGCCCTGGTCCTGGATCCGGGTCTGCCCGCAGGCCGCTCCAACGGCCACCGCGGCTTCGACCACCACGACGGGCCGCGCCCGCTGGTGCTGACCGCCGAGCGGCAGGTGAAGCGGCTGGCGTCCATGGACTTCCCGGTGCCGGTCGAGCCGCTGGACCGGATGCGGATCCCGAAGAACTTCAACCCGCGTTCCCCGCAGTCGCGTCGGGACCTGGCCTCGGCGCTGCGCACCAAGGCCGGGCACATCCCGCCGGAGCGGGCCCGCAAGAAGCGCTCGCAGGCCGCCGACGACCGGGAGATCGCCCGGCTGCGCACGGAGCTGCGCGCACACCCCTGCCACGGGTGCGACGACCGCGAGGACCACGCCCGGTGGGCCGAGCGGTACCACCGGCTGCTGCGCGACACCTCGCAGCTGGAGCGCCGCATCGAGGGCCGCACGAACACCATCGCGCGCACCTTCGACCGGATCGTGGCCCTGCTGACCGAGCTGGACTACCTGCGGGCCGACGAGGTCACCGAGCACGGCAAGCGGCTCGCCCGGCTGTACGGCGAACTCGACCTGCTGGCCAGCGAATGCCTGCGCGAGCGGGTCTGGGAGGACCTCGCCCCGGCCGAACTCGCCGCCTGCGTCTCGGCGCTGGTGTACGAGGCCCGGGTCGGCGACGACGCGATGGCGCCCAAGCTGCCCTCGGGCAAGGCGAAGGCCGCGCTCGGTGAGATGGTGCGGATCTGGGGCCGGCTCGACGCCCTGGAGGAGGACTTCCGGATCAACCAGACCGAAGGCGTCGGACAGCGCGAGCCCGACCTCGGCTTCGCCTGGGCCGCGTACATGTGGGCCTCCGGGAAGGGCCTCGACGAGGTGCTGCGCGAGGCCGAGATGCCCGCCGGCGACTTCGTGCGCTGGTGCAAGCAGGTCATCGACGTGCTGGGGCAGATCTCGGCGGCGGCGCCCGCCCAGGGGTCGACCGTGGCCAAGGCGGCGCGCAAGGCCGTCGACCAACTGCTGCGGGGCGTGGTCGCCTACTCGTCGGTGGGCTGAGATTCCCCCCTGAGGGTGACACTTCCGCCCTTCACCCCGGCGCTCCGGAGCGCCGGGGTGAAGGGCTCCTTTCACTCGCCACGGTGAGCCGCTTTCGCATGCCTGTGCGCCGTCACCGAACGTGTTCGAACAGCGCCTCCCCGTGTAAATGACCAGAGGTTACTCCTGTCCCACGGGCGATTTCAGGTGCTTGCCGAATATGACACGGCGATGATCCGGTCGGACTAAGCTCGCCCGCGGCGCACCGAGTTGAGGTGAATTCGTGCGCCTGTTCCCAATCCTGCCGTCATTCCCGACAGTTCCCTCAACCTTCCCCGCGCATGCTCTCCCGACACCCAGCCGATTCGTCTCAGAAGGCATCCATGGTGAGTGTTCAGAAGCCTCCCGGTCGCCGTGAACGTCCCTACGCGCGCGTGCTCCTGCCGCCGGCCATAGTGATGGCCGCCGCGACCGGCACCGCCGTCGCCCTGGTACCGGCGTCGGCCCGGGTCGCCGTCGGTGTGCTCGGGGCGGTGGCCGTGCTGCTGGTCCTCGTCACGGCCGCGGAGGCCGCCCGCCGTGGACGTCTGCTCCGCGAGGAGCGGGCCGAACGCGCCCGGCACACCGCGTATCTGGAACACCGGATCGCCGCACACGACCAGCTGATCGCCCGTTACGTCGACGACATCCTGCCCACCGGCTTCTTCCGGCTGCGCGCCGGCGAGCACATGCGGGACGTGCTGCGCAACGTCTACGACGTCGACCCCGAACTGCGCGGCCTGCCCGAGCAGTACCGCGAGATGTTCCGCGTCGCCCTGAAGGGCGCCGACCACGAGATCTCGATGCGTGACGCCACCGAGCGCTCTTACGTGAGCGTCGCCCGCCGCGTCCAGGCCATCGTCCACCAGCAGGCCAAGGAACTGCGGGAGATGGAGGAGGACCACGGCCGCAACCCCGAGGTCTTCGACGACCTGCTGCGCATCGACCACGGCACCTCGCTGATCGGCCGCCTCGCCGACACCATCGCCGTCCTCGGCGGCGGCCGGCCGGGCCGCCAGTGGCCGCTGCCGGTCTCCCTCTACAGCACGCTGCGCGGCGCGATGTCGCGCATCCTGGAGTACCGGCGCATCGAGCTGAGCTCCATCGTGAACATCAACATCAAGGGCACCGCGGTCGAGCCGATCATCCACGCCGCGGCCGAGCTCCTCGACAACGCCACCCGCTACTCGCCGCCCACGGCCAAGGTGTACGTCACCGCCACCGAGGTGCAGGCCGGCATCGCCATCGAGATCGAGGACGCCGGCGTCAGCCTCAGCGAGGAGTCCCGGGCCCGTATCGAGGGCGCGATCGAGGCCGCCAAGGCGGGCGACGACGCGGACAACCTCGGCGAGAACCCGCGCCTCGGCCTCGCCGTCGTCGGCCGGCTCTGCAAGCAGTTCGACATGGAGGTCTCGCTGCGCGCCTCCGCCTACGGCGGTGTCCGCGCCATCCTCTTCGTGCCGCGCGTGATGACGACCACCGAGCCCGGCGTCGGCGCCGCGCACGGGATCGGCGCCACCGGCATCCCGATGCGCGAACTGGGCGCCGTCGAGGGCCCCAAGCGCCCGCCCAAGAGGCGCCGCCCCACCAGCCCGAAGATCCCCGCCGGGATCTCCATGGAGGACGACGTCCCCGAGGTCACCGAGTGGACCGCGGGCGGTCTGCCGCAGCGCCGCAGCCGGGTGAAGACCCCCCTCAGCCAGCGCTACGCCGAACAGGCCGCCATTGAGCGGGCCGAGCGCGAGGGCAGGCCGACCATCTGGTCCCAGCCCGAGCCCGAGCCCGAGCCCGAGCCCGAGATCGACCCCGTGCGCAAGAAGCTCATGGAGCGGCCGATCGGACAGGGCATCGAGGACTTCTGGAACGGCCTGCGCAAGGGCATGCCCGAGGGCGCCACCGGGCCCGAACTGACCGACTTCACCAGGCACCCGGAAAAGTACGTGCACCTGCTCAACGATTCGGACACCGCCACCGAGGCCACCACCGGGGCCGACGACGAGGGAGACCTCAAGTGATCCAGCAGCGAGGCAACATCGACTGGATGCTCAAGCAGCTGAACGACGGCGTGCCGGGCATCGAGATGATCGTGGTCCTCTCCGCGGACGGACTGCGCATCGCCCGTTACGGCGGCGATCCCGACGCCGCCGACCGCGTGGCGGCCGCCTGCGCGGGGGTGCAGAGCCTGGCCGGCGCCATCATCAAGGAGCTCCCCGGCGCCGGTGACATGCAGGTCGTCGTCTTCGAGATCGACGGCGGCTACTTCTACCTCATGAACGCCGGCGACAACGCCTACCTCGCCGTACTCGCCGACGTCACCTGCGAACCCGGCCGGATGAGCGGCATGATGCGCGACCTCGTCGTCCGGATCGGCGCCCATCTCAGCAGTCCGCCCCGGCGGAACGGGCAGACCGTATGACCCCTCCACGACGCAAACGGCGCCTGCCGAAACCGCCCCGGCCTCCCCAGCCGCCCACCACTCCGGGGCCGCCGGCCCCGCCGGCGGGCGGTCAGCCCCCGCCCCGCAATCCGGAACGGCTGTACACCATCGCCGGCTCCGAGGACGGGATACGGGCCGAGCTGGACCTTGTCACCCTGATCGTGTCCCGTGCCGCCCCGGCGCGGCACGCCCCACCGGAACACGCGGCCGTCCTCCGGCTCTGCAACGCCCCTCTGTCCGTGGCCGAACTCTCGGCCTACCTCAATCTGCCGTTCAGCGCGATGACCGTCCTGATCACCGAACTGATCACGGCCGAACTGGTGCAGGCGCGCGCCCCGATCGTCCGCCAGGCGCTCCCCGACCGTTCACTCCTCGAAGCGGTGATGCATGGACTTCAACGGCTCTGACACCCTCCCCGGCCCACGCACCGAGGACCACCTGCCGCACACGGCGCAGGCCGCGGCGAAGATCGTGATCGTGGGCGGCTTCGGCGTCGGCAAGACCACCATGGTCGGTTCCGTCAGCGACATCAGGCCGCTGACCACCGAGGAGACCATGACCCAGGCGGGCATCGGTGTCGACGACAACTACGGCTCCGACACCAAGACGGCCACCACCGTGGCCATGGACTTCGGCCGCATCAGCATCACCGACAAGCTGGTGCTCTACCTGTTCGGCACCCCCGGCCAGGAGCGCTTCTGGTTCCTGTGGAACGGTCTGTTCGAAGGCGCCCTCGGCGCGGTCGTCCTGGTCGACACCCGGCGCCTGGAGGTCAGCTTCGACGTCATGGGCCGGCTGGAGGAGCGCGGCGTGCCCTTCGTCGTCGCCGTCAACACCTTCCCGGACGCGCCCCGTTACCCCGTCGAGGAACTGCGCACCGCGCTGGACCTGGCCCCGGAGATCCCGATCATCGATTGCGACGTACGCCGCCGGGCCTCCAGCAAGGACGTGCTGCTGACCCTGACGCGCTTCCTGCACTCCCTCGCCCTGTCCGGCGCCCTCACCTGAACCCCGCAGCCGACCGACCCCCACACCTTCCGTCCCGGAGCGACACCGTGACCTCTGAACCCCCATCCCTGACCGGCACAGACTCCGCCGCCACCCCGCCGCCGGGCTGCCCGGCACACCGCCTCGGCCCCGGGGGACTGCACCGGCTCTACGGCCCCGACGCGGAGGACCTCGGCGACCTCTACGAGCGACTGCGCGAGGAGCACGGCCCCGTGGCCCCCGTGCTGCTGCACGACGACGTACCGATGTGGGTGGTGCTCGGACACGCCGAGAACCTGCAACTGGTGCGCACCCCCTCGCAGTACACCCGCGACAGCCGGATCTGGACCCCGCTGATCGAGGGCATGGTCAAGCCCGACCACCCGCTCATGCCGCACATCGCCTGGCAGCCCATCTGCTCCCACGCCGAGGGCGGCGAGCACGAGCGGCTGCGCGCCGCGGTCACCGCGGCCATGGCCACCATCGACCACCGCAGCATGCGCCGTCACATCGGCCGGCACACCCAGGGCCTGGTCAACAGCTTCTGCGAGCGCGGCCGGGCCGACCTGGTCTCCCAGTTCTCCGAGCACCTGCCGATGGCCGTGATGTGCGAGATCCTCGGCATGCCCGAGGAGTTCAACGACCGGATGGTGCAGGCCGCCCGCGACGCGCTGAAGGGCACCGAGACCGCCATCCAGAGCCATGCCTACGTCATGGACGCCCTGAGCCGGCTCACCACCCGGCGCCGCGCCCGGCCCGAGGACGACGTCACCAGTCACCTCATCACCCACTCGGCCGGACTCACCGACGACGAGGTCCGCGAACACCTGCGCCTCGTCCTGTTCGCGGCCTACGAGGCCACCGCGAACGCGCTCGCCAACGCGCTGCGCATGGTCCTCACCGAGCCGGGCTTCCGGGCCCAGCTCAACGGCGGCCAGATGACCGTGCCCGAGGCGATCGAGCAGTCCCTGTGGGACGAGCCGCCGTTCAGCACCGTCCTCGGCTACTTCGCCAAGCAGGACACCGAGCTGGGCGGCCAGCGCATCCGCAAGGGCGACGGGCTGCTCTTCGCCCCCGCCCCGGGCAACGTCGACCCGCGGGTACGGCCCGACCTGTCCGCCGGTATGCAGGGCAACCGCTCCCACCTGGCCTTCGGCGGCGGTCCGCACGAGTGCCCCGGCCAGGACATCGGCCGCGCCATCGCCGACGTCGGCGTCGACGCGCTGCTGATGCGGCTCTCGGACATCCAGCTGGACTGCGCCGAGGAGGACCTGTGCTGGCGGTCGTCCATCGCCTCCCGGCACCTGGTGTCCCTGCCCGTGCGCTTCGAGCCGAAGCCGCAGCAGGACGTCAACCTCCCGCCCCGGCCGGGCCCCGTCCCGCCGCAGCGCACCGACCGGCAGGTCGGCACCCTCAAGCGCGACCCGGCCCCGGCGCCCCTGCCGCGGCAGGCGGCCGCGCGCCCCGCCGTGCCCGAGCCCGTGCCGGTGCCCCCGGCTCCGCAGCCGGCCCGGCACCGGGGCGTCTGGCGGCGCCTGCTCACCTGGTGGCGCGGGGAGTGACCCCGGGGGGCCGGTCCGCCCCGGCCCAGGCCGCGTAGGACGACCAGGCCAGGAGCGCGCGTCCGCTGACGAACGCGTGCTCCGCCCCGGTGACCGGATCGGTGAACTCCAGCCGCCGCGCGAGCAGTTGCAGCGGCCGCCGGAAGTCACCGGCCGGCACCGGGGCGGTCACCTCGGGGTACAGCGGGTCGCCGAGGATGGGCACGCCGAGCGCGGTCAGATGCACCCGCAGCTGGTGGGTCTGGCCGGTCGCCGGTACGAGGCGGTAGCGGCCTCGTCCGTCCCGGTGCCCGGCGAGTTCCACGTACGTCTCGGCGTTGGGCTCGCCCTCGACCTCCCGGGCGGCCTGCACCCCGCGCTCCTTGACGATCCTGCTGCGTACGGTCCGGGGCAGGGCCAGCCCGGGGTCGTACGGTGCGACCGCCTCGTACTCCTTGCGCACCAGCCGGTCCCGGAACAGCGTCTGGTAGGCGCCGCGTTCCTCCGGGCGCACGGTGAACAGCACCAGTCCCGCCGTCAGCCGGTCCAGGCGGTGGGCCGCCGTCAGCGTGGGGAGGCCCAGCTCGTGGCGGAGCCGGGCCAGCACGGTCTGGGTGACATGGCTGCCGCGCGGGGTCGTGGCCAGGAAGTGCGGCTTGTCGGCCACGACGATGTGCGCGTCCCGGTACACCACCTCCACCGGGAACGGGACCGGGACCTCTGCGGGCAGCTCGCGGTGGAACCACACGAACATCCCCGGTTCGAACGGCGCGTCCGCCGCCACGGGCCGCCCGTCGGCCCCGACGATCACCCCCGCGTCGAACATCGCGTCGATCACCCCGGCCCCGGCCCCGCTCAGCCGCTCCACCAGGTACTCCCGGACCGTGTCCCAGCCTTCGGCCACCGGCAGCCGCACCCGCACGGGGTCGACCCCCTCGCGCTGGGGGAGCGGGGCCGGAGGGGGCGGGGTACGGCGTCTCACCGGGCCAAGGGTACGGGGCAGGGGCAGAATGCGGATCATGCCCTTTCTCACCGATCCCGTCCTGCTCCCGGGAGCCCTCGCCCGCACCCCGCAGCCGGCCCTGCCCGCCGGCGACGGCCTGCTGCTGCGCCCGTGGCGGGCCGAGGACGCGCCCGCCGTCCACGCCGCCTTCCAGGACCCGCTGATCCACCAGTGGCACCTCAGGTCCGCCGACTCCGCGGAGGAGGTCGCCGGCTGGATCGAGGGCTGGCGGGGGGAGTGGCAGGGCGAGCAGCAGGCCCAGTGGGCCGTCGTGGACGCGGACACGGACGCGCTGCTGGGCCGCGTCGCGCTGCGCCAGATCCTGCTCGCGGACGGCACCGCCGAGATCGCGTACTGGACGGCGGCGCAGGCCCGCGGCCGGGGCGTCGCGGTGCGCAGCGCGACCGCCCTGAGCCGCTGGGCGTTCGAGGAGATCGGCTTCCACCGGCTGGAGCTGCTGCACGCCCTCGCCAACGAGGCGTCCTGCCGGGTGGCCGTCAAGGCCGGCTTCGCTCACGAGGGCACCAAGCGCAGCGCCTGCCTCCACCCGGACGGCTGGCACGACATGCACCTGCACGCGCGCGTGCGCGGCGACTGAACCGCGGCACCCCCGGCTACGCCCCGGGGCCGGCCCTGTGAAGATGGGGCGCATGCCACCCTACGAGCTTGCGGACCGACTCGTCGTCGGTGTCGCCTCCAGCGCCCTGTTCGATCTGCGGGAGTCGGACGCGGTCTTCCGGGAGCAGGGCGAAAAGGCCTACCGGGCCTACCAGGAGGAGAACGTCGGCGACACGCTCCAGCCGGGGGTCGCGTTCTCCTTCATCCGGCGGCTGCTGTCGCTGAACGACCTCGGCGAGCCGGGAGACCCGCTCGTCGAGGTGATCATCCTGTCCCGCAACGACCCCGACACGGGCCTGCGGGTCATGCGCTCGATCCAGTCCCACGAACTGCCCATCAGCCGGGCCGTGTTCATGCAGGGCCGCGCGCCGTACAAGTTCATGCCCGCCCTGAACATGTCCCTGTTCCTGTCCGCGAACGGGGACGACGTACGGGAGGCCGTCGCCGCGGGACTGCCCGCGGGACACGTGCTCGGCGCGGCGTACCCGGACGACCCCGCCGACCGGGAGCTGCGGATCGCCTTCGACTTCGACGGGGTGCTCGCCGGGGACGCGGCCGAGCAGGTGTACCAGTCCGGCGGCCTGGAGGAGTTCCGCGCGCACGAGGCCCGCAACGCCGCCACCCCGCACGACCCCGGGCCGCTGCGGGACTTCCTCGCCGGGGTGAACCGGATCCAGCGTCGCGAGGAGGAGCGGCGCACGCGCGACCCCGGCTACGGGCTCCGGGTGAGCGTGTCCATCGTGACCGCGCGCAACGCACCGGCGCACGAGCGGGCCGTGCGCAGCCTCAAGCAGTGGGGGGTGCGGGTCAACGGCGCGTTCTTCCTCGGCGGCATAGACAAGGGCGCCGTCATGAAGGTGCTCGACCCGCACATCTTCTTCGACGACCAGGTGACGCACCTGCAGAGCACGTCCCGGACCACGCCCAGCGTGCACATCCCGTTCGGCAAGATCAACGAGACGGCGCCCTGAGGACGGACCGCCCTGGAGACGGACCGCCCTGGAGACGGACCACCCTGGAGCCGGACCGCTCTCAGGCGGCCGCCGCGCCGCCCTCGCCGCCCTCCTGCTCGGCCTCCACCCGGGCGTTCCACTCCCGCTTGGAGGCCTGCCAGCCGTCCTCGTTGTGCCCGAGACGCCAGTAACCGGAGATCGACAGGTCCTCGCGCGGGATCTGCCGCTCGACGCGCAGCAGCCGGCGCAGCTCCTTCACGAAGCCGGCCTCGCCGTGCACGAACGCGTGCATCCGGCCCTCCGGGAAGTCCAGCCCCCGTACGGCCTCCAGCAGGGCCTCGCCGACCGGCCGCTCCCCGCGGTGCAGCCAGACGATCTGCACCTCGGTGTCGACCTTCTGCTCCTCCTCGGGGCCCGAGACCTCCACGAAGGCGTGCGCACGGGCGTCGGCGGGCAGTGACTCCAGGGCGCGGGCGATGGCGGGCAGCGCGCTCTCGTCCCCGACGAGCAGGTGCCAGTCGGCGTCCGGGGCGGGCGCGTAGGCGCCACCGGGACCCATGAAGCGCACGGTCTCACCGGGCCGGACGCGCGTCGACCAGGGACCGGCCAGGCCCTCGTCGCCGTGGACCACGAAGTCCAGGGTCAGCTCACGGTGTTCGGGGTCCCAGGCGCGCACGGTGTACGTCCGGGTCACCGGCCACTGCTCCCGCGGGAACTCCGCGCGGATCCGCTCCAGGTCGAAGGGTTCCGGATAGCTCACGCCCTCGGGCCCGAACAGCAGCTTCACATAGTGGTCGGTGCAGGTGTCCGCCGCGAAGTCGGCCAGCCCGTCGCCGCCCAGCACCACGCGCTGCATGTGCGGGGAGAGCCGCTCGGTGCGCACCACGTGGGCGGTACGGGGCTTGCGCGGCTTTCGTCCCGGACGCTCTGCCATCACGGCCTCCTGCAGAATTGGTTAGGTTTACCTAAGCTAGCACCTCGCTCACCGTGAACACCTCTTCCCCGAGGGCTCGATGAGAGCCCTTTGCCGGAGCTTTCCGGTCGTGGGTCACCCGGCGAGCGTGCCCAGCAGCCGCTGCAGGGAGCCGCCGAGCCCCCAGCGCCGGGCCAGCTCCTCCAGGGCCGCCGGGTCGCGCGGGGCGTGCGGCAGGGCGGTGTCGACCTGCGGCAGCGGCACGTCGCCGGCCACCCGGACCACCTGCGCTGCGACCGCGACGTACGGCCGGGCCTCGGTGAGCCGCTTGCGCTGCGACGGCGTGAGCTTCGCCTGCGGGTCGTCCACCGCGGCCATGATCCCGGCCAGGTCGCCGAACTCGGCGAGCAGCTTGGCGGCCGTCTTCTCGCCGATGCCGGCCACGCCCGGCAGCCCGTCGCTCGGGTCGCCGCGCAGCAGCGCCAGGTCCGCGTACCCGCGCCCGTCGACCCCATACTTCTCGCGCAGCACGGCCTCGTCGGTCAGCTGCAGCGTGCCCACGCCCTTGAGGGGGTACAGCACGCGCACCCCGCGCTCGTCGTCCACCAGCTGATAGAGGTCGCGGTCGCCGGTGACGATGTCCACCGGGCCGTCCGCGCGCGCGGTGAACGTGCCGATCACGTCGTCCGCCTCGTACCGTGCGACGCCGACCCGCGCGATGCCGATCGCGTCCAGCACGGACTCGATGACCGGCACCTGCGGGGCGAGGGTGTCCGGCACCTCCTCCTCGTCCGGTCCGCCCTCGTGCTCCTCGGCGACCCGGTGTGCCTTGTAGGTGGGGATCAGATCCACCCGCCACTGCGGCCGCCAGTCGGCGTCCATGCAGGCCACCAGCCGCTCCGGCCGGTGGTCCTTCACCAGCCGGTCGATGAAGTCCAGCAGCCCGCGCACGGCGTTCACGGGCGTGCCGTCCGGTGCCTTCACCGAGTCCGGGACGCCGAAGTAGGCGCGGAAGTACAGCGAGGCGGTGTCGAGGAGCATGAGTCGTCCGGTCACGCTCGCATCATGCCGTACGGCACCGACAGTCACCCGGACGGTCACCCGGCCGGCGACGGCAGCCCTCTCCGGCGGGCCGGCCACCAGGTGCGGCCGCCCTTGCCGCCACCCCTGTGACGTGAGTCACTTAAAAGTTTGACCATGTCGATCGTGGGGAGGCGCGGCCTCTGTCATGTCCCCGGAGACGAGAGGTACGCGTGTCAGCGAGGCTTGAGGCGGAGCACCTGTTCAAGGTGTTCGGCAGACGACCGGACGACGCAGTGGAGCGCCTGAGGCGGGGCGCCGACCGTGAGGAGCTGCGTGCCGACGGCACCACCGCCGCCGTCATCGACGCCTCCTTCCGCGTGGAGGCGGGCGAGATCTTCGTCGTCATGGGCCTGTCCGGATCCGGCAAGTCGACGCTGCTGCGCATGCTGAACGGGCTGCTGGAGCCGACCGCGGGCAGCGTGCGCTTCGACGGCCAGGACCTGACCGCGCTTCAAGACCGTGAACTGCGCGGACTGCGCTCCAGGAAGATCAGCATGGTCTTCCAGCACTTCGCGCTCTTCCCGCACCGCAGTGTCCGCGACAACGCCGCCTACGGCCTGGCGGTGCAGGGCGTGCCCCGCGCCGAGCGCGAGCGCCGCGCCGACGAGGCGCTCGCCCTGTGCGGCCTGGCCGGCTGGGAGAAGTCCTGGCCCGACGAGCTGTCCGGCGGCATGCAGCAGCGCGTCGGCCTCGCCCGCGCGCTCGCCACCGACGCCGACCTGCTGCTGATGGACGAGTCCTTCAGCGCCCTGGACCCGCTGATCCGCCGCGACATGCAGGACCAGCTCCTGGAGCTGCAGAAGACCCTGAAGAAGACCATCGTCTTCATCACCCACGACCTCAACGAGGCCATGCGCCTCGGCGACCGCGTCGCCGTCATGCGCGACGGCCGCATCGTGCAGACCGGCACCGCCGAGGACATCCTGCTGCGCCCGGCGAACGACTACGTCGCCTCCTTCATCCAGGACGTCGACCGCTCCCGTGTACTGACGGCGGCCGCCCTCATGGACACCTCGGTCACCGGCGACGCCCCCCTGTGCGGCTGCGAGACGGCGACCCGCGAGACGCCGTTCACGGAACTGTGCGCGATCAGTGCCCGGCTCTCCCACCGGGTCAGCGTGGTCGACGAGGCGAACCGGGTCGTCGGCGTCGTCCCCAGACAGCGGCTGGTCGGCTTCCTCGGCGAGGAGACGGCCGATCCCGCGCCCTGTGACGCCCCGGACGGGAAGGCGAAGGTGATCAGCCGTGCCTAGGATCCCCCTCGGCGACTGGGTCGACTCCGGCGTCAACTGGCTGGTCGACCACTTCTCCTGGCTCTTCGACGCCGTCAAGGCCGTCATGGAGGGCATGTACGACGGCATCGACGCCGTGCTCGGCGCGCCCCAGCCGCTGCTGATGGCCGGCATCCTCGCCGTCCTCGCCTGGTGGCTGCGCGGCCTGCTCGCCGGTGTCCTCGCCTTCGCCGGGTTCGCGCTGGTCGACTCCCTCGAACTGTGGGACCAGGCCATGTCCACACTGGCCCTGGTCCTCGTGGCCACCGTGATCGCCCTGGTGATCTCGCTCCCGCTGGGCATCTGGGCGGCCCGCTCCAAGGCCGTCAGCGCCGCCGTACGGCCCGTCCTGGACCTGCTGCAGACCATGCCGTCGATGGTCCTGCTGATCCCGGCCATGCTCTTCTTCGGCCTCGGCACCGCCGCCGGTGTCGTCGCCACCCTGATCTTCGCGCTCGCCCCCGGCGTCCGCATGACCGAGCTGGGCATCCGGCAGGTCGACGCCGAACTGGTCGAGGCCGCCGAGGCGTTCGGCACCACCCCCCGCGACATCCTCTGGCGGGTGCAGCTGCCGCTCGCCCTGCCGACCGTCATGGCCGGCGTCAACCAGGTGATCATGCTGGGCCTGTCCATGGTCGTCATCGCCGGCATGGTCGGGACCGGCGGCCTGGGCGGCGCCGTCAACGAGGCCATCGGCCAGCTCGACATCGGCTACGGCTTCGAGGCCGGCGTCGGCATCGTCGTCCTCGCCGTCTACCTGGACCGCATCACCGGCGCGCTCGGCACCCAGCTCTCCCCGCTGGGCCGCAGGGCCGCCGCCAAGGCCCCCGCGCGCGCGTGGTCGTACCGTCCGCGCCCCGCCGTCGCGGTCGTCGGCGTGGTCGTCCTCGCCCTGGTCGCGAGCGGGATGGGCGTCTTCGGCTCCTCCACCGGCACCTCCGAGGCCTCCGGCACGGACGTCGGCAGGGGCAAGGAGATCAGGATCGGCTACATCCCGTGGGACGAGGGCGTCGCCTCCACCTTCCTGTGGAAGGAGATCCTGGAGGAACGCGGCTTCAAGGTCACCACCACCCAGTACGCCGCGGGGCCCCTCTACACCGGCCTCGCCACCGGCCAGCTCGACTTCGAGACCGACTCCTGGCTGCCCACCACCCACGCCGAGTACTGGAAGAAGTACGGCAAGCAGCTCGACGACCTCGGCTCCTGGTTCGGCCCGACCTCCCTGGAGCTCACCGTCCCCTCCTATGTGAAGGACGTGAACTCCCTGGCGGACCTGAAGGACCACGCCTCCGAGTTCGGCGGCAGGATCGTCGGCATCGAGCCCAGCGCGGGCGAGATGGGCCTGCTCAAGAGCAAGGTCCTCAAGCAGTACGGCCTGCAGGGCACGTACGACGTGGTAGACGGCTCCACCCCGGCCATGCTCGCCGAGCTCAAGCGGGCCTACGCCAAGAAGCAGCCGGTCGTCGTCACCCTGTGGTCGCCGCACTGGGCCTACAGCGACTACGGCCTGAAGAAGCTCAAGGACCCCCGGGGTGCCTGGGGCAAGGGCGACGGCGTGCACACCCTCGCCCGCAAGGGCTTCACCGGCGACAGCCCCGAGGTCGGCCGCTGGCTGAAGGACTTCTCGATGACCGAGCAGCAGCTCACCGGGCTGGAGTCGCAGATCCAGCAGGCCGGCAAGGGCAAGGAGCAGGACGCCGTCCGTGCCTGGCTGCGCGACCACCCGGGCCTGGTCGACCGGTGGGCCCCGGTGTCCCGCAAGGGCGGCAGGAGCCAGGCGGCCGGGTGACCTGACCGGCCCGGACCGCCACCCGAGGGGCGGGCACCGCGGGACGCCGTACGGCGTCCTTCGCGTCGGTGGCCTCGAGAAGCTCGTCGATCGGCGGGTTGATGATGCCCTCGGGCGCGGTGATGGAAGAGGACACGCACTACCTTCCG
>NZ_JBFBBK010000009.1:0-213124 GCF_040682635.1 Streptomyces sp. NPDC051133
ACGAGGAGAACGGGCTGCTGGTGGCACCGGGCGATCGGGCGGCCCTGTGCGGTGCGCTGACCCGGGTGCTGACGGACCAGGCCTTCGCCGGCCGGGGTGCCGCCCTTCGTCGTGTGTACGGCTGCTCAGTTGCCGAGGGCCGACTGCGAGGCCGAGTCGCTCGGGGTCGCGCCCGTGTTCGCCGTGTTGCTCGCGGAGCTCGACGGGGTCGCCTTGCCGCGCTTAGCGGGCTTGCCGCTGCCGGAGGCGGACGCCCCCGGGGCCGGGGAGGCCGTCGCCGGGCCGGACGGGATCTGGCTCGGACCCCACTTGTCGAAGTAGCTGGTCGCTGGCACCACGAAGGCCTCCAGGCTCACGTCACCGGTCTTGCTGAAGGTGAACGTGATCTTCTGGGCGTTGCCGTCCTGGACGGACTCACGGCCGTTGGGGATCTCGGCGGAGGCGTTGTCCTTGCCGCCGAGGGTCAGGGAGCCGTTCGCCGGGACCGTCAGGCTCTGGCCCTTCGCGGGCGTCAGCTTGACGGTCGCGCTGCTCCCCGGGATGGCGATGGACTGCAGCGTCTGCGGGTGCGTGTCCGAGTTGAACACCGTCGCGGAGATCACGGCCGGACCGGTGGACTTCAGGTCGGGCTGCGTGATGATCGTGGCGTTCTGGACCTTGATGACCCCGACGCTGGTAGCCGCGTTGTCCGGCTTGACCTCCAGGGTCTGCGAGTTGTTGCCGGCGCCACAGGCGGCGAGCGAGGCGATCGAGAAGACGATGGCGGAGGCGGCGAGGGCGCCGCGTCGAAGGCTGCTGCTCACGGCGGCGGCAACTCCTTGAACGCACGGGCGGCTCCCCTAATAAAGCCGCCCTAAGTGTCTGTCAGCGGCCTCAGGTTACCGAGCCGTTCCACCGCCGCCGCACCCGACCCTCCCCCAAGCAACCGGCTTCCCTCCAGCTGGGGGTACCGCCCGCCCTTCACCCCTGGGGTCACAAGTGCCCCTCCTGTCGCTTTGCCGGGGGGCTCGTCCGGCATTCACATAACTGCTCGCAAAATTTACGTGAAGGAATGTGCGACCACTCTCGAATTGATCAGAGAGCAGATCACGGAGCACATCGGCGAGCGGATCGGGGAGCAGAACACGGAGCAGAACACGGGCCCCATCGGGGACGTCATCACAGACCGCATCACGACCAGATCACGGACCCCGTCCGGCGGCTGTTGATCAATTCCGGATTCGGCCCGCATCCCCTCCGGTCACCGAACGGAGTAGCGGAAGTCGTACGCTTGGAACCGGACAAACCGGGACGTTCGTCCACTTGGAGAAGGCTCCTGAGGTCGGTAACGTACGCGTTTCGCCCCGCCCGAACAGCCCCTCCGACCTGCGAATACCCGGTTCCGCAGGCCTCTCGCAGCACGTTCCTGTTGCTGTTGTCAAGCCCCGAGATATGCCCTGACCTGCGAAAACGCCATTCAGAACCGTCGGTTTCCGTGTTACCCTGGATAGCCACGGAAGGGGTACCTGTCACATGACGTTCAAGGTTGGCGACACCGTGGTCTATCCCCATCACGGGGCCGCGCTGATCGAGGCCATCGAAACTCGCCAGATCAAAGGCGTGGACAAGACCTACTTGGTGCTGAAGGTCGCCCAGGGTGACCTGACGGTACGTGTGCCAGCGGACAATGCGGAGTTCGTCGGCGTGCGTGATGTGGTCGGTCAGGACGGGCTGGACCGGGTCTTCGAGGTGCTGCGCGCGCCGTACGCCGAGGAGCCCACGAACTGGTCTCGTCGCTACAAGGCAAACCTGGAGAAGCTCGCCTCCGGCGATGTCATCAAGGTCGCGGAAGTCGTGCGTGACCTGTGGCGTCGCGAGCGCGAGCGTGGACTCTCCGCCGGTGAGAAGCGCATGCTCGCCAAGGCCCGCCAGATCCTGGTGAGCGAGCTGGCTCTCGCGGAGAACACGAACGAGGACAAGGCCGAGGCCCTGCTCGACGAGGTGCTCGCCTCCTGACGCGCCCGGGTGGCGATCCCTCGCTGCCGGCACGCTCAGCACAGCTCAGCACATGAAATGCCGCGGTGCCCGATGACACTGACCTGTCGCCGGGCGCTGCGGCATGTTCGTCCCCGCAGCGTGTTTCCCGGGGAAGCCGGTGGATCAACCCCCCGATACTTGAGGTGCCGGGCCCGGGCGGTCGGCTCGACCAGGGTCACGGAAAGGGTCCGGTCAAGGCGCCGCGCCCGGCACTCCTCCAGGCCATACCCACCTAGGTCGAGCACACAAACCTGACAGGAACCGATGTCTGACGAATCGCGCCCTTCACCCGCGCAGAACCCCGTCGCCGCCGTGATTCCCGCCGCCGGCCGGGGCGTACGCCTCGGTCCGGGCGCCCCCAAGGCGCTCCGCGCGCTGAACGGCACGCCCATGCTGATCCACGCGGTCCGCGCCCTCGCCGCGTCCCGCCACGTCTCCCTGGTGATCGTCGTGGCACCGCCGGACGGCGCCGCCGAGGTCAAGTCCCTGCTCGACGCGCACGCGCTGCCGGACCGCACCGACTTCCTGGTCGTCCCCGGCGGGGACAGCCGGCAGGAATCGGTCCGGCTCGGCCTTGACGCCCTGCCGCCGGAGTACGGCGTCGTCCTCGTCCACGACGCCGCCCGCCCGCTCGTCCCCGTGGACACGGTCGACGCGGTGATCGAGGCCGTACGCGACGGTGCGCCCGCGGTCGTCCCCGCGCTCCCGCTGGCCGACACGGTCAAGGAGGTCGAGCCCGCGGCCACCGCCGGCGACCCGGAGCCGGTCGTCGCCACGCCCGAGCGGGCCCGCCTGCGAGCCGTCCAGACGCCCCAGGGCTTCGACCGCGCGACCCTGGTCCGGGCGCACGAGACGGTCACCGAGAACGTCACCGACGACGCGAGCATGGTGGAGCAGCTGGGCCTGACGGTCGTCGCCGTCCCCGGCCACGAGGAGGCCTTCAAGGTCACCCGCCCGCTCGACCTCGTCCTCGCCGAGGCGGTCCTGGCCCGCAGGAGGCTCAACGATGGCTTCTGAGGCACCGCTGCTTCCCCAGGTCGGGATCGGCACCGACATCCACGCCTTTGAGGAGGGCCGCGAGCTGTGGTGCGCGGGCCTGAAGTGGGAGGGCGAGGGCCCCGGGCTGGCCGGTCACTCGGACGCCGACGTGGTCGCCCACGCGGCCTGCAACGCCCTCTTCTCCGCCGCCGGCCTCGGTGACCTGGGGCAGCACTTCGGCACCGGCCGACCCGAGTGGTCCGGCGCCTCCGGGGTGACCCTGCTCACGGAGGCGGCCCGGATCGTCCGCGAGGCCGGCTTCACCGTCGGCAACGTCGCCGTCCAGGTGATCGGACCCCGCCCGAAGATCGGCAAGCGCCGGGACGAGGCCCAGAAGATCCTCTCTGAGGCGGCCGGCGCCCCGGTCTCGGTCTCCGGCGCGACGACGGACGGCCTCGGCTTCCCGGGCCGCGAGGAGGGCCTGATGGCGGTGGCGACGGCCCTGGTGATCCGCACCGGCTGAGCGGACCGCCGCCCGGGCCGCGCTCGCGGTGCGGGTGAGCCGGGAGCGTGCGAGGGTACCCGGAGAGTCACCGCAGCGTGACCGTGACCGACGGGTCACCGCTGACCACGGCTTTCCGGAGGTACCCATGCCCGCCGCCCTGTCCGACCAGCTCAAGTCCGTGCTCGACGGCAAGGTGTTCATCGTCGTCGGCACCATCCAGCCCGACGGCAGCACACAGATGTCCCCGGTGTGGGTGAAGCGGGACGGCGAACAGCTCCTCTTCTCCACCACGGTCGACCGCCGCAAGAAGAAGAACCTGGACCGCGACCCCCGGGTGACGGTCGTCGTCGTGAACCCCGACGAGCCCTACGAGTACGCGGAGATCCGCGGCACCGCCGAGCTGACGACGCAGGGTGCCCCGGAACTCATCGACGAACTGAGCGAGAAGTACACGGGCCAGAAGTACGCGGACTTCAATCCTGCCTCCGCCCAGGACGCCGAGCGGGTGGTCGTGCGGATCACGCCGCAGAAGGTGGTCGGGAGGCTGTGAGGGCGGGGGCTCGGGCCGGGTGGTCTTCGGAGCGCCGGTCCGGGCCTCGGGGGCGGCTTCGGGGTGACGGGTGTCGGCCGGAAGTGCGCGGCCCGCGGGCGGAGCCCGCTGTCGGACGGCGTAATACTGCCTCCGCCCAGGACGCCGAGCGGGTGGTCGTGCGGATCACGCCGCAGAAGGTGGTCGGGAGGCTGTGAGGGCGGGGCGGGCGGGCTGGTGGCCGGGGGACTGTGAGGCCGGGAATTCCCGGGGTGAAGTGACCGGGCACTGGTCCGCGCCCACTACCCTGGAGTCGTGACTATTCGCCTGTACGACACCAGCGCCCGGCAGATCCGTGACTTCGCCCCGCTCAAGCCGGGTTGCGTCTCGATCTACCTGTGTGGTGCCACCGTGCAGGCGGCCCCGCACATCGGCCACATCCGCTCCGGCCTGAACTTCGACATCATGCGCCGCTGGTTCCAGTACCGCGGCTATGAGGTGACGTTCATCAGGAACGTCACGGACATCGACGACAAGATCATCACCAAGGCCCGCGAGCAGGGCCGGCCGTGGTGGTCGATCGGGTACGAGAACGAGCGGGCCTTCAACGACGGCTACACCGCCCTCGGCTGCCTGCCGCCGACGTACGAGCCGCGCGCCACCGGCCACATCACCGAGATGGTCGAGATGATGCAGCGCCTCATCGAGCGCGGCCACGCCTACGCCGCCGACGGCAACGTCTACTTCGACGTACGGTCCCTCCCGCAGTACCTCGAACTGTCCCGGCAGGAGCTGGACCACCTGCTCCAGCCCTCCGCCGAGGGCGAGACCGGCAAGCGGGACCCGCGCGACTTCGCCATGTGGAAGTCCGCCAAGCCCGGCGAGCCGACCTGGCCGACGCCCTGGGGCCCCGGCCGCCCCGGCTGGCACCTGGAGTGCTCCGCCATGGCGCACAAGTACCTGGGCTCCGCCTTCGACATCCACGGCGGCGGCATCGACCTGATCTTCCCCCACCACGAGAACGAGATCGCCCAGGCCAAGGCCTACGGCGACGACTTCGCCCGGTACTGGGTGCACAACGCCTGGGTCACCCTCGCCGGCGACAAGATGTCCAAGTCGCTCGGCAACAGCGTCCTGGTGTCCGAGATGGTCAAGCAGTGGCGCCCCATCGTGCTGCGCTACTACCTGGGCACCCCGCACTACCGCTCGATGATCGAGTACAGCGAGGAGTCGCTGCGCGAGGCCGAGTCCGCGTTCGGTCGCATCGAGGGCTTCGTGCAGCGCGTCACCGAGCTGGCAGGGAAGACCGTCGAGCCGGCCGCCGAGGTCCCGCCCGCCTTCGCCGAGGCGATGGACGACGACCTCGGCGTCCCGCAGGCCCTGGCGATCGTGCACACCACCGTCCGGCAGGGCAACAGCGCGCTGGCCGCCGACGACAAGGAGGCCGCGGTGGCCCGGCTCGCCGAGGTGCGGGCCATGCTCGGCGTCCTCGGCCTCGACCCGCTGGACGAGCAGTGGGCGGGCACGTCCGACCAGGGCGACACCGTGCTCAACAAAAGCGCGCACGGCGTGGTGGACAGCCTCGTCCGGCTCGTCCTCGACCAGCGCGAGTCCGCCCGCGCCCGCAAGGACTGGGCGACCGCCGACGCCATCCGTGACCAGCTGGCCCAGTCCGGCCTGGTGATCGAGGACAGCCCGCAGGGTCCGCGCTGGACCCTCGGGTCCCGGTAGCCCGGCCCTTGATCGATTGTGCCGCCCGGCCCCCCGGGCGGCACACTGCATAGACGTACACACACCTTCGTAGAGAACAGGTAGGTCATGGCCGCGAACAACCGCCGCATGTCCGGCAAGAAGGGCGCGCAGGTCGGCAGTGGCGGCCAGCGGCGCAAGGGCCTGGAGGGCAAGGGCCCGACCCCGCCCGCCGAGATGCGCAAGGGACACAAGAAGAACCGCATCGCCACCGCCAAGACGAAGCAGGCCGCGCGCCGCCCCGCGGTCCGCGGCCGCGGCGGCAAGTCGACCTCCGAGCTGGTCGTCGGCCGCAACCCGGTCGTCGAGGCGCTCCGCGAGGGCGTCCCCGCCTCGACCCTCTACGTCCAGCAGTTCATCGACAACGACGAGCGCGTCCGCGAGGCCCTCCAGCTCGCCGCCGAGCGCGGTGGCATCAACCTGATGGAGGCCCCGCGCCCCGAGCTGGACCGCATGACGAACGGCCTGAACCACCAGGGCCTCGTGCTGCAGGTCCCGCCGTACGAGTACGCGCACCCCGAGGACCTCGCCGACGCCGCCGCCGACGAGGGTGAGGACCCGCTGATCGTCGCCCTGGACGGCGTCACCGACCCGCGCAACCTCGGCGCGGTCGTCCGCTCGGTCTCCGCCTTCGGCGGCCACGGCGTGGTCGTCCCCGAGCGCCGCTCGGCCGGCATGACCGCGGGCGCCTGGAAGACCTCGGCCGGTACGGCCGCCCGCACCCCGGTCGCCCGGGCCACCAACCTCACCCGCGCCCTGGAGGCCTACAAGAAGGCCGGCATCACGGTCGTCGGCCTCGCGGCGGACGGCGAGGTCGAACTCAGCGACCTGCAGGCCCTCGACGGCCCGGTCGTCATCGTGGTCGGCAGCGAGGGCAAGGGCCTGTCCCGCCTCGTCGGCGAGACCTGCGACCACCGGGTGCGCATCGCGATGCCGGGTGGCGCGGAGTCGCTGAACGCCGGTGTGGCGGCGGGCATCGTGCTGTACGAGGCGGCGCGCCGACGCGCCTGAACACGCGTCCGGCACTTCACCCGTGCGGGGTAATTCAGGCGCTCCTGTGCCGTTCGGCGTGGCTTTGACGCGGTCCGGACACATCCGCCCGGTCAAAGACGTGTCCTAACTCCACGTCACTCGGTTAGATGAGTGTGGACACCAGAACACCCCGCACACCCACGGGGGACCGCTCGTCGGGATTCCAGTCCGGGCCCGACGACGCTCCCGCGCTGAGCATGGTGAAGGTGCCGAGCGATCCGGCGCAGGTCATCGTCAATCACGCCAGCTTCCGCGTGCAGTTGGGCGCGTCGGCGAGGCGGACGCAATCCCCGCGGATCGCCCGGCATCTGAGTGCCGCCCAGGACCCCGGCCGGATGCCCGTCATGGGCACGGCGGGCCGGTCGGCCACCGCCGGCCGCCGCCGGCCCGTCGTGTGGAGCGGCAAGTCCGCCCCCGACGACACCGGCGCCCACCGGCTCCTCCAGGCCGTGCGGGGCAGCAGCGTCCGCCACGCCGAGGAGCCCGAGGCCGGCGCCACCCAGGTCATCCCGCGCGTCCAGACCGGCTACGCCGACACCTACGACCAGTTCGACCAGACCGTCGAGACCCCCGTCGTCGGCCACCAGCGCACCGCGTCCGACGCCGAGGGCGGCACCCGCCTCCTGCCGCACATGCGCACGGTGAGCGGCGCCTACGACGAACCCCCGTACCCCGGCGCCGACTTGGACCCGTACGAGCCGTACGAGGAGTACGAGGGCTACGACGAGTACGCCGACCCGTCCGACCCCGACAGCCCGCGCCCCGCCAGGCGACACGGCGACGACCCGGCCCGGCACGCCTACTACCCCGGCCGCCGGATGAACCTGGGCGTCGTCCTGCTGCCCCTGCGGATCTTCCTCGGCTTCATCTCCATCTACGCCGGCATGGGCAAGCTGTGCGACCCCGTCTACTTCGACGGCGGCAAGCGCGGCTCGATGGTCAAGTGGCTCAACACCCTGCACCCGTGGGACGTGGCCGAGCCGCTGCGCCAGTTCGCCCTGCACCACCCGGTCGGCTCCGGCCTGGTCATCGCCTTCCTGCAGGTCGTCGTCGGCGTCCTGACCGTCCTCGGCTGCTGGCAGCGCGTGGCCGCGGTCCTCGGCGCCCTGCTCTCGGCCGCCCTGATCGTCACGGTCAGCTGGAAGACGGTCCCCGCCTACGACGCCCCGGACATCATCTACCTGGCCGCCTGGTCCCCGCTGATCATCGCCGGCGCTCCCGTCTACTCCGTGGACGGCCGGCTCGCGGCCGGCGCCTGGCGCCGCCTCGGCCCCCGCTCCGACATCTGGGAACTGCGCCGCTACGTGCTGCGCCGCGGCGCGCTGCTCACGGCGATCACCGTCGGCGTCACCCTCCTCGCCGGCTCCCTGCTGGGCGGCGCCGTCCGCGACTCCAGCAGGGTGGTCGTCCCCGGCCCCGGCGAGGCCCCCCGCAACAACCTGCCCGGCTCGTCGCTCCCGCAGGAGCCCGGCAAGCGGCACCAGAGGACCCCGGCGGCCTCCACCTCGCCGACGGGCGGCGCCACGGCCGGCGCGAGCCCCTCCGGCGCGGCGACGACTCCGGGCGCCGGCCGGACGACGGGCGGCACGATCACGACCCCCAGCCAGACCCAGGGCACCACGGGTCAGATCCCGCCGCGCCAGTCCGCCCCGACGGGCGGCGCCCCGAGCACCACGGCGGGCCCGACGACCACGGGTGGCTCGGCCGGCTCCGGCGGCACCTCGACGGGCGGCACCAGCAGCTCCGGCGGCAGCTCTTCCTCGGGCCAGCCGGGCCTGGTGGGCGGGCTGCTCGGGTAACCAGCCTGACGACAGCAGAGGGCCCCGCATCACATCGATGCGGGGCCCTCTCGGCATGAGACGGCCGTACTCACCCGGACCAGACGGCTACCGCCCCAGAGCGGCTACCGCCCCAGAGCGGCTACCGCCCCAGAGCGGCTACCGCCCCAGAGCGGCTACCGCCCCAGAGCGGCTACCGCCCCAGAGCGGCCAGCTCCTTCGCCGCCTCCGTCAGGTCCTTGGCGGTGTCGATCGCCCGCCAGTAGGCCCCCTGCGGAATCGGGAACCCGAACAGCCTCCGCTCACGGGCCAGCCCCGGAAACGTCGTCCGCTCGTGATCCCCCCGCTCGGGCAGCATCCCGGCGAACTCCGGCGAGAAGACGTACACGCCCGCGTTGATCTCGAACGTGGACGGCGGTGCCTCGATGAAGTCGGTGATGTGCCCGAACCCGTCGGTCTTCACCGCGCCCCAGGGGATGCGCGGACGCGCCAGCGCCAGCGTGGCGACGGCGTCCCGCTCGGTGTGGAAGTCGGCCATGTCCCGCAGGGAGAAGCGGGTCCAGATGTCGCCGTTGGTGGCGTACCAGGGCCGGTCGGGGCGCGGGAGATGCGCGGCGGCGTACTTGAGGCCGCCGCCGCGGCCGAGGGGCTCGGTCTCCACGACGGTGGTGACCGAGACGGGCAGGTCGGCCGAGTCCAGCCACTTCTGCAGGACGTCGGCGAGGTGGCCGCACGAGACCACCACGTCCGTCACGCCTTCCTCGGCGAGCCAGGTCAGCTGGTGGCCGATGATCGGGGTGCCCGTGCCGGGGATCTCGACCATCGGCTTGGGCCGGTCGTCGGTGTACGGACGCAGCCGGGATCCCTGGCCACCGGCCAGGATCACGGCTTGAGTGGGGCGCGACGCGGCGCTCGGATCGGTCATGCCCGAACTGTACGCGGCGCCCCGGCCGGGGATTTCCCCGGCGACAGGCTCCCCGGCGAGCCGCTGCCGGCCGTCCCGGCCGGCCGACGGCCGCCGACGGCCGCCGTCAGCTGTGCGCGGCCAGGACGCCCGAGGCGAACGCCGTGTCACACACCGGGCGGGCGTAGGACTGGGCGCGCGGGGCGCCGTAGATGCGCACCGCGGCGCGGCCGAGAGCGCGGGCGATGGAGGAGCAGTGCCGGGCCAGCGACGGGTGCCCGTTGACGGCCTGCTGGAGGTGGGTCAGGACCACCCCCGGGTTCTGGCTCTGCAGCTCGTTCATCAGCCGGTCGCGCAGCACGTCCTGCGGGGCGTGGGAGACCGCCTTGGAGGAGACCTCCGCCGAGGTGACGTCGGAGGCGGCCAGCACCGAGCTGGAGGGGCTCCCCGTCCAGTTGACCCGGGTGACCGCGAGGGTCCCGGAGAGCACCAGGACGACGGGCAGGACGAGGGCGAGAGTGCGGCCGATCCGGCGGGCAGGGCCGCCCCGGTGGCCGCGTCGCGTCTGAGGGGTGGTGGAGTGCTTCACGCGTGTGAGGGTAGCGCCCGGTAGTGACATGGCGACAATGAGTCACTCTTACGGGGGATGAGAACGCGCCTCTTTCTGGGTAAGGGGTTGACGCGCCCCGCCCGGAATGACCCCTCTGCCGGGGTATATCGCGACGGCGTCCGACCACGTGAAAGGCCCCGCGGCACTCCGCGGGGCCCCTCACCTCACCTCACCTCACGGCGAACGCGCTGCTCAGTCGGAGAGCCGCTCACCCGTGGAGGTCGAGAACACGTGGGTCTCGCCCGGCCGCGGCACGACGTGCAGGGTGGAGCCCTTCTCCGGGACCTGACGCCCGTTGACGCGGACCACCAGGTCCTTCTGCTCGTCGCCGACCTCGGCGCTGCCGTAGACGTAGCCGTCGGCGCCCAGCTCCTCCACGACGTTCACGGAGACCGCCAGACCGGCCGGCGCGTCCGCGCTGTCCTTGGTCAGGGAGGCGGCGGCACCGCCACCCAGCTCGACCACGTCGAAGTGCTCGGGACGGACGCCGACCGTCACCGTACGGTCACCCTTGTCGGCGGCGGCCTTCAGCGCCTCGCGGTTGACGGGGACGACGCTGTTGCCGAACTTCACCCCGCCGTCGGTGATCGGGACCTCGACCAGGTTCATGGCCGGGGAGCCGATGAAGCCGGCGACGAAGAGGTTCGCGGGCTTGTCGTACATGTTCCGCGGAGAGTCGACCTGCTGGAGCAGACCGTCCTTGAGGACCGCCACGCGGTCGCCCATCGTCATGGCCTCGACCTGGTCGTGGGTGACGTAGACGGTGGTGATGCCGAGACGGCGCTGCAGGGACGCGATCTGCGTACGGGTGGAGACACGGAGCTTGGCGTCCAGGTTGGACAGCGGCTCGTCCATGAGGAAGACCTGCGGCTCACGGACGATCGCGCGGCCCATGGCGACACGCTGGCGCTGACCGCCGGAGAGCGCCTTCGGCTTGCGGTCCAGGTACTCCGTGAGGTCGAGGATCTTCGCGGCCTCCTCGACCTTCTGCCGGATCTCCGCCTTGTTGACACCGGCGATCTTGAGCGCGAAGCCCATGTTGTCGGCGACCGTCATGTGCGGGTAGAGCGCGTAGTTCTGGAACACCATGGCGATGTCCCGGTCCTTGGGCGGCAGGTGCGTGACGTCGCGGTCACCGATACGGATGGCGCCGCCGTTGACGTCCTCCAGGCCCGCGAGCATCCGCAGGGAGGTGGACTTACCGCAGCCGGACGGGCCGACCAGGACGAGGAACTCGCCGTCCTCGATCGCGATCTCGAGAGAGTCGACGGCGGGCTTGGTGGAACCCGGGTAGATCCGGGTCGCCTTGTCGAACGTGACAGTGGCCATGGTGAATGGGCCCCCTTCTACCGGCAGGAACGTGCCGGACGATCCGTTGTAGGAAGGTGGTTGGTGTAGTCCACACGTGTGAACTGGATCGAGACGGTACCTGGCGTTCACTCGCTCTGTCAGTAGCCGGGCCGTAGTGAACTTCGCGGAAATTTTCGAACGGGGCCGAGCAACCGCCTTGTGGCCTCGCCCATCGCAGGGCAGAGCAGCTTACTTTTGGCCCTGCCCAAGGCTTCCCGCTTCATCGCCCTCCGCCGACCGCACACAGCCCTGAGGGCTGCGCCCGCCCGGTCTTACATGGACTCCACAGGCATTCCGGCCGACGGCCCGTCGGTCCGTACCGCATCAACCCCCTACACGGCGGCCAGCAACCGCAACCCCTCCTGCCGGAGGTTCACCGCCGCATTCACATCCCGGTCGTGCAGCGCACCGCACTCGCCACACGTCCACGTCCTGACCGATACGTCCATCTTCGGTCCCATGGCATGACACGCCGAACAACGCCGAGTCGAGGGGAAGAACCGGTCCACGAACACCAGCTGCCGCCCGTACCACTCGCACTTGTAGCGCAGCAGCCGCACCAGCTCACCCCAGCTGGCGTCGAAGATCGCCTGGTTCAGCTTCGCCTTCCTGCGGCGCCCCTTGCCACGGGCCGCACGCGTCAGGTTCGCGACACACAGATCCTCCACCACGAGCACTTGGTTCTCGCGCACGAGGCGGGTGGTGAGCTTGTCCAGCATGTCCCTGCGCACGTCCCCGATCAGCGCGTACAGACGCGCGATCTTCTGTCTGACCTTCTTCCGGTTCTCCGACCCCTTCACCTTCCGGTGCAGCTCCCGCTGCAACCGCGCCAGCTTCTCCGCATACCGCTTCAACAACCGCGGATGATCGAACTTCGTACCGTCGTCCAGAGTGACCAAAGACGCCAGCCCCACATCCAGCCCCACCGCCCTCGGCTCGCGCGTCCCCGCAACGAACACCACAGGCAACGGCGCAATCCGCTCCTCCACCAGTGTCGACACGAAATACCGGCCCGCCCGATCCCGCGTCACCGACAACCGCACCGGCACCACCCACCCCCGCAGGCAACGCCCTCGACCAGCGAATGTCCAACGGCTGCGACTGCTTGGCCAGCGTGATCAATCCCGTACCGGGTCGCTCAGGATCCTCCACCCACTTGAAACCCGTACGCACATAGGTCGCCGAATCCCGCGACCGACCCTTCTTCTTCCGCCTCGGATACTTCGCCCCGCCCCTCAGGAACCGGCCGAACGCCTGATCTAAATGCCGAAGCGCCTGCTGCAGAACGGTCGACGAAACCTCCTTCAACCACGCCGTCCCCTCCGCCCGCTTCCAGCCCGTCAGAGCCCGACACGTCTCCGCGAACCCCACATTCACCCGATACCGCTCCCAGGCCTCGGAGCGCAGGGCCAGTCCTTCGTTGTAGACCCACCGGCACGCACCGAAGGTCCGCTGCAGCTGTTCGGCCTGCTCCTTGGTCGGATAGAAGCGGAACCGATACAGGCGGTGGTGGGACTCCGGGGCCTTGGCGTGGGACTGCAGCCTGGACGCCTCGCGGGTGTGGTGCTTGTGGCGTTCACCGATGCCCAGGACCTCGCGCTTGATGCGCTCGGCCTCCTCGCCCCGCACTGCTACCGGCTTCGGCTTCTCGGCAGCCTTCTCCATGGACCCTCCCCCGACGATCCGATCTTCGGAACAGCACGTCAGACCGATCAACGAACAGGTGCACGGATGGTTACGCGCAGATTTGGGGTCGCGTGGACGGCGGAACTTCGTGGCCTGGGGAGACGGGCGCTGTGTACAGTGGAGCCGCTTTCGCGTACGGCGTCGTGGTGCGCGTGCCTCCTTAGCTCAGCCCGGTCGAGAGCAGCGCACTTGTAATGCGCAGGTCGTCGGTTCGAATCCGACAGGGGGCTCCAGACCCAGGTGGGACCCAGTCCCACCTGGGCTTTTTCATGCCAGCCTGCGGGCGATCTCCAGCTGACGGGCCTCGATCGGGCGGTCGTCCTCCGCGTCCCACAGGGCGTTCTGCAGCAGGCGGCCCAGGGGCCATGCCCGTGCTCGCTCCCGGTCCAGGCCGAGCACCTCGGTCATCACGTCGAAGCGCCGGCGGACCTCGGCCGCCTCGAAGCGGTTGTCCAGGGCGGGCCACAGCTCGAAGCCGGGGTCGCCGGCGAGCGGTTCGGGGTCGATGGCGAGCCAGTCGGCGCGGTCGGCGGCCAGGACGTTCTCGAAGTGCAGGTCCCAGTGCAGCAGCCGGTCCCCGGGCTCGTCGGCGACCTCGCGCACGGCGGCGGCGCAGTCGGCGACCGTGCGGCGGGTGGCGGGGTCGGGGATGCGCTTCAGCGCCCACGGGGCCCGCTCCAGCATGGCTCCGGCGATGTCGCCGAGCCGGCGCAGGCCGGGGGGTGCCGGGAAGGATGTCAGGCGGGCCAGCAGCCGTGCGACGGTCAGGACGGCCTCGCGGGTGTCGGCGATGTCCGTGAGCATCCGGGAGGAGTGGAGGCGTTCCAGGAGCATGGTGCCGGTGGCCGGGTCGTGGTCCAGGAGCCGTACGGCCCCGTCGCCGTTCCACGTCCGCAGTGCGAGCGGCTCGCCCTTGCTCTCCTCGTCCCGCAGCTGGAGCTTGAGGGCGGCGCGGGTGCCGTCGGCGCGGACGACCGGCAGGGCCAGGGCGCTGACGCCGTTCATCGGGGGGCCGTCGAGGCGGAGCCGCCAGCGGTCGAGGAAGGTGGCCGCGAGGTCCGGCAGCCCGGCGATGAAGGCGCGTCCCGCCGCGCCGTTGAACGTCTGCTGCGCCTCGGCCAGTGACCCGGGGATGTCAATCACGGGTCGGACGATACTGACGTGCGTGAATCGGCTCATGCGAATGTCCCGGGGTCTGGGCGCGGTGTGGGCGTACGTCCGCAGTGCTCCCGGCACGTACGTGTGGCTGGCGATTCTGTTCATGACGACCGTCGCCCTGCACCACATGTCGCCGGAGTTCGAGCAGCACTTCCTGCGGCAGCGGTCGACCAACATCCACGAGCTGTCGCGCAACCCGGTGCGGGTGCTGGTGGCGAGCGCGATGTGGATCGACGGCGGTCACTGGCTTCCGTACGTCCTGCTGTACACGGTGTTCCATGCGCAGGCCGAGCGCTGGCTGGGTACGGCCCGCTGGCTGGCGGTGTGTGTGCCGGCGCACGTGTTGGCGTCGCTGATCAGTGAGCTGGCGTTGCTGCGGGCGATCCGGGACGGGATGGCGCCGCACTCGGCGGTGAACACCTTGGACATCGGGGTGAGTTATGCGCTGGCCGGGGTCGTCGCGGTGCTCACGTACCGGTTCGCGCCGCCGTGGCGGTACGGGTATCTGCTGGTGGTGCTGCTGGTCTTCGGGCTGCCGCTGGCGGAGGGGCCGACCTTCACCGACCTGGGTCATTTCGCCTCGGTGCTGATCGGGCTGGCCTGCTATCCGTTGACGCGGGGCCGTGGAAAAGCATGGAATCCGAAGGAGACACTGGCCGCTCTCAGGGGTTAACGTCCCGGCCATGAGCAGCTCGGCAAGCAGTGTCGTCAACGGTGGCATTTCCTTCTGGTACGCGGACGACGGCCTTCCGGTGGTGCGGGAGCCGCTGTCGGGGGACGCGTCGGCCGATGTCGTCATCGTGGGCGGTGGGTTCACGGGGCTGTGGACGGCCTATTACCTGAAGAAGGCCGCCCCCTTCCTGCGGATCACGGTTCTGGAGCAGAAGTTCTGCGGGTACGGCGCCTCCGGGCGCAACGGTGGCTGGCTGTACAACGGGATCGCGGGGCGCGACCGGTACGCGCGGCTGCACGGCCGGGAGGCCGCGGTGCGGCTGCAGGGGGCGATGAACGACACCGTGGCGGAGGTGATCGCGGTCGCCGAGGCGGAGGGCATCGAGGCGGATGTGCACCGGGGTGGGGTGCTGGAGGTGGCGACCACACCGGCTCAACTGGCGCGGCTGAGGGCGTTCCACGAGCATGAGCTGTCGTACGGCGAGAAGGACCGGGAGCTGTACTGCGCCCGGGAGACGGCCGGGCGGATCCGGGTCGCGGACGCGGTCGGTTCGACCTGGACTCCGCACGGGGCCCGGCTGCACCCGGTGAAGCTGGTCAAGGGGCTGGCGGCGGCGGTGGAGGCGCTGGGCGTCACCATCCACGAGTCGACCCCGGTGACGGAGGTCCGTCCGAAGCACGCGGTCACCCCCTATGGCACCGTCCGGGCCCCCTATGTCCTGCGCTGTACGGAGGGCTTCACGGCGTCTTTGAAGGGCCAGAGGCGCACCTGGCTTCCCATGAACTCCTCGATGATCGCCACGGAGCCGTTGACGGAGGAGCAGTGGGCGGCGATCGGCTGGGACGGGCGGGAGACGCTGGGCGACATGGCGCACGCCTACATGTACGCGCAGCGCACCGCCGACGGGCGGATCGCGCTCGGCGGGCGCGGGGTGCCGTACCGCTTCGGGTCCCGTACCGACAACGACGGCCGTACTCAGCGGGCGACGGTCGAGGCTTTGCACGAGATCCTGACCCGTTTCTTCCCGTCTCTGGCGGGTGTGCGGGTGGAGCACGCCTGGTCGGGCGTCCTCGGTGTGCCGCGTGACTGGTGCGCGACCGTCACTCTGGACCGCTCCACGGGCCTGGGCTGGGCGGGTGGCTACGTCGGTTCCGGTGTCGCCACCACCAATCTGGCGGCCCGCACCCTGCGTGACCTGGTGCAGCAGGATTCCGGGCAGGGCGGTCGGACCGAGCTGACGGAGCTGCCCTGGGTGAATCACAAGGTGCGCAAGTGGGAGCCGGAGCCGTTGCGCTGGCTGGGTGTCCAGGCCATGTACGCCACCTACCGCACGGCCGACCAGCGTGAACGTCTCCATCCGGCCATGGAGTCCTCCCGTCTGGCCAGGCTGGCGGACCGGGTGGCGGGCCGGCACTGACCCGGGCGGTGGGGGGCGCCCGCGTGCCGGGACGTGTGGAGGGCGCCGGGGTGGAGGGTGGGATGGGTGTCTCAGGGTTCCAGGACCACCTTGCCGATCGTGCCGCGGTGTTCCAGCGCCCGGTGTGCGGTGGCGGCCTCGGCGAGGGGGAAGCGGGTGACGGCCGGCCGCAGCCGGCCCCGGGCGGCTTCGTGGAGGGCCCGCAGTTCGAGCGCGCGCAGGCCGCCGGCCCGGCGGAGCATCTCCGGGCCGAGGACGTTCTCGGAGACGCCGTCGACCGTGTGGCCGTGTCCCTCCCCGATGCCCTCCGCCGACCAGCCGAAGACGAGGTGCCGGCCGCCGGGCCCGAGCAGGGCGACGGCCTCCCGGGCGACCGCGCCGCCGACGCCGTCGTAGACGAGCGTGGCGGGGCGGTCGCCGAGCCGGGCGCGGAGCTCGGCGGGCCAGTCGGGGCGGGTGTAGTCGACGGCGAGGTCGGCGCCCTCGGCCCGGACCCGGGCCGTCTTGTCCGGGCCGCCCGCGAGCCCGGCCACCAGGGCTCCGGTGGCCTTGGCGTACTGCACGAGCAGGGTGCCGATGCCGCCGGCCGCGGCGGGTACGACCACCACGTCGTCCGGGCCCGGCTCGGCGAACCCGAGGATCCCCAGTGCCGTGCGCCCCGTGCCGATCATGGCGACGGCTTCGGCGAAGCCCAGTTTCTCCGGGATCTCGTGCAGGCGGTCGGCGTCGGTGACGGCGAGTTCCGCGTAGCCGCCGGGGGCGAAGCCCAGGTGGGCCACGACCCGTCTGCCGAGCCACCGGTCGTCCACTCCCTCACCGAGGGCGTCGACGACCCCGGCGACCTCGCGGCCCGGCACGGTCGGCAGGGCGGGCGGTTCGGGCGCCGGGCCCCGGTGTCCGGCCCGCAGGGCCGCGTCCAGCAGGTGCACCCCGGCCGCGGCGACCGTGATCCGCACCTGGCCCGGGCCGGGCGCCGGGTCGTCGGTGCGCTCGTAGGTCAGGTTCTCGGCCGGTCCGAAGGCGTACAGGCGGACGGCGTGCATGGGGACCCCCGGGAGGACGACTGTCTCGGCGGTCCCACCCTCTGACCTCAACCATGGTTGAGGTCAAGGGGCGCCGGTGTCGCCGGGCTGTGCGCGGGGTTCGCCCAGGTCAGCGGGGATTGTCAGTGGCGGGGTGCAGCATGGGGGCATGGCGAGGAGAGCGATGGGCGGCCGGGCCGCGGAGCGGGCGGCGGCGGACGGGGCGGGGGCGGCGGGCCGCGCGGCGGTGAAGGGTGCGCGCCGGCCTGAGGTGCGGCTGCCCGCCCTGGAGGCGTGGGCCGACGGGGAGTTGGAGCCCGACGGGGACTACGACGGCCTGGAGTTCAAGGCGGCGGACCTGTCCGGGCAGGACGGCGCGGGTGCCCGGTTCATGGACTGTGCGCTGACGGGCTGCGTGGTGGACGAGACGGTGCTGGGCCGGGCCCGGGTGCTGGACTCGGTCCTGACCGGGCTGCGGGGCGTCGGCACGCATCTCGCGGAGTCCACGCTCCGCGACGTCGAGCTGATCGACCCCCGCCTCGGCGGTACGCAGCTGCACGGCGCGGTGCTGGAGCGGGTCGTGATCCGCGGCGGCAAGATCGATTACCTGAATCTGCGCGAGGCCCGCCTGAAGGACGTCGTCTTCGAGTCCTGTGTCCTGGTCGAGCCCGACTTCGCGGGCGCCCGCCTGGAGCGGGTGGAGTTCGTCGACTGCGCGCTGAAGGGGGCCGACTTCGGCGGTGCGACGCTGAAGGACGTGGATCTGCGCGGTGCCGCTCCCCTGGAGGTCGTCCGGGGGATGGACCGGCTCTCCGGTGCGGTGATCAGCACCGGTCAGCTGCTGGATCTGGCGCCGGCGCTGGCGGCGGCCCTGGGCATCCGGGTGGAGTAGGGGCTACGGCACCCGGGGGAAGCGGGCCTGGAGGGTCCAGAGCGCGGGGTTGTCGGCCAGGTCCTCGTGGAGGTCGGTGAGGTCCGCGATCAGGTCGTGCAGGAAGTCGCGGGCCTCGCGGCGGAGTTCGGTGTGGGAGAAGTGCAGCGGGGGCTCCTCGGCCGGCGTCCAGTCGGAGGTGATGTCCACCCAGCCGAAGCGGCGCTCGAACAGCATCCGGTCGGTGGACTCGGTGAAGTCCAGCTCCGCCCGTTGCGGCCGGGCCGCGCGGGAGCCCAGCGGATCCCGGTCCAGCCGCTCCGCGATGTCGCACAGCGCCCACGCGAAGTCCAGCACCGGCACCCATCCCCAGGCTGTGGACAGCTCCCGGTCCGTCTTGGTGTCCGCGAGATAGACGTCTCCGCAGAACAGGTCGTGCCGTAGGGCGTGGACGTCCGCGCGGCGGTAGTCGGTCTGGGGAGGGTCCGGGAACCGGTTGGAGAGGGCGTAGCCGATGTCGAGCACGGGAGAGATGGTGTCACGCCGGCGGGCGGACCCCTGCACATAAGATCACTGACATGTCCAGATCCGTGCGCCTTGTCCCGGCCGCAGCGGCCCTCCTCGCCGTCACCGTCACCGCCTGCGGCGGCGGTGTGCACGGTACCCCGGGCGGGTCCGGCGTACGCGACCCGTACTTCCCGAAGGCGGGCAACGGCGGTTACGACGTCGGGCACTACGACCTCACCCTCGGCTACACCCCCGCCGGCCGCCGTCTCACCGGCACCGCGGTCATCACCGCCCGCGCCACCCAGGACCTGTCCGCCTTCGACCTCGATCTCGCCGGGCTGCACGTCGACTCGGTGACCGTCGAGGGCAGGAAGGCCCTGTTCAACCGGGCCGGTCAGGAACTCACCGTCCGCCCGCACGACGACCTCCGCAAGGGCGAGACCTTCCGTACGACCGTCCGCTACTCGGGCACCCCGCGCACCCTCACCGACCCCGACGGCTCCGAGGAGGGCTGGCTGCCCACCGCCGACGGCGCCCTCGCCCTCGGTGAACCGGTCGGCTCCATGGCCTGGTTCCCGGGCAACGACCACCCCTCCGACAAGGCGACGTACGACGTAGCGGTCACCGTCCCCGAGGACCTCCAGGCCGTGTCCAACGGTGAGTTGACGGAACGTTCCAGCAAGGGCGGTCGTACGACCTACCGCTGGCACACGGCCCAGCCCATGGCGAGCTACCTCGCCACGGTCGCCATCGGACACTTCGACATCACCCGCAGCACCGGCCCGCACGGGCTGCCGATCGTCACCGCCGTCGACCCGACCCAGGCGAAGGCCGGCGCGAAGGTGCTCGCGAAGCTCCCCGGGATCATCAAGTGGGAGGAGACCAACTTCGGCCCCTACCCCTTCTCCTCCACCGGCGTGATCATCGACCGGCCCGACGACGCCGGATACGCCCTGGAGACCCAGAACCGGCCCTTCTTCCCCGGCGCCCCGGACATCGGCACCCTGGTGCACGAGCTCGCCCACGAGTGGTACGGCGACTCGGTGACCCCGAAGTCCTGGCAGGACATGTGGCTCAACGAGGGCTTCGCCACCTACGCGGAGTGGCTGTACGAGGAGGACTTCGGCGACAAGAGCGCCCAGCAGACCTTCATGGACCACTACAACGGCGACCACGAGGAGATATGGGCCTACCCGCCCGCGAAGCCGTCGAGCGCCGCCCACATCTCCGACAGCCCCGTCTACCAGCGCGGCGCGATGGTCCTGCAGAAGATCCGGCAGAAGGTCGGCGACGACACGTTCTACGACATCATCCAGGGCTGGGCCGCCGCCCGCCGGCACGGCAGCGCGAGCACCGCCGACTTCACGGCGTTCGTGGAGAAGAAGGCTCCGCACAAGGACTTCACGGAGATCTGGAAGGACTGGCTGTACGGAGACCGCAAGCCGTCCCACCCCTGACCGCCCGCCCTTACCGTCCCGGACCGCCTGCCCTCACCGTCCCCGGCCGCACGCCCTCACCGCCCCTCGGCCGTCCTTCCTCACCGCGCCCGCGGCGCCCCCGTCAGTGCCTTGCGGAGCACGGCGCAGGGGCGGCCCAGGGCGCGGTCGGGGCGGTGGTCGATCACCTGGTGGCCGAGAGCCGTCCAGAAGGCCAGGGCTCTGGGATTGCCGGCGAGGACGGCGAGCCGTACGGCCTCGCGGCCCCGCGCGCGGAAACGGTCCTCGACGAGGCCCGCGAGGGTGCGGCCGTAGCCCCTGCCGTGCTCGGCCGCGTCCACCATCAGCAGCCCGATCCACGGGTCCGGGTCGGCGGGGTCGGGATGGTGGGCGAGCGTGACCGCGAGCCCGACGAGGCGCCCGTCCCCCGCGCGGGCGAGCAGTACCTCGGCGCCCGGCACGGCCAGGTCCTCGGCCAGCGTGGCCGCGACCTGATCGGGCCGCACGTCGTCCGGGTCGGGGAAGTCGCCGCTGATCCGGTGGAACTCGTGGTTGGACGCGTACAGCGCGGTGAGTTCCGTAAGCAGCGGGGCCGGGATGTCCCGGCCGGCGGGGAGGGGCTCGAGAAGCACGGGGGAAAGCTATCGCCGAGGTGCTGTGGGCGGCCTCCGGTTATCCGCCCGTCCGCGCGGGCACGGCCGCCGGTCCCGTCGGACGGCGGCCGGGGCCCGGTGCGGCGTCCGTCAGACGTTCACGCCGAAGTCCTGGGCGATGCCCACCAGGCCCGAGGCATAGCCCTGGCCCACGGCGCGGAACTTCCACTCGGCGCCGTTGCGGTACAGCTCGCCGAAGACCATGGCCGTCTCGGTGGCCGCGTCCTCGGAGAGGTCGTAGCGGGCGATCTCGGCGCCGCCGGCCTGGTTGACGATGCGGATGTACGCGTTGCGGACCTGGCCGAAGTTCTGGCCGCGGTTCTCGGCGTCGTAGATGGAGACCGGAAAGACGATCTTGTCGATGTCGGCCGGGAGCGCGGCCAGGTTGACGTTGATCGCCTCGTCGTCGCCCGCGCCCTCGCCCGTGCGGTTGTCACCGGTGTGGACGATCGAGTTGTCCGGGGTCTGCTTGTTGTTGAAGAAGACGAAGTGGGCGTCCGAGTAGACCTTGCCCTGGGCGTTGACCGCGATGGCCGAGGCGTCCAGGTCGAAGTCCGTGCCGGTGGTGGTGCGGACGTCCCAGCCGAGGCCCACGGTGACGGCGGTCAGGCCCGGAGCCTCCTTGGTGAGCGAGACGTTGCCACCCTTGGACAGGCTTACAGCCATTGTTGGGAGTCCCTTCCCTAGATATCCCTGCACAACTGGTGTGTGCCGACGAAGCTACCGTCACCGGGAAGAACGTCGAGGGGGGTCCCGCCGGTTCCGGATCCCTTTACCTTTTTTACCGAGTCGGCCGAGCCGGAAATCCAGGTGACGTGGACCGGACAGGGCCGGGAAGATGGAATGCATGTCCGGTCCCTATGTCGTCCGCGGCTCCGTCTCGCTCCCCGAGGCCGAGCTGATGTGGCGTTTCTCCAGATCGTCGGGGCCCGGCGGACAGCACGTCAACACCAGCGACTCGCAGGTGGAGCTGCGCTTCGACCTGGCCCGCACCGAGGCGTTCCCGCCGGTGTGGAAGGAGCGGGCGTTGCAGCGGCTGGCCGGCCGGCTCGTCGACGGCGTCGTCACCGTCCGCGCCTCCGAGCACCGCTCCCAGTGGCGCAACCGCGAGACCGCCGCCGTACGCCTCGCCTCCCTCCTCGCCGAGGCCACCGCGCCCCCGCCCAAGCCGCGCAAGGCGACCCGCATCCCGCGGGGCATCAACGAACGCCGGCTGCGGGAGAAGAAGCAGCGCGCCGAGACGAAGCGGGGCCGCTCGGGACGGGACTGGGGCTAGGCCGGCGGCTCACCGTGTTCCGACCGGTCGTCCTGTCACATCCGGGGGTTCCGTGACGTCAGGGTGATGCAGGAGCACCTGGAGACGACGGAGAGGCCGCACCCGCGATGACCGACAACGACTTTCTCGCCGAGCGGTTCGAGGCGTACCGCGGGCATCTGCGGGCCGTCGCCTACCGGATGCTGGGCTCCGCCACCGAGGCCGAGGACGCCGTGCAGGAGGCGTGGTTCCGGCTGAGCCGGTCCGACACCCGGGAAGTGGAGAACCTCGGCGGCTGGCTGACGACCGTCGTCGGCCGGGTCTGCCTCGACATGCTGCGCTCGCGCCGCTCCCGGGGCGAGCAGCCCCTGGACACCTGGCATCCGGCGCCCTCCGCCGATCCGGACCCCGCGCACAGCGCCCTGCTCGCCGACTCGGTCGGACTGGCCCTGCTCGTCGTCCTCGACACGCTCTCGCCGGCCGAGCGGCTGGCGTTCGTGCTGCACGATCTGTTCGGGGTGCCCTTCGAGGAGATCGGCGGCATCCTCGGCCGCACCCCGGCCTCGGCGCGGCAGCTCGCCAGCCGGGCCCGGCGCCGGGTGCGGGGCGTCGAGGCGCCGGAGGCCGATCTGACGCGGCAGCGGGAGGTGGTGGACGCCTTCCTCGCCGCCGCGCGGGACGGCGACTTCGAGGGGCTGCTCGCGGTGCTCGCCCCGGACGTGGTGGCCCGCAGCGAGGCCGGCACGACCGGCGGCGCGGCCCGGGTCGCCGCCGGGGCGACGAGCTTCGCGCAGCTGGCGCGCGTGGCGACCCCGGCCCTGGTGGACGGCGCGACCGGCCTGGCCGTGTACGTCGACGGCCGCCTGGAGCGGGTCCTGACCTTCGCCTTCGTCGCCGAGCGCATCTCGGTCGTCGACATCGTCACCGACCCGGCCCGGCTGGCCGGGATGACGGTGGAGGCGGCCTAGGTCCGCTCCGTCGGGGCCCTGCCGGCGGCGCGGGGCCGACCGGTCGGCGCCGGCGGAACCCGGTCCGGCCCGAAGGAGAGGTCCTGGGTGAGCCGTCCCCGGGCGGCTCACAGGTCCAGCACGCCCACCGTCTCCCCAGCGTCGACCTCGCCCGTGGTGCGGAAGCCGAGGCGGCGGTAGAACGCCCCGGGGCCGGTCGGGCCGGGGTGCCGGCTGACGTACAGCTCCTTGCCGCCGCGCCGGCGGATCTCCGCGGCGACGGCGTCGACGGCGAACCTGCCGTACCCCCGGCCCTGGGCGTCCGCCGAGATGTTCAGGCGCCACAGCCCCGAGCGGTGCACGCTGCCGTCGCCGTGCCAGTCGATGTCGAAGAAGGCCATCAGGAAGCCCACCGCGCGGTCGCCGTCGACGATGAGGCGGGGCCAGGCGACCCCGGCGGGGTGGACGTACGCCTCGGCGAGGGACTTGATGACGGGGGCGACGTTCTGTTCCTGGCTCGGGTGTACGCGGATAGCGACGGCGGTGTCGAAATTCGCGGGCGTCACGTGTTCCAGACGGAGTGTCATCCCGGCACCCTAGGCATGCGCGTTTCCCGGGAGCCACGGGATTTCCCCGGCCGCGGAATTCCGGGGCCGCCGAATTGACGGCTCAGCCCAGCTGCCGGTAGCGGCCGCGGAAGTAGAGCAGCGGGCCGCCCTCGGCGCTCGGCACGCTCGCGGTCAGGACGCGGCCGATGACCAGGGTGTGGTCCCCGGCCCTCACGCGCTGCTCGGTCCTGCACTCCAGCGTGGCCAGCGCGCCGCCCACCAGCGGGGCGCCGGTGACCTCGCCGCGCACGTAGGGGATGTCCTCGAAGAGCAGACGGTCGCTGATGCGGCCCTTCATGGCGAAGCGGCCGGCGATGTGCCGCTGGCTCTCGGTCAGGACCGACACCGCCCACAGGGGCTGCTCGTCGAGCAGGTCGTCCATGCGGGAGTCCTCACGCAGGCTGACCAGGACCAGCGGCGGGTCGAGGGAGACCGACATGAAGGCGGTCGCGGTCATGCCGACGTCCTCCACGCCGGGCGCGGTCGGGTCGTCCGGATCCAGCGGCGGTTCCTGCGCGGTGACCAGGACCACGCCCGCGGCCAGCCGGGACATCGCGGCCCGGAACTCGTCGTTGCTCACCCCCACAGGATGCCCGGAAGCTGCTACGGCGGTGGGGGAGGGAGTCTTCAGCACGCCGGAAACGCTAGTCTCCGGTTCGCGCGGCTGGCATCGGGCCTTCGCCCGAGCCGGGTCCTAGGACCAACGGAGGACCAGTGTGTGCATGATGTGCGCACACTCACAAAGCCTGCGTTCGGGAAGCGCACAGCTCAATTGCAAGAACTCCACTCAATTGTTCACGTTCTCCTGTGACTTGAGTCACAAGGGGCAGGAATCGTTGACCCTGTGTACCGAGTGGGCAGCGCGCTGTGATTCAGTGGCTGGGACGCCGAACCATCATCGTGAGAAGTCCGCGTAAAGAAGCGCCGAAGACAACCCTTGATTCGCTGCGAGGTCTCGGGGGGAGGGCGAGCATGGAGACCGAGTCGGAGCCGTATGTCCGCCTTGCGTCCCTGCGGCAGCTGCACCAGGTCATGGCCGACATGAACACGGCGCGCAGCCTGGCGGACACACTGCAGACCGTGGCCGACGGCGCGGTGAACGCCCTCGGCTACGAGATGGCGTGCGTGAACCTCGTACGCCCCGACGGCGACCTCGTCGTCGCCGCGTTCTCCGGGAACTCCGCCGCCGAGGCCCTGATCACCGGCCGGGCCGGCTCCCGCGACTCCTGGGAGCGGCGGCTGACCATGGGCGAGCGCTGGGGCGACCTCGTCTTCATACCGCACACCGAGGGCTGGGTCCTCGACGACGACGACGTCCCGCAGTGGTACACGGACGGCCCGGCGCCCCGCTTCGAGGACGAGTGGCACCCCTCCGACCGCCTGTTCGCGCCGATGTACACGCCCGGCGTCTCGGGCGGCTCCTCCGGCGAACTGCTCGGGGTCATCTCCGTGGACCGCCCGCGCAACGGCCGCCGCCCCGGCGCCTGGGGCCGCGAGGCCCTGCAGATGTACGCCTTCCAGGCCGCCATCGCGATCAGCAACGCCCGGCTGCGGGCCAACATGCAGCGTGCCCTGGTCCGCCTGGAGCGCGAGCAGCAGGCGCTGCGCGCCAGCGAGGAATCCTTCCGGCAGGCGTTCGAGTACGCCCCCTCCGGCATGGCCATCGCCGAGATGGGCGGCGACCAGCACGGCCGCATACTGCGCACCAACGACGCCCTGTGCCGCCTGCTGGGCCGCCCGGCCTCCGCGATGCGCCGCTACTCCTTCTCCGACCTGGTCCACCCCGAGGACATCGGCACGCTGCTGCGGACCTCGGCGGAGGGCGGCCGGGCGGAACTGCGCCTCGGCCGCCGCGACGGCAGCTACGTGTGGGTGTCGCTGCGCAACTCCGTCGTCGCCGACGCCGCCGACGGCCCCCGCTTCCTCCTCACCCACGTCGAGGACATAGAGGAGCGCAAGCGCCGTGAGCTGCAGCTCGCCCACCGCGCCTCGCACGACTCCCTGACCGGCCTGCCGAACTCCGCCGAGCTGCGCTCCCGGCTGTCGGCCCGCCTGTGCCGGCGCCCGGCCCAACACGGCGACCTGGAGTCCCTGGACGCGGCCTACGGCCACCCCGCCTTCGACGGCCCCGCCGGCCACGGCTTCGACTTCACCCCGGGCACGGGCGAGGCGTACGACGGCTACGACCACCATGTGCACACCGCGGCCCCCGAGGACGACCGTGACGACGGCACCAAGGGGCTCGCGGTCCTCTTCTGCGACCTCGACGGCTTCAAGTCGATCAACGACCGGTTCGGGCACAACGCGGGCGACGCGGTCCTCATCGAGGTCGCCCGGCGGCTGTCCCGCCAGGTCCGCGACGGCGACACGGTCGCCCGGCTCGGCGGCGACGAGTTCGTGATCCTCGCCGACGGCCTCGGCCGGGCGGACGCCCAGGACCTCGCCGTACGGCTGCGCAACGAGATCATCCAGCCGATCCGCGCCGAGGGGCGGGCCGTCCGGGTGGGCGCGAGTTTCGGCATCGGCTGGGCACACTGCGGAATGACGGCGGACGAAGTGTTGAAGTCAGCCGACGAGCGGATGTACGTAGAGAAACGATCTCGTCCCAAACAGCATCGACGCGCCGGATGAGTCGCAGGTCAGGGACTTGATGCGATTCGAGTCACCCGTTTGGCTCCACCGGACCGGGTAGGCTCGCCCTTCCAGACGTGTATCGCATCCACCCGCACCCGCTGAGGAGACCAAGGGATGACGCCCGGCGAAAACGGCCCGAGCACGCCCGAGGACGACGACCCGTTCGGCTACCTGTACGCCGACGGCCAGGCCAGAGGAGCACAGCCGCCGTCCGGCGGTTACGGCTACCCGAACTCGGTCAGCAGGGTGCGTACGGTCGGCGAGCGCCAGTACGGCCAGCAGCAGGCCACCTACGGCCAGGGCGTGCCCCCGCAGGGCGCCTACGGCCAGCAGGCGCCGCAGCAGGGCGGGTACGGCCAGCCGAACGCCTACTACCAGGCCCCCGAGACGCTGCCCGGCGGCGCCCCGGCCGGCCGGCAGGCCGCCCAGCCCGCGCCCGGCCGCCGCGGCCCGAACACCAAGGGCCTGCTGATCGGCGCGATCGCGGTGGTCGCCGCGGTCGTGATCGGCATCGGCGTCGCGATGATCAACGGCAACTCGGACGACGGCAAGAACTCCAGCCAGGTGGGCACCGCCCCGACCCAGTCCCAGGACCACTCGCCGAGCCCGTCGGCGAGCAACTCGGCGGCGAGCGGCGCGATGAAGTCCGACGCCTCGGCCCTGGAGCCGGCCGGCGGCGCGACGACGGCCTCGGACGTCAAGGGCGCCAGCTCCTCCGACGGCAGCTACATGACGGGGCTGAACCAGCCCGGCGCCTCGGTCACCTGGAAGGTCGACGTCCCGTCGGACGGCCCGTACACCCTCTTCGTGTACTACAGCGCGGCCGGCAGCGACCAGTCGATGTCGGTCACCGTCAACGGCACCCCGTTCGGCAGCAAGCTGGACATGCTGAACTACCGGCACGCCAAGGACGGCGATTTCGCCAGCGGCTGGACCCACTCCTTCGTGTGGCCGACCCTGAAGAAGGGGACCAACACGCTGTCCGTCTCCTGCGGCGCGGGCGACAAGTGCAACGCCCTGATCAGCAACGTCAAGTTGAAGCCGGGTCAGGTCAAGTCCGACAGCTAGGGCCCGTCCTCGAAAGACCCTAGGCCGCGGTGGCCTCCCCGGTCACCGCCACCCGGCCCCGTAGCTCCTCGTACGCCCCCCGGTCGAACTCGCCCGCCGCAGGCGCCCGTACGGTCGCCGCCGAGAGGGCGACCGCGCGGGCGAGCCGGTCCGGCCAGGGGAGTTGCTCCACCAGGCCGGAGAGCAGGCCCGCGACCGCCGAGTCGCCCGCGCCGGTCGGGTTGCCGTGGACGCGGGCGGGCGGGGCGGCGCGCCAGCGGCCCTCGGGGGTGACGGCCAGGAGGCCCTCCGCGCCGAGGGAGGCCACGACCGCGTGGGCGCCGCGCCGGCGGGCGTCCTGGGTGGCGCGCATCGGCTCGTGGGAACCCGTCAGTTCGGCCAGTTCGTCGGCGTTCGGCTTGACGATGTCCGGGCGGGCGGCCACGCCGCGGCGCAGGGGTTCGCCGCTGGTGTCCAGGAGGACGGGGACGCCGAGCGTGCGCGCGCCGCGGACGAGGTTCCCGTACGCGCCCACCGGCACCCCCGGCGGCAGGCTGCCGCACAGGGCCACCGCCGAGGCGCGGGACAGGAGTTCCTCGTAGCGGTCCAGGAAGGCGCCCCACTCGGCCGGTGTGATCTGCGGACCCGGCTCGTTCAGCTGCGTCGTGTCACCCGAGCGTTCGTCCACGACCGCGATCGTGCGCCGGGTCGCCCCGGCCACCGGCACCAGCGCGTCCGTCACCCCGGCCGTGTCCGCGAGCCGTTCGCGCACCACCTGCCCGGTCGCGCCGCCCGCGAAGCCCATGACCGTCGTCTCGTGCCCGAGCGCGGCCAGTACGCGGGCCACGTTCACACCCTTGCCGCCCGGCCGCTCGATGACGTCCGAGACGCGGTGCGAGGCATGCGGCCGCAGCGACCGTACGCGATAGGTGATGTCGAGAGCGGTGTTCAGTGTGACCGTGAGGATCACCCGGGCCGACCTCCCTCGATGTCCGTGCGTCTGTCATCGGTTTCCGGGGCCACGATCATGCCAAAGACACGGCGGCCGGCCCAGTCACAGGTCGGCCGCCGTCCGGGGAAAAGACGGACGGATCAGGCCAGTTGGGGAGCGACCACCCACTCGCCCCGGCGCATCACGCCCCGCACGTCGAAGTCCGCGTCCAGCAGCACCAGGTCCGCGTCCTTGCCGGGCTCCAGCGAGCCGATCCGGTCGGACAGGCCGAGCAGCCGCGCCGGGTTCACCGAGAGGGCCGTCACGGTGTCCCGCACCGACAGCCCGTCCACGGTGACCGCCCGCTTGAACGCGCGGTCCAGCGTGAGCGTGGAGCCCGCGATCGAACCGCCCTCCACCAGCCGGGCCACGCCGTCGCTGACCTCGACCTCCAGCGGGCCGAGCATGTAGCGGCCGTCGCCGGCGCCGGCCGCGTCCATCGCGTCCGTGATGAAAGCGACCCGGTCCGCGCCCGCGTGACGGAACGCCAGCTCCAGCGTGGCGGGGTGCAGGTGGGTGCCGTCGTTGATCAGCTCGACCGTGACCCGCTCGTCCTCCAGCAGGGCGGCGATCGGGCCGGGTGCGCGGTGGTTCAGCGCGGGCATGGCGTTGAAGAGGTGGGTGGCGACCGTGGCGCCCGCGTCGATCGCCTCCACCGTCTGCTCGTAGCCGGCGTCCGTGTGCCCGATCGCCGCGATGACGCCGTGCTCCGCGAGCAGCCGTACGGAGTCGATGCCGCCCGGCAGCTCGGTCGCGAGGGTCACCATCGTCGCCCTGCCGCGGGCCGCGTCGATCAGCTTGCGGACCTCGGCAGGCTCCGGGTCGCGCAGCAGTTCCTCGGAGTGCGCGCCCTTGCGGCACGGCGAGATGAACGGGCCCTCGAAGTGGATGCCCGCGATCTCGCCCTGCTCGGCGAACTCGCTCAGCAGGCCGGCCTGCCGTACCAGCAGGTCCATCTCGTCGGTGACGGTGGAGGCGACCAGGGTGGTGGTGCCGTGCCGGCGGTGCGTGCGGATGGCCGTGAGGATGTCCTCGGGGGTACCGGAGAAGGAGGCTCCGCCGCCGCCGTGGTTGTGGATGTCGACGAACCCCGGTACGAGCCAGTGGCCGGTCACGTCGACGACCTCGGCGCTCTCGGCGGCCGCGGCGACGATCCGCGTGCCCTCGACGGACACGCGCCCGCCGTCCACCACTGCGCCGGGCAGCACCACCCGAGCACCTGCGAGAACCAAGCTGGGAGCCATCAGGCGGTTACCTCCGAGGGGTCGGTGGGGTCGAGGCCGGTGGGGTCGACGGCGGTGGAGTCGAGGGCGGTGGAGTCGAGCAGGTCGCGGGCCAGGAGTCCCGCCCCGAGGCAGCCGGCCGTGTCGCCCAGGGCCGCGGGGACGATGGTGGGCAGTTTCTGGAAGGTGACCCGCTGCCGGACGGCGTCCCGCAGGGGCTGGAACAACACTTCCCCGGCCTCGGCCAGACCACCACCGATGATCAGCGTGCGTGGGTCCAGCAGGGTGAGCGCGGTGACCAGCCCGTCGGCGAGCGAGTCCACCGCCTCCTGCCAGACCCGGACGGCGTTCGGGTCACCGGACGCGACGGCCTTGGCGCAGTCGGCGGCGTCCGCTTCCGGGTCCCCGCAGGCCGCCGCCCAGGCCTCGCTGACGGCGGAGGCGGAGGCGTACCGCTCCAGGCAGCCGCGCTGTCCGCAGGGGCAGGGAGTGCCGGAGGGGCGTACGACGACGTGCCCGATCTCGCCCGCGAAGCCGTGCGCGCCCGACTCCACCCGGCCGTCGATGCCGATGGCACCGGCGATCCCGGTGCCGAGCGGCACGAACAGGAAGCGGTCGGCGCCCTTGCCCGCGCCGATGCGGCCCTCGGCGAGCCCGCCGGTGCGCACGTCGTGGCCGAGGGCGACGGGGACGCCGAGCCGCCGCGCCAGCAGGTCGCGCAGGGGCACGTCCCGCCAGCCCAGGTTGGCCGCGTAGGCGGCGACGCCCTGTTCCTCGTCGACGATGCCGGGGACCGCGATCCCGGCCGCGGCGGCCGGGGCGCCGTAGTGCTCGACGCCGTACGCGCGCAGCTCGGCGGCGAAGTCGAGGATCGTCCCGACCACCGCGTCCGGCCCGCGCTCGCGGCCGGTGGCGCGGCGGGCGCGGTGGAGGAGCGCGCCGTCGTCGCCGACCAGGGCGGCCTTCATCCCGGTACCGCCCACGTCCAGGGCGATGACATGTCTCACCACGGCTCCTAGTGTGGCCCTCCGACCCGTGAGAGGTCTAGTCCACTCACGTGGTGTAGACCTTATGTGTCCATATATTGAACGGTCAGACAGCAGGGTTGGGGCTTTGAGGGTGCGTCGGCGTACGGCAGGAACGATCGCGGTGGTGTCCGCACTGGGCATGACGGCGGTGCTCGGCGGCTGCGGGAGCACGGGCTCCTCCGACGTCACCCTCAGACTGGTCGCGGCCGACTACGGCGACTCCGCCGCCAACAGCTCCAAGAAGTACTGGGACGGCCTGGCCGAGGACTACGAGGCCCAGCACCCCGGCGTGAAGGTCGACGTCACCGTCTACTCCTGGAACGACGTCGACCGCAAGGTCAAGGAGATGGTCGACGCCGGGCACGCCCCCGACCTCGCCCAGATCGGCGCCTACGCCGACTACGCGGCCGCCGGCAAGCTCTACCAGGCCTCCGACCTGCTCTCCATACGCACCCAGGCGGACTTCCTCGGCCCGCTCTCCGACGCCGGCGAGTGGAACCACACGCAGTACGGCATCCCCTTCGCCGCCTCCACACGCGTGCTCTTCTACAACAAGACCCTCTTCGCCAAGGCCGGCATCACCCCGCCCACCACCTGGGACGAGCTGGCCACCGACGCCGCCGCGCTCAAGGCCAAGGGCGTGAAGTACCCCTACGCGCTGCCCCTCGGCCCCGAGGAGGCCCAGGCCGAGACCATGCAGTGGCTGCTCAGCGGCGGCAACGGCTACACCGACGACGTCGGCACCTACACCCTGGACTCCGCGCAGAACGTCGAGACCTTCACCTGGCTCAAGGACGACCTGGTCGGCAAGGGCCTGACCGGCCCCGTCGCGCCCGGCAAGCTCAACCGCGCGGACGCCTTCGCCGCCTTCGCCGACGGCCAGGTCGGCATGCTCAACGGGCACCCCACGCTGATCCAGCAGGCCACCGCGAAGGGCGTCAGGTTCGGCATGGTCCCGATGCCGGGCCGCACCGGCAAGGCCAGGGCCTCCATGGGCGTCGCCGACTGGATGATGGCCTTCAAGCAGAACGGGCACGCCGAGCAGATCGGCGACTTCCTCGACTTCGTCTACAGCGAGAAGAACGTCCTCGCCTTCTCCCGCGAGTACGGCCTGCTGCCGGTCACCGGGTCCGCCTCCACCGCCATGAGCGACTCCGACGCGGCCAAGGACAAGGCGCTGCACCCCTTCCTCGACCAGCTGCCCACATCCGAGCTGTACCCCGTCGGCAAGACCTCCTGGGCCTCGGTCAGCGCGGCCGTGAAGCAGAACATCGGCCAGGCCGTCACCCCGGCCGGCAGCCCCGCAGGCGTGCTGACCCGCCTCCAGGCTTCGGCCACGGCGGCCGACAGCAGCAACGCGAACTGACCCGGCTGTCAGTGCGCCGCGTTACGGTGGGGCACATGGAACTGGGCAGCCGCGAACAGGCCATCCTCGCGCTGGAGCGCCGGGGCTTCACCGGCCCCGGCGCGAAGGAGCGCGCCATCCGCGAGGAGCTGGGCCTGGCCCCGGTGCGCTACTACCAGCTGCTGAACGCGCTCCTGGACGACGAGAGAGCGCTGGCGCACGACCCGGTGACGGTCAACAGACTCCGCCGGGTCAGACAGGCCCGGCGCGCGGAGCGCTGAGGGGCGAGCGAGGCGTGACCGGGGCCCGCACTGGATACCTTCGCTGTATGGACCCTCTGCCGACCCCAGCGACTCCAGCCGGCCGGGACGGACTCGCCGCACTCCTGGCGAAACCGGGCACCGCGGTCGTCGGCCTGGACTTCGACGGCACCCTCGCCCCCATCGTCGCCGACCCCGAACAGGCCCGCGCCCACCCCGAGGCCGTACCCGCACTCACCGCCCTCGCCCCCAAGGTCGCCTCCGTCGCGGTGATCACCGGCCGCCCGGCCGGCGTCGCGGTCCGCCACGGCGGCTTCGCCGGCGTCCCCGGCCTGGAGCACCTGACCGTCCTCGGCCACTACGGCGCCGAACACTGGGACGCGGTCACCGGCACGGTCACCGCCCCCGCCCCGCACCCCGGCGTCGCGGCCGTCCGCGCCGAGCTGCCGGGCCTGCTGGACCGCGTCGGCGCCTGGCACGGCACCTGGATCGAGGAGAAGGGCCGGGCGGTCGCGGTCCACACCCGCCGCGCCGACGACCCCCAGGCCGCCTTCGAGGCCCTGCGGCAGCCCCTCACCGACCTCGCCGCCCGCCACGGCCTGATCGTCGAACCCGGCCGCATGGTCCTGGAGCTGCGCCCGCCGGGCATGGACAAGGGCGTCGCGCTCAGCGAGTACGTCCGTGAGACCGGCGCCGAGTCGGTCCTCTACGCGGGCGACGACCTCGGCGACCTCCCCGCCTTCGCCGCCGTCGACAAACTCCGCTCCGAGGGCGTCCCCGGCCTCCTGGTCTGCAGCGGCAGCACGGAGGTCACGGAACTGGCCGAGCGCGCCGACGTGGTGGTCGACGGCCCGGCAGGCGTCGTAAGACTGCTGCGGACACTGGCGGCTCAGCTGGACTGAGCCCGCCCGAGCGCCCGCAGCTGATCCAGGAACCACTGGGCGGGCGGCAGCGCGGTCGCCGCGGCACCCAGCCGCTTCGACCGCTCCGCCCGCTCGCCCGCCGGCATGCTCAACGCGGTGTGCAGCGCGTCGGCCGTACCCCCGATGTCGTACGGGTTCACCACGATCGCGTCGGTGCCCAGCTCCTCGTACGCTCCCGCCTCCCGCGACAGCACCAGCGCACAGCCTTCGTCGGAGACGACCGGCACCTCCTTGGCGACCAGGTTCATGCCGTCCCGGATGGGATTGACCAGCGCCACGTCGGCGAGCCGGTAGGCGGCCAGGGAGCGCGCGAAGTCGTCCTTGACGTGGAGCACGACCGGGGTCCACCCGGGCGTGCCGTAGGTGGAGTTGATCTCCTCGGCCACCCGCCGGACCTCGGCGGTGTACTCCCGGTACACGGCGAGGTCCTGGCGGGAGGGGTAGGCGAAGGCCAGGTGGACGACCTTCTCGCGCCACTCGGGGTGGTCGTCCAGCAGCTGCCGGTACGCCAGCAGACCGCGCACGATGTTCTTGGACAGCTCGGTGCGGTCGACACGCACGATGGCCCTGCGGCCCTCACCGATCTCCTCGCGCAGGGCCGCCATCCGCTCGTCCACATCGGGCTCATGAGCTCGCTTGCGCAGGAAGCCGGCGTCCGCGCCGAGCCCGTGCACACCGACCTCCCGGGGCACGGCCCCGGGACCCAGCACGGCGTGACAGCACTCCGTGAACGCGTCCGCCCAGCGCCTGGTCAGGAACGCCGCATGGTCCGCGCCCAGGATGCCGTTCAGCAGTTCGGCCGCGACGTCGTCGGGCAGCAGCCCGAAGTACTCCGGGGGCGCCCACGGGGTGTGCGAGAAGTGGCCGATGCGCAGGTCGGGGCGGAGCGCACGGAGCATCCCGGGCACCAGGCACAGGTGGTAGTCCTGCACCAGCACCGCCGCGCCCTCGGCCGCCTCCTCGGCCAGCGCCTCGGCGAACGCCCGGTTGTACGCCTCGTACGCCGCCCACTGGCGCCGGAACTCCGCGTCGAAGACCGGCTCCAGCGGGGTTTGGTACAGCATGTGGTGGACGAACCACAGCACCGAGTTGGCGATGCCGTTGTAGGCGTCGGCGTGGACGGCGGCGTCGATGTCCAGCATCCGCACCCGCTGCCCGCCGGTGTCCCCGGCCGGCAGCAGCCCGCCGTCCGCGCGCCGCACCGCCTCCCGGTCGCCGTCGCCGAGCGCCGCGCACACCCACACCGAGTCCGCGTCGGAGCCGATCGCCGACAGCCCCGAGACCAGCCCGCCGCCGCCCCGCCTGGAGCGCAGCGAGCCGCTCTCGTCCACCGTGTACGAAACCGGGCCGCGGTTGGACGCGACCAGCACCTGAGCACCGTGCGGGGAAGCCATGGTCCTCAACCTAGCCCGGCCCGGAAACGCTCAAACGTACGGCTGCGTCCGGCACGCGGATGTATACGACCGGACACGGCCGGTTCACGCCACCTTGCGCTCGGCGTACTCCGCGATCTCCACCATCGGCGGCCGCTCCTCGGTGTCCACCGAGTAGGTGCGCGGCTCGAAGCCGTCCGCGCCCCGCTCGAACTGGGTCAGCGACGGCCGGACCAGATGGCCCCGGGCCAGCCGCAGCTGGGCCGTGCGGTAGATCGCGGCCGCCATCCGGCCCAGCGCCTGGCCGTCCTGGTGCCGGTGCCTGCGGACCCCGACATCGACCTGGGCCAGCGCCTCCAGCCCCACCAGGTGCAGCGCGTCCACCAGCATGCCCAGCTCCACCCCGTACCCGACGGGGAACGGCAGCTGCTCCAGCAGGGAGCGGCGGGCCGCGTACTCACCGCCCAGCGGCTGCACGAAACCGGCCAGCCGCGGCCAGTGCATGTTCAGCAGCGGGCGGGCCATCAGCTCGGTGACCCGGCCGCCCTGCCCGGCCGCCCCGCCCAGCGGGCGGTCGTACATCGCCTTGACCAGGTGCACGTCCGGTTCGGTGAGCAGCGGGCCGACGATCCCGGAGACGAAGTCGGCGGAGAAGTCCTTCAGGTCGGCGTCGATGAAGCAGATGATGTCCCCGCCGGTCACGAGCAGCGAGCGCCACAGGACTTCACCCTTGCCCGGGACGGCGGGAAGGCGCGGCAGGATCTCGTCCCGGTGAACGACCCGCGCGCCCGCGGCGGCGGCCACCTCGGAGGTGCGGTCGGTGGAGCCCGAGTCGACGACGACGATCTCGTCGACGAGCGGAGTCCGTTCCACGAGGTCGCGGCGGATGACCGTGACGATGTCGCCGACCGTCTCCTCCTCGTTCAGGGCGGGCAGCACCACGCTGATCGACTGGCCCGTGCGCTGCTTGGCCGCCACGAGCCCGGGCAGCGGGCGATCGGTCACCGACCAGGAGCGGGTGGCCAGCCAGCGCTCGACTTCTTCCAGCACAGTCAGCGGCTCCTCACGTGTCTCGCGGTTCGGACGACTATCTCAACTCTCCTGGCCGTCGGTTACAGTCTTGAACAACGCCGGTGACCATCGCATGTCGGGGTCGACCGCGCGCCCACAACTCCATACCGCTCATCCAGAGGGGCAGAGGGACACGGCCCGATGAAGCCCCGGCAACCCTCCAGTCGGTTCTCGTTCTCCAGCGAGGCTCCCGGCTAGGGAAGGTGCCAAATCCGTCTCACGGCGAAGTGCGTCGTGAGGAAGATGAGGAGAAAGGGCCTCGCCTCCATGGCTGTGCAGACTGTTGCAGACTCCAGCACCCCCACCGTCGACCTCGGTCCCGCCGCGGCACTGAGCTGTCGTGAGTGCGGTCACCGGGTACCCCTCGGGCCCGTGTTCGCCTGCGAGGAGTGTTTCGGCCCGCTGGAGATCGCCTACGACTTCTCCGCCTACGACACCGAGGAACTGCGCCGGCGCATCGAGGCGGGCCCCGCGAACATCTGGCGGTACGCGCCGCTGCTGCCCGTCCCCGCCGACGTGGCCGACAAGCCCAACATCAACCCGGGCTGGACCAAGCTCGTCAAGGCCGACAACCTCGCCGCCGAGCTGGGTGTCACCGGCGGGCTGTACGTGAAGGACGACTCCGGCAACCCGACGCACTCCTTCAAGGACCGCGTCGTCGCGCAGGCCCTCGAGGCCGCCCGCGCCTTCGGCTTCACCACGCTCTCCTGCTCCTCCACGGGCAACCTGGCCGGCGCCGTCGGCGCCGCCGCCGCCCGGGCCGGCTTCCGCTCCTGCGTGTTCATCCCGCACGACCTGGAGCAGGGCAAGGTCGTCATGGCCGCGGTCTACGGCGGCGAACTCGTCGGCATCCAGGGCAACTACGACGACGTGAACCGGTTCTGCTCCGAGCTGATCGGCGACGCGGCCGGCGAGGGCTGGGGCTTCGTCAACGTCAACCTGCGGCCGTACTACGCGGAGGGCTCCAAGACCCTGGCGTACGAGATCTGCGAGCAGCTCGGCTGGCGGCTGCCCGACCAGATCGTCGTCCCGATCGCCTCCGGCTCCCAGCTCACGAAGATCGACAAGGGTCTGCAGGAGCTGATCAAGCTGGGTCTGGTCGAGGACAAGCCGTACAAGATCTTCGGCGCGCAGGCCGAGGGCTGCTCGCCGGTGTCGACCGCCTACAAGGCCGGCCACGACGTCGTACGCCCCCAGAAGCCGAACACCATCGCCAAGTCCCTCGCCATCGGCAACCCGGCCGACGGCCCCTACGTCCTGGACATCGCGCGCCGCACCGGCGGTGCCGTGGAGGACGTCACGGACGAGGAAGTCGTCGACGCCATCAAGCTCCTGGCCCGCACCGAGGGCATCTTCGCCGAGACGGCGGGCGGGGTGACCGTCGGAGTCACCCGCAAGCTGCTCAAGGACGGCGTGCTGGACCCGGCGAAGACCACGGTGGTCCTCAACACCGGCGACGGCCTGAAGACCCTCGACGCGGTGGCCGGCACCGGCCTGACCGCCACCATCCGCCCGACCCTGGACTCCTTCCGAGAGGCTGGCCTCGCATGAGCGTGACCGTCCGCATCCCCACCATCCTGCGCACCTACACCGGTGGCCAGGCCGAGGTCGCCGCCGACGGTGCGACCCTCGCCGAGGTCATCGAGAACCTGGAGAAGAACCACGCCGGCATCGCCGCCCGCGTGCTGGACGACCAGGGCAAGCTGCGCCGTTTCGTCAATGTGTACGTCAACGACGACGACGTCCGCTTCGAGCAGGGGCTGCAGACCGCGACCCCGGACGGCGCCGGTGTCTCGATCATTCCGGCCGTCGCCGGCGGCTGAGAATTACCTTCGGTAACCGCGGTTACCGATTGTTCATCGAATGGCTCCCTCCGGGAGAGAAACGGAGGGGGCCATTCTGTGTGATTGAGCGCGGTAGAGTTGGGGAACGCGCTCTCGGTCGGACCAGTCGGGAGCCCTGTATTCATGCCGCGGGCCCGACAAGAAGTAGCCAAAGTGTGCGGGTCCTATGCGGCTTTTGTGGCTTTTGCGGGGCCCGACTTGCCCTGAAGATGCATGAATTTTCGCCACATTCCGGACCGTTCGCGTCCAGAATTCTCGTCCGATTGACCTGTTGCAGACGGCAGTTGGACAGATACATTCAGCCGCGGTCGACGCGTTCCGGCGCACGCCCCCGTCGATTGGGGGGTGAGGTCTGACCCGGGTCCGCGAAGTGTGGATCTGTGCAAGGGCCAGTAATAGGGGAGTTAGGCATGGCTCAGGGCACCGTCAAGTGGTTCAACGCGGAGAAGGGGTACGGCTTCATCGCGGTCGACGGTGGTGCGGACGTCTTCGTCCACTACAGCGCCATTCAGATGGACGGCTACCGCACCCTGGAAGAGGGCCAGCGGGTGGAGTTCGAGATCTCGCAGGGCCAGAAGGGCCCGCAGGCCGACATGGTTCGCCTCAGCGCCTGAACGTTTCTTGTCGACGAAGGGCCCGCACCGGCACAGGGTGCGGGCCCTTCGCCGTGCCCGGTGCCCTCGCGCGCGGGCGTGTTCGCGGGCGGCTGAGCGCCCCTCCGGGAGGCCCGAGGCGCTTGCACTCGACCATGCCGAGTGCTAATCATTGCGTTAGCACTCTGAAGGTGAGAGTGACAAAGAAGGACCGGGTCGGTGAGGCCCGCAGGCCACGTGGGGCAAGGAACCACAGGCCGGCGAGCCGTCCGTCGCGGGCGCGGGCGCGGTCCGAAGGAATCACCCCCAGTCCTGGAGGGACCACTTCACATGGCCAAGATCATCGCGTTCGACGAGGAGGCGCGGCGCGGCCTCGAGCGCGGCATGAACCAGCTCGCGGACGCCGTCAAGGTGACGCTCGGCCCCAAGGGTCGCAACGTCGTCCTCGAGAAGAAGTGGGGCGCCCCCACGATCACCAACGATGGTGTCTCCATCGCCAAGGAGATCGAGCTCGAGGACCCGTACGAGAAGATCGGCGCCGAGCTGGTCAAGGAAGTCGCCAAGAAGACGGACGACGTCGCCGGTGACGGTACGACCACCGCGACCGTGCTCGCCCAGGCCCTGGTCAAGGAAGGCCTGCGCAACGTCGCCGCCGGCGCCAACCCGATGGCTCTGAAGCGCGGTATCGAGAAGGCCGTCGAGGCCGTCTCCGCCGCCCTGCTGGAGCAGGCGAAGGACGTCGAGACCAAGGAGCAGATCGCCTCCACCGCGTCCATCTCCGCCGCCGACACCCAGATCGGCGAGCTCATCGCCGAGGCCATGGACAAGGTCGGCAAGGAAGGCGTCATCACCGTCGAGGAGAGCAACACCTTCGGCCTGGAGCTCGAGCTCACCGAGGGCATGCGCTTCGACAAGGGCTACATCTCCGCCTACTTCGCGACCGACATGGAGCGCATGGAGGCGTCGCTCGAGGACCCGTACATCCTCATCGCCAACTCCAAGATCGGCTCCGTCAAGGACCTGCTCCCGCTCCTGGAGAAGGTCATGCAGTCGGGCAAGCCGCTGCTGATCATCGCCGAGGACGTCGAGGGCGAGGCCCTGTCGACCCTGGTCGTCAACAAGATCCGCGGCACCTTCAAGTCCGTCGCCGTCAAGGCCCCGGGCTTCGGCGACCGCCGCAAGGCCATGCTCGGCGACATCGCCATCCTCACGGGCGGCGAGGTCATCTCCGAGGAGGTCGGCCTCAAGCTGGAGAACGCGACCCTGGACCTCCTGGGCCGCGCCCGCAAGGTCGTCATCACCAAGGACGAGACCACCATCGTCGACGGTGCCGGCTCCTCGGAGCAGGTCAACGGCCGCGTGAACCAGATCCGCGCCGAGATCGAGAACAGCGACTCGGACTACGACCGCGAGAAGCTGCAGGAGCGCCTGGCGAAGCTCGCCGGCGGTGTCGCGGTCATCAAGGCCGGTGCCGCCACCGAGGTGGAGCTCAAGGAGCGCAAGCACCGCATCGAGGACGCCGTCCGCAACGCGAAGGCCGCCGTGGAGGAGGGCATCGTCGCCGGTGGTGGCGTGGCCCTGCTGCAGGCCTCCCAGGTCTTCGAGAAGCTGGAGCTCGAGGGTGACGAGGCGACCGGCGCCAACGCCGTGAAGCTCGCGCTGGAGGCCCCGCTCAAGCAGATCGCCGTCAACGGTGGTCTCGAGGGTGGCGTCGTCGTCGAGAAGGTGCGCAACCTGACGGTCGGCCACGGCCTGAACGCCGCGACCGGCGAGTACGTCGACATGATCGCCGAGGGCATCATCGACCCGGCGAAGGTGACCCGCTCTGCCCTGCAGAACGCCGCCTCCATCGCCGCGCTGTTCCTCACCACCGAGGCCGTCATCGCCGACAAGCCGGAGAAGGCCGCCGCGCCGGCCGGCGGCGGCATGCCGGGCGGTGACATGGACTTCTGATCGACCTGACGGTTGATCGCCTGTCCTTCGGACCGAGGGCGGTACGTCCAGCTTCTGGCTGGGGGTGCCGCCCTCGGGCGTTCGCGGGCTCAGTCGGCGTAGTTTTTGAGTTCCGACGTGTCGAGGGTGATGCCCACCGGAGGCGGCAGCTCGACGGTCGCACCCCAGGGGCGGGTGGAGCACTGCAGGTAACGCCCGTCCTTCGGTTCGCTGTACACGCTGACCGTGCTGCTGTCGCGGTCGATGAGGAGGTAGACGGGGATCTCGGCCGCCGCGTAACCCACGGGCTGTCGATGCGGTCACGCTGGTCGGTGTCGCGGTCGTGGGAGGTGATCTCCACGGCCATGAGGGCGCCGTCGGTCGAGGACCAGTTGCCGTGCCCCCTGAAGTGGCCTACGGGTGCGAGGAAACCGTCCGAGATGGCGCGGCCCTTGCGGTAGGCCTCGGCCTTGACGCCCCTCTCGGGCATGAGGTTCAGCTCGGGGCGCTGCTGCATGCACTGACGTAGCAGCCCCATGAAGATCTCGCCGTGGTTGCCGTCCGGCATGGCCTTTACGACCACCTTTCCGTTGATGTACTCAAGCCGCACGGTTTCGGGTGCGGCCTCGGCCAGCTCCTCGAACTCCTCGACATCGAGCGGCCCGTGCCGGATGCATAGCTTCCCGCCGAGGAACTCCAGCCGGTTCCGCAGCTCCCTGGGAGCCTTGCGGACAAGTTCCTCGAAGTCCTCGACGGACATCTGCGGGCGTTCTTCGGTGTCAGGGGTCATGGCGTCGCCTCCTGCCCTCCATCGTGCCCCTGAGTGGTCATGTCGGACCGTGGAAGCCGTCATACGGGTGTCCTCTCTTGTCGTCGTACGGACATCGCAGCCCGGATCTCACCTGCGCGGGCGTGGACTGCGAGGGCAGGCAGGGGCGTACGGGGTTGTGCGGGAGCGCGTTCGCCCCGGCAGGCGCCGCATACACCCCCCGTCAGTGCCTCCGGCCGCCCCGGCCTCCCGCACTCGGCACACTCCAGGACCCGCCGGGGCGCCGGGCGGACCACTGGTTCCGGCGGGAGCTTGTCGACCAGACGGCGACGCACCAGGGCGGCCGGATGGTGGACCGGCGTCGGCAGGCCCTCGGTCAGCGCGCGGAGTACGGCCTCGTCGGTGGCCCCTCGCGCGAACCACTCCGTGAGCAGCGGGGCGAGCGCGGCGCAGTCGGCGGCGGAGAGGGACAGGACAGGGGCCGTGCGGCCGAGGGCGGCGAGGAGGATGTGAGCACGGGAGCGGCTGGGGCCGGGCCGTTCGGGCGGGTGCGGGTCATCCGGTACGGCGCCGCGAGTGAACGCCGCCCACCAGGCGTCGTCACGTGCGGTACGGGACCACCACGATCGGGTGATCCAGCGCGAGCCCCCGTCCGTCGTCGCTTCGCGGGGCGGCAGGTGCGTGAAGTCGTGTTTGGTGCGCCGGTGTTGGTCCGGCACGGAGCGCTTGCCGTAGCCCGGATTGGCCATCGGGTGGGAGGACGCGTGCGTGAGCGGGAGGGCAGCACTAAACTGGGCTTCAGCCACGGGATCGTTGCTCCGATCTCGGCGGTCAAGCCCCCGCAGGTGTTGGTAGCACCTGACGGGGGCTGTTCGTTATGCGGGGACGCTAGAGGCTCAACGCTTGAGGTTCGCGACGAACGCCGACCAGGTCTACGCGAGCGTGAGCGGTGTCACGTGAAGGACTTCCCGGAGACGGAATGTGGGGCAGCGCATAGGCGATTACTTAAGAAGCTGCAACAATGCGTGCTCACATACCGACTGGTTAACACCGCCACTCACGAGGAGCCCCCCACGTGACCGTCACCCCCGCCGCCACCTCCCGCGCGGCCCAGATCCTCTCCCGGCCGATCGCCCTCAACGGCCTCACCGTCCCCAACCGGATCGTGATGGCGCCGATGACCCGCATGTTCTCCCCGGGCGGCGTCCCCGGCGAGGACGTCCGCTCCTACTATGCCCGCCGCGCCGCCGCCGGCGTCGGCCTCATCGTCACCGAGGGCACCTACGTCGGCCACGACTCGGCCGGCAACAGCTCGCGGGTGCCCCGGTTCCACGGCGAGGAGCAGCTCGCGGGATGGGCGAAGGTCGCCGAGGACGTGCACGCGGCGGGCGGCACCATCGTGCCCCAGCTGTGGCACATCGGCATGGTCCGTGAGCAGGGCCAGAACCCCTTCCCGGACGCCCCCGCCGTCGGCCCGTCCGGCCTCGTCACCGCGGGTGCCGAGCCCACCGGCAAGGCCATGACCCAGGCGGACCTGGACGACGTCGTCGCCGCGTTCGCCCAGGCCGCCGCGGACGCCGAGCGCATCGGCTTCGACGGCGTGGAGCTGCACGGCGCCCACGGCTACCTCCTCGACCAGTTCCTGTGGGAGGGCACCAACCGCCGCACCGACGCCTACGGCGGCGACCCGGTGGCCCGCACGAAGTTCTCCGCGGAGATCGTCGCCGCGGTCCGCGCGGCCGTGTCCCCGGAGTTCCCGGTGATCTTCCGCTACTCGCAGTGGAAGCAGCAGGACTACACCGCCCGCCTCGCCGAGACCCCCGAGGAGCTGGAGGCGATCCTCACCCCGCTCGCCGCGGCCGGCGTCGACGTCTTCCACGCCTCCACCCGCCGCTACTGGCTCCCGGAGTTCGACGGCTCGGACCTCAACCTGGCCGGCTGGACGAAGAAGATCACCGGCAAGCAGGTCATCACCGTCGGCTCGGTCGGCCTCGACGGCGACTTCATCGGCGCCTTCATGGGCGAGGGTTCCGAGGTCAAGGGCATCGACAACCTCCTGGACCGCCTGGAGGCCGACGAGTTCGACATGGTCGCCATCGGCCGTGCGCTGCTCCAGGACCCGGAGTGGGCGGCCAAGGTCCTCGCCGACCGCTTCGACGAGCTGAAGCCGTACGACGCCGCGGCGCTCAAGACGCTCAGCTGAACCCCCGCGTCCGGCCGGGCACTTGTGATCGCTTTCGTCCGTTCCCCTGATGACCAGTGAGGAGCAGCATGATGACGAGCGAGCCCCACGGCCCTGAGACCGGCGTCCCGGACACCGACGGCCCCGTGGTGCGCACCGCCTCCGGCGCGGTGCGCGGCCTGCGCGAGCAGGGCCTGTCGGTGTTCCGGGGCATCCCCTTCGCCGCACCCCCCGTCGGCGCGGCCCGCTTCCAGGCCCCGCGCCCGCCCGCCCCCTGGGACGGCACCCGGGAGGCGTACGCCTTCGGCCCGCCGCCCCCGCAGGAGTCCGGTCTCCTGAGCCGTACGGCGCAGGGCGCGGCCCCGCAGGGCGACGGCTGGCTGACGGTGAACGTGTGGACCCCGGACCCGGACCGGTCCGCCGCCCGCCCGGTGATGGTGTGGATCTACGGTGGCGCGTACAAGCTGGGGCACGGCGGCCAGGCGGGCTACGACCCGCAGCACATCGCCCGCGAAGGCGACGCGGTGCTCGTCACCTTCAACTACCGCGTGGGCATGGAGGGCTTCGCCCTGTGGGAGGGCGCCCCCGCCAACCGGGGCCTGCTGGACCAGGTGGCGGCCCTGACCTGGGTCCAGGAGAACATCGCGGCCTTCGGCGGCGACCCCGCCCAGGTCACGGTCTTCGGCGAGTCGGCGGGCGCCGGCTCCATCGCCTCCCTGCTGGCGATGCCGAGGGCACGCGGCCTGTTCCGGCGGGCGGTGGCGCAGAGCGTGCCCGGCACGTTCTTCTCCGCCGACCTCGCCCGCGTCCTCGCGACGGCCCTCGCCGCCGAGGCGGGCCGCACCCCCGAGGCGGCCGGCCTCGCGACGGTCGACCCGCTGGAGCTGACGGAGGCCGGCCGGACGCTGGGCCTGAAGATGAACCAGTACACCGAGACATGGGGCCAGGTGGCGCCCACCTCGGTGCCGTTCTCCCCGGTGGTCGACGGCGACGTCCTCCCCACCACCCCCTGGCAGGCCCTGGCCTCCGGTGCGGCCCGCGACATCGACCTCCTGGTCGGCCACAACCGCGACGAGTACCGCCTGTTCCTGGTCATGGCAGGCCTGCACGGCAAGATCACGGACGAGATGGCGACGTCGGTCCTGCGGCTGTACGCGCCGGGCGGGGCGGCGGGCGAAGCGGCGTACCGGTCGGCCTTCCCCGGGGCCTCACCGCAGGACCTCTTCGAACGGGTCCAGACGGACTGGCTGTTCGCCATGCCGAGCCTGCACCTGGCCGAGGCCCAGCTGAGGGGCGGCGGCCGGGCCCACGTCTACGAACTGACCTGGCCGGCCCCGAGCACGGTGGCCCTGGGCGCCTGCCACGCCCTGGACGTCCCGCTGCTGTTCGGCACGTTCGGCGCGGACCTGGGAGCCCTCCTCTTCCCGTCCGGCACCCCCACACCGGAGGCGGAGCGGCTGTCGTCCTTCATCCGCGGCGCCTGGACCGCCTTCGCCCGCACGGGCGACCCCGGCTGGCCGCACTACGACACGGAGGCCAGCCTGGTCCAGGTGCTGGACACGCCTACGACGGTCACCGGGTACCCGGAGCAGCGGAGCACGGGGATCTGGGAGGGGTACGAGTTCGCGCCGCTGGGGCTGCCGGGGAGCTAAAGGTTCCCCATCGGCTCGATGTCGACGTACACGGGGTTCCCCCACACCCGCAGCACCTCGTAGTCGGTGAACTCGTGCACGAGCCGGTAGGCCATCGCGGGCCGCGACGAGCGCCGCTGGGCGGCGAGATACAGCTCGGCCTCGCGCCGGTCCCGCCGGGGCGTCCCGCAGAGCTGCCACTCCTGCCCGTTCCACAGCTCCGGCAGCCACCGCTGCTGGGGCTGCGGCCGGTCACCGCGGACGCCGTAGCGGGACGGTGCGGTGGCCACGGGCTCGGCGGGCCTGCCGCCGCCCTGGAACTCCGACCGCCGGGCGGCCCGGCGCCGGGTCTCACAGAGGAGGCACAGATCGGGCGCGCTCTCGTCCACGGGGCCCTGCGGGTGCTCGGGGCAGCGGGTGGCGGGCGCGTTCGAGGCGACGCTCTCGTCCAGCAGGTCGAGCGCCCTGCGCAGATCGGCCTTGATCTCGTGCAGCCGGGCGTCCGGGGTGTCGGCGGTCAGGGCCTCCCCGTGCTCCCCGAGGAGCCGGAGCGCCCTGCCGAGGGCGGCGAGCTGGGCGTGGTTCATGGTGTTCGACGGTACCGCGTTCGTGTAGGACTGTGCCCGTGATCGCTTTGCCGAGACGGCTGGTGGACGCCCTGCAGCGGTTCAACGCCGGCCACCCCTGGGACCACAACGGCCACTACCACCCCTGGCTGCTGCGGCAGGTGCCCCGCGGCTTCCGTGCCGGACTGGACGTGGGGTGCGGGAGCGGGGACCTGGTGCGGTTGCTGGCCCGGCGGGCGGAGGCGTCGTCGGGGTCGACGCCGACGCCGGGATCCTCGACAGGGCACGGGATGCGACGGACGCGGAACTCCCCGTCTCCTACACCCTCGCCTCCGCCCCGGACGGCCTTCCCGCCGGACCCTACGACGTCATCACCTGTGTCGCCGTGCTCCACCACCTCCCCTTCACCGAGACCCTCGCCCGGCTGCGGCGGGAGCTCGCCCCTGGCGGCACCCTGGTCGTCGTCGGGTGTGCGCGGGACGCGAGCCCCGTCGATCACCTGCTCGGGCTGGTCTCGATACCGCTCAACGCGGCGACGGGGTGGAGGAAGAACCGCGGGCGGGCGCAACCCTCGGGGCCCGTGTCCATGACCGCGCCCACCCGGGAGCCGGAGATGACCTTCGGCGAGATCTCCCGTACTGCGCGCCGGCTCCTCCCCGGGGCCCGGCTTCGGCGGCGGCTGTTCTGGAGGTACACCCTGGTCTGGCGCGCGCCGTCAGGGTTCAGCGGCCGTGGTGGATGATGCTTCCCTCGCCGCATGCGTGGGCGGGCGCGCCGGTCAGCGGCAGCGGGGAGACCGCCTTGAGCGCGGGGACGACGGCCAGTTCACCGGCGCACTTCGCGGTGCCGGTGGCCGTCCAGTGCTGGTTGTCGGCGTGGGCGGGCGCGGCCAGCACGGCGGCGGAGGCGGCTGCCAGGGCGGCCGTGGCCAGGAGCTTCATCGTCGTCATGCCGGGGCAACGACCGGCCGCCCCCGTGTGTCACGCGTTTGCGCCCACACGGGGGCGGCGCGGGAAACCGAAGAGGTACGTCGTACGCCCCGAGCGTGCGGGTCAGTCGGCCGCGTGTGCGAGCGCGGCGCGCAGATGGCCGCCGGACTCCTCCAGAAGGCGGGCGGCCGTCGGGCCGTCCACGTCGGCCAGGAGGGCCAGGATCGCGTTCTTCACCTCGCCGCCGGACTCGGTGAGGGCCTTCTCGATCTCCTCGTCGCCCGCGCCCGTGGCGAGGGAGACGATGCGGTGGGAACGGGCCCGGAGTTTGTCGTTGGAGGCGCGGACGTCGACCATCAGGTTCCCGTACGTCTTGCCGAGCCGGATCATCGTGAGGGTCGAGAGCATGTTCAGGACGAGCTTCTGGGCCGTGCCCGCCTTCAGCCGGGTGGAGCCCGTGATCAGCTCGGGACCCACGACGACCTCGATGCCGTGCTCGGCGGCGGCCGCGAGCGCGCTGTGCGCGTTGCAGGCCAGGCCGACGGTGAGGGCGCCCAGCGCGCGGGCGTGCTCGACGGCGCCGACGGCGTACGGGGTGCGGCCGGAGGCGGAGATGCCGACAACGGTGTCATCGGGCCCGAGTTTCAGCGCGTCCAGGTCCTGGCGGGCCAGTTCCCTGGAGTCCTCGGCGCCCTCCACCGAGGTGACCATGGCCGTGGGACCGCCCGCGATGAGGCCGACGACCTGGGCGGGGTCGGTGTTGAAGGTGGGCGGGCATTCGGACGCGTCCAGCACGCCCAGCCGGCCGGCGGTTCCGGCGCCGGCGTAGACGAGGCGTCCGCCGCGGCTCATGCGGGCGGCCATGGCGTCGATGGCGGCGGCGATCCGCGGGAGCTGGGTGGCGACGGCGGCGGGTACGCCGGTGTCCTCGCCGTTCATCAGGCGGGCGATGTCGAGGGTGGACAGCTGGTCGATGTCGGCGAGTTCGGGACGGAAGGCTTCGGTGGTCAGGGAAGCCAGTTCGGTACGCAGGTCGTGGGAGGTCATGGGGGGTGGCTCTCTCCGAGTCGGGTGCCGATGCGCGTGCTGGTGGTCACCTGGGGGTGCTGCGGTGCCGGTGCGCCAGCGCCTCGTAGGAGGCGGCCAGCGCGGGCGCCGCACTCTCGTACGTCCGCTGCGCGACGCCCACGAACAGGCAGTCCACCACCAGCAGCTGACTGGTCCGTGACGACATCGCGGCCGGCCGCAGCTCGGTCTCGCGGGAGGTGGACGTGGTCAGGACGTGGTCGGCGTACTGGGTCACCGGGGAGTCGGGGCGCCCGGTGATGGCGACCGTCGTCGCCCCGCGCTCGAAGGCGACCCGCAGCGGCTCGATGACGTCCCCCGTGGATCCGGAGTGCGTGATCGCGATCGCCACGTCACCCGAACGGAGCTGCACCGCGTTGGTCACCGCCAGGTGCGGATCGCTGTGGGCGTGGGCTATCAGCCCTATCCGCAGCAGCTTCTGGGTGAGGTCCTGGGCGACCAGCCCGGACGCTCCGATGCCGTACACGTCGGTCCGCCGGGCGCCGGCCAGCGCGGTGACGGCCGCGCCCAGCTGGGCGGTGTCGAGCCCGGCGGCCGTGTCGGCGAGGGTCTGCTGCTCCTCGTAGGCGAGTTTGGCCACCACGTCGGCCAGGGGGTCGTCCACCGCGATGTCGGTCGTGATCGCGGGGGCGCGGCCCGACTGCTGCTGGGCGGCGAGGCCGGCGAGGGCGAGGCGCAGGTCCCGGTAGCCGGGGTAGCCGAGGAGGCGGGCGGTGCGGACGACCGTGGCCTCGCTGGTGCCGGTGAGTTCGGCGAGGCCGGTGACCGTGAGGGCGGCGCAGCCGGCCGGGTCGCTCGCGACGGCCTCGGCGACGCGCTGCATGGACCGCGTCATGGAGGGGGCGAGGGTGCGCACCTTGGCGGCGAGGGAGCCGCCCGGGCCACCGAAAATTTCCTTCACATCCTGGGTCACATGTGAAAGATATTTTCGGCCCGGTGTTCCGGTCAAGAGTGCGCACAATGGGTTCCATGGAACCCGTCAGTCCCCTTGAGCAGGCCTTGCATGCCGCCCGCGCCCTGGTGCTCGCCGACCTCGTCGCGGGCCAGGTCGCCGAGGCGGACGTCGTCTCGTTGGTCGAGGAGTCCGTCTCCCAGCGCCGCTGGTGGGTGGAGCAGTGGCCGGACGGCGCGGCCTTCGTCGCCGGGCTGGTCGCCCAGGACGTGCAGGACGCGCTGCTGGAGCGGTACGGCCGCTGGCCGCTGTGCCCGGTGTGCGGCTCGGGCGACCCGCACGCCCTGGACGTGGAGCCGGAACTGGGGCCCGACCCGTACTGGGTGTGCGTCAAGGCGGGCGTGAAGGTCGCGGCGGTGGGCTCGCTGGGCGCGGCCACGGGCGGGACGGCGTCCTCGTGAGGGGGCGCGCGTGACGGTGTACATCGACCCGCCCACCTGGCCGGGGCACGGGCGCATGTGGTCGCACCTGGTCAGCGATGTGTCGTACGACGAACTGCACGGGTTCGCCGCAGGGTTGGGAGTGCCCCGGCGGGCCTTCGAGCGCGACCACTACGACGTTCCGTCGCACCGGTACGCGGACGCGGTGGCCGCCGGGGCGGTGCAGGTCGACAGCCGCGAGGTGGTGCGGCTGCTGCGGGCGTCCGGCCTGCGCCGGCCCAAGGGGCTCGCTCAGCGACGCAGTTCGTAGGCGGCGAGCTTGTCGTCCGCGCCGACCTGACGGAAGCCGGCGCGGGCGACCACGGCCCGGGACGCGCCGTTGTCCAGGTCGATCTTCGCGAGCAGGATCCGCACGTCGTCACGGGCCAGCGCCCAGGCGGAGAGCCCGCGCAGCGCCTCCGTGGCGTACCCCTGGCCCCGGGCGCCCTCGGCGAGGTCGTAGCCGATCTCCACGAGGCCGTCCTCGTCCGGGGGGCCGTGGAAGCCCATGGCGCCGAGCGCCCGGCCGTCCTCCGCGCGTACGAGCGCGAAGACCCCGAACTCCGGCCGGTGGACGCCCGCTTCGTAGGCCTTGAGGAGCATCCCGGAGGCATCGCGCGTGCCCTGGTACGGGCCGCCGTCGATCCAGTCGAAGCCGCCGTCGCCGCCGAGGCTCAGATCGCGGGCGGCGGCCGGGCGGACGCCGGTGAGGGTGACACGTCCGGCGGGGATGACCAGGTTGTTGCGCCAGCGCCAGTCGGTGACCGGGGCGCGGCCGGGCAGTTCGCCGCGGCCGGTGGCCCACAGTAGGGTCGGCCAGGGCGCGGGGCCGGGCTGCACGTGCGGGAAGAGCCAGGCCAGGACGGACTCGGCGAGGTCGGCGCAGGGCTCGAAGGTGAGGCCGAGCCCCTCGGCGATGTCGTGGGTGTGCAGCAGTATTTCGGTGACGCCCATCGCCGCGAAGCCCTCGCGGTCGGCGCTGCCGAAGGGGTAGGGGTGGAAGGCGCGGGCGCCGGGCGGGGCGGTGCGCACGGTGGCGGCGAGCAGGGCCCCGGCCGTCTCGATCACGTGCAGCAGCCCCGCGTTGTCGGTGCCCTCGTCGAGGGTGATCTCGAAGGGCACGTACGAGTCCTCGGCGCGTCCGGCGAGTTGGCCGGCGTACGAGACGAGGGCTTCGGCGACGTGGAAGGCCGTCACATGGCAGTTCCACTCCACCTGCCCGGCCCCGGTCGCCGTCCAGTCCCGCTCCACCGCCGGTCGCAGTGCCGTCAGGCACTCCGCGACGGCCTTGTTCACGTCATCCCCGTTTATCGGTCGCATGGCCGCACCCTAGGGGGACGGTCCGCTCAGGGCGACAGCATTTCCAGCTCCGAGGTGAGGTTGTAGCGGGCCGTGGCCTCCCAGTGCTCCTGCCCGTACGGGGTGCGGAACAGGCGGGGCAGGGCGAGGAGTTGGCGCAGGATCGCCGAGCGGCCCGCGCGGAAGGCGTCGCTCGGGACGAAGTGGTACTCCTCGCGGACCTCGGCGGTGTAGCCGGCGTACGCCGACGGGGGCGCGGCCAGGATCGCGAGGTCCGCGTCGCACAGCACCTGGCCGTCGCGGTCGTCGCCGGCCGGGTCGTGGCCGACGGTGAGCCGGACCAGCCGGGCGACCTCGGCCGTCTTCGCGTCCGGCAGGCCGGCCTCCGGCAGGGCGCGCTCGGCCAGCCGTGCGGAGCGCTCCTCGTTCTCGGACCGCTCGGGGAGGTAGACGGCGTCGTGGAACCAGGCGGCCAGCCGGACGACGTCCGGGTCGGCCGCGTACTCCTGCAGCACGTCGACGCGGTCGAGGACGGCGGTGAGGTGGGCGAGCGTGTGGTAACGGCGCTGCGGCTCCTGCCAGCGGGCGAGCAGGTTGTCGGCGTAGGGCGCCGGGTCGGGACCACCGCCCGGGCCACGGGCCGCTTCCAGGGCGCGGACGAAACGGAGGCGGAGGGCGTCTGGGTCGGCCATGGGGGCCATTCTTCCGTGACGGGGCTGCTCCGGCCTGCTCACGACATTTTTCCCTCGGCCCGGTCCGGTCCGGTCCGAGGGCACTTCCGTGGCCCCGGCCTGATCCGAACGGTAAAACGCTAGCTCTGTTCGGCCCGCTCCGTCTGCCGAGGCTGTCCCGTCGCGGCCACGCACACGCCGACCACCCACAGCGCCACGGCCAGGGCGGCGGCCGAGGCGCTGGACGACGGGTGCAGCGACCATGCCCACGGCTCGGGGGTGTTGTCGCTGCGTACGCCCAGCAGCAGCGTGGGTCCGAACATGCCCAGCGGCAGCAGCCAGGCGAGGCCGCTGCCGAAGAGACGGGCGCCGATCATGGCGAGCCCGAGGTAGCCGACGACGTTGCGGGCGGCCGACGCGATCACCTGTCCCGTGGCACCGGCGAGCAGCGGCAGCGCGCTCAGCCCGAGGGCCAGCAGCAGCAGTGCCACCAGGTAGATGCCCCGGTGGCGGCTCATCGGCTGGGCCGCCGTCCGCTCCAGGTCCGCCATGGGCGAGAACATCGTGGTCGCCAGGATCACCGCGTGGGCGAGCGGGACGACTTCGGCCACCGGCACGCTGAAGTCGACCAGGTACCGGAACTCGGGCACCGCCAGACGCTGTCCCGCGAAGGCGGTGGCCACCAGGGCGACGAGCAGGGCGAGCCCGGCGGCCCGGGGCAGGCCCCGGCAGCGGACGAAGGCGAGGACGGTGGGCACGGGGTTCACCTGGGGAGCGCGGGCAGGGGCCGGCAGGCGCGGATCCGCCCCGCCGCCTGCTGGATCCAGCCGTCCCGTTGCGCGCGCGGGGCGCTGGTGACCCGGGTCATGGCGCGGCCGAACTTCTCGCCGTAGTACTCGCCGGGTACGCCGATGCGGGCGCGGACGACGGCTTCGAAGAGGAACGTGTCCGGGTAGCCGCCGGTTTCCCGGAGCAGGTGAGGCGGGCAGTCCGGCGACGTGGGCTGTGGCAGGGCCGCCGAGAACAGGGCGTCGGTCAGATCGGCCTGGCTCTCCGCGGGCGACATCACGGACAGCTCGGCGGTGTCGCCCGCCGGGCGGTGCAGACCGCTCGCGTAGAACGCGCGGTTGAACCCGGTCAGGGGGCCGAGCGCCGAGTCGACGGTCTGTGCGGCGGCGCGGGCCTGCGGCAGGAGATGGCGGTCCTCGGGCCACAGGCACACCGTGGTGCGACCGCTGACGGCGCACAGCGGGTGTGCGGGCTGCTCCTTGCGCACCGCCCAGTAGGAGTCGGGCACGGGCGTGCGGAAGGCCACCAGGGTGCTGCCCGCGGCCAGCGCCACCAGGGTGAGCGCGCCCAGGGCCACCGGCCGGGGCGCGAGCGCGGCGCGGCGCCGTAGCGCGGGCAGCGCGGTCAGGACCAGGCCGAGGGACAGACACCAGGCGACGGCGATCAGCATGCGCGTCGTGTTCGGCTCGAACTCCGAGCTCCAGAACTCGTCTATCGCCGGGAACAGCTTGTCGAGCGGGGTGTCCGGGACGAACGCGACGAAGACGAAGAGGCCGTACCACAGGAGGCCGGCGAACGGCGCGACCACCCGTGAGGGCAGGGCCGAGCCGATGGCGATCCCGAGGGCGATCTCCAGGCCCATCATGCTCGCGCCGAGCAGCAGCGGGGTCCACGTGGGCCGGGTGACGTCGCTCACCGCGGCGGTGCGGGAGAACGCGACGGCGATGAACACGGCGTACGCGCACAGGGACCACAGCCAGGCGGAGAGCCACAGCAGGAGCGCCTGCGACCATCCGTTCCTGGCGGCGGTGTCGGCCCAGCCCCGGGTGCGGTGGCGGAAGGCGCGGCCCGCTCCCCAGGCGGCCGCGGCGCTCATCACCGAGCCCAATGGCCACGCGTGGCGGCCCGGGCCGGTCCGGTGTGGGCGTAGTCTTGGATTGGACTAGACCTCTATGGGTAGGTCCGTACGACCGACCGCCACCGACGAGTGCCGACGAATGGGGTGCCATGAGCAAGCGTGCAGTCCTGGAGGTGATCGCCCTCGACGCCGAGGACGCGGTCGCCGCCCAGGCCGGAGGTGCGGACCGTCTGGAGCTGGTCACGGAGATGGCGGCCGACGGGCTCACCCCGTCGCCCGCCACGGTCGCCCGGATCCGCGCCGCCGTCGACATCGACCTGCGCGTGATGCTCCGCCTGGCGGACGGGTTCGCGGCCGGTGACGTCCAGCGGCTGGTCCGCGTGGCCGGGGAGCTGCGGGCGGCCGGCGCGGACCAGTTCGTGCTCGGGTTCCTCGACGCGGACGGCACGGTGGACCTGGCCGCGGTGGAACAGGTCGTCGCGGCACTCGACGGCTGCCCGTGGACCTTCCACCGGGCGATCGACCGCGCCGCCGACCGGCACGCCCTGCGCAAGCAGCTCGCCGACCTGCCCGGCCTGGACACCTACCTCACCGCGGGCTCCGCCACCGGCGTGGACGCCGGCCTGCCCACGCTCGTCGCGGAGGCGGGGCACGGCGGGGAGCCCGGCTACGGGCAGCGGATCCTGGTGGGCGGCGGACTGCGCCTCGAACACGTCCCGAAGCTCCGTTCCGCCGGGATCGACGGCTTCCACATCGGCGGCGCGGCCCGCCCCGAGGGCTGGCGGGGGCCGGTCTCGGTGGAGGCGGTCGCCGAGTGGCGCGCGACGCTGGACGGCCCGGCCGCCTAGCGTCCGCGTCTTCTCGCACCGCGTCTTCTCGCACCGCGTCTTCTCACTTCACCGGCTGCAGGCACACCGTGATCAGGTCCGTGCCGACGTCGGCGACGTACTCGCCGGACGTGCACAGACCGTCCTTCGGGGCCTTGACGCGGAACTGCGCGTCGGCCGCGGCACAGGGCACCTTCTTGAGATCCCAGTGGGTCAGGGTGCCGTCGTTGCGGGCACAGTCCCCTGCCGACACCGGCGCCGCGGCCTTCGTCGGGGCGAAACCGGTCGCACCGTCGGAGCCGCTGTCGTCGGACGTCGCGCCGACGAAGACGAGGACGGGAAGGGCGACCAGCAGCATTCCCGCGAACGCGGCGATCGGCAGGAGCCCGAACAGCCCCGCCGGGCGCTTGAACACCGGCCGTCCCGGATCCAGCGGCGGACGCCGGGCGGCCGTCACGGGTGCGGGGAGCTTCCGGATCCGGGAGAGCGCGCCGAGGTTGATCAGCAGGGTGATGGGCGTGATCACCACCGACATCGCACCCCACCAGCCCTGCAGCAGGGTGTCGGCCTGCATCTTGCGGAAGATCGCCAGACCGCAGGTGCGGCACAGCACGCCCCGGCGCCGCAGGAAGCGCATCATCACGATCATGCCCTGATGCCCCCGGACGGTCACCGGGCCGGCCGGCGAGGCCCCGCACACCTCGCACCCGGGCGCGGGAGCGGACGCGTACGGGGCGGGGGCCTGGGGGTGGGTGGCCTGCGGGTGAGGGGCCTGCGGATGGGGGGCCTGTGCGTACGGTCCCGGAGCGGATGCCCGCTGGTACGGCGCGGGGGGCTGCGGGTACGGGGCCTGCGGGTACGGGGCCTGCGGGTACGGGGCCTGCGGGTATTGAGGGTGTGGGTACTGGGGGTGCGGGGGCGGCGGGGTGCTCAACGACGGCCTTTCCAAGCGGACATGACAGAACGGCACAGCACCCTACTCACCCGGACCCCCGCTCAGGCGCGCCCCTGCTCACCCACCCCGGCGGCTGTCCCCGCTCAGCTCAACTGCTGCGGCAGCGGGGCCGTGTGCGTCACGATCAGGCCGGACACCGCTCGGGTCAGCGCCACGTACAGGCGGCGCAGCCCCGTGCGCTCGTCCGGTTCGCCGTCCACCACGGCCTGCGGCTCGTCCAGGACCACGTAGTCGTACTCCAGACCCTTGGCGAGGGAGGCCGGGACCAGGGTGAGGCGGGTCTCGCGGGTGGTCTCCTCGCCGGGCGCGAGATACGGGATCCCCGCCGCCGTCAGCGCCTCGGCCAGCTCGGGCACGCGCGCGTCCGCGGCGATCAGGCCGGTCGAGCCCTCGTTGCGCAGCAACTCCTCGCAGGCGGTGATCACGTCGGCCGGCTCGGAGACCGTACGGACCTCGAAGAAGCCGGGGTTCTCACGGACGGACGCGACCGGCGTGAGGCCGGGCGCGATGTGCGGCAGGAGGCGCGAGGCGTACGTGATGACGTCCGTGGGGACACGGAAACCGGCCGTCAGTTCCTCGATGATCCCGTCCTGCTTGCCGAGGTGGGCGAGGGCCTCGGCCCAGCTGCGGGTCGCCCACGGCGTCGTACCCTGCGCCAGGTCGCCGAGGACGGTCGCGCTGCCCGTCGTGCACCGGCGGCCCACGGCCCGGTACTGCATCGGCGACAGATCCTGGGCCTCGTCCAGGACCACATGGCCGAGCGAGTGCGTGCGCTGGGTCAGGTCGGCCGCCTCGTCGATCAACACGGCGTCCGCCGCGGACCACTTGGCCGACTTCACGCTCCGCACCGGCTTCGCCCACAGGACGGTCTTCTGCTCGTCCTCGTCCAGGAGCCCCGCCGCGTGCTCGGCGAGGAAGTCCGCGTCGGTCAGCAGCCGCAGGACCAGCTTGGCCGGGTCCACGGCCGGCCAGATCGCCTTCACGGCCGCCTTCACCGCGCTGTTGCGGGCCACGGCGTCCTGCACCCGGTCGTCCGGGGCCTCGCCGGCCCGCTCCATCTGCACCAGCACCGCGTGCGCGATGCGCTGCGGCAGGGCCTCGCGGGCGGCGCCGTAGCGGATGTCCCGCTCCAGCAACTGCCGCACCAGCTCCTCCAGTTCGTACGCCGGAACCCGCCAGCGCCGCGAGCCGCGCACCACCACGACCGGCTCGGTCGGCAGCGTGACATGGGAGTACAGGGCCCGGCGCAGCACCTCGGCCATCCGGGCGTCGCCCTTGACGACCGCCGCGGCGGCCTCGTCCGTGCCGCGCACCTCGACGTGCGCGACCAGGTCGTCCACGGTGGCCTGCTGCACGCTCAACTCGCCCAGCGCCGGGAGGACCTGCTCGATGTAGTGCAGGAAGGAACGGTTCGGCCCGATGACGAGGGTGCCGGTGCGGGCGAGCCGCTCCCGGTGGGCGTAGAGCAGGTACGCGACCCGGTGCAGGCCGACGGCGGTCTTTCCGGTGCCGGGGCCTCCCTGGACGCAGACGGTGCCGCCGAGCCCGCTGCGGACGATCTCGTCCTGCTCGGGCTGGATGGTGGCGACGATGTCCCGCATCGGGCCGACGCGGGGCCGCTCGATCTCCTGCTGGAGCAGCTTGCTGGTGGCCGCCGCCTCGGCCGGGTCGGAGAGGTGCTCGTCCTCGTAGGCGGTCAGGTCGCCGCCGGTGTAGCCGAAGCGGCGGCGCAGCCCGACGTCCATCGCGTCCTTCTTGGACGCCCGGTAGAACGGCTGCGAGACCGGCGCACGCCAGTCGATGACCATGGGGTCGCCGTCGTGGTCGTGCACGTGCCGGCGCCCGATGTAGAACCTCTCGCCCTCGCCGCCCTCCGCCCGCTCGGCGCCCGGCGCGTGCAGGTAGTCGAGGCGGCCGAAGAACAGCGGGGTGTCGCTGAGGTCGGCCAGCGCCTTGATCCGGTCGTCGATCTGGCGGGCGAGCACCGCGGCGTTGACCCAGTTCGCGGTGACGTCCTTGATGTCCAGCGCCTCCACGTCCTCGCGCATGGCGCGCAGGGCGGCGCGGGAGGAGGCGAGGTGGGAGCGCTCACGGGCGAGGGGATCGTCGAGCGGACCGTCGGACGGGTCGGGGGCGGGCGTGGACAAGGGGGTCCCTCCGGATCTGGTCGTGCAGGACTGGCGCGGGGCTGGCGCATGACTGGTGCATGACGGGGGCCGTCCGGTTTCCGTCCGGGCGGCGGCGCTCCGTGAGGGGAGGCGGGCAAGAGCGGAGATTTTAGGTGAGAAGGGCGAGGCGAAGCCAATGGATTTTCGTGCCCCGGTTTCGTGGCTCCGTAGCCCCAAGGCGTCCGTGGCCCCGCATTCCGGAGCGGATCCCCTAGGGGGCGGAGGGCGCCTCGGGTAGGGGATGGAGTCCACCCGGAGATCTACGCGCGGCCCTTTCGGATTGGACCCCCGGACCGATGCGGGACGGGGGTCCGAAGTTCCACCATGGAGACATGAGCGCAGCAACCATCTCACCAGCTCCTGTCCGGCCCCCGACCGGCGCCACGGCCGTGGACGGCCCCCACCACCACTTCGTCGGCAATGCCCTGCGTGCCGTCAAGGTGTTCGTGGAGGCGGCGTTCAGCGTGGTCATCCTCGGCGAGTACGGCGAGGAAGCGGGCATACGCCACAAGTGACGGCATAGGGTCGCGTCCGTGCGGAAACGGATGGCAGCTCTCCTCGCCCTCGCTTCTCTAGCCTCCTTCGCCACGCTGTGCGCCGTCCGGGGCGCACCCATGGCCGACGTGCTCGTCTACCGGGCCGAGGGCACGGCCGTGGTCCACGGCACCGATCTGTACGGCTTCACCGTCACCCGCTGGCGGCTCCCCGCCACCTACCCGCCCTTCGCGGCCCTGCTGTTCGTCCCGGCCACCTGGCTGCCCGTCCCGGCGCTGAAGGCGGCCTTCCTCGCGGGCAACGCGCTCCTGCTCGCGAGCCTGATCGCCCTCTCGGCCCGTCTCGCATCCCGCCGCCCGCCGTCGCCGCCGCTGCTCGCCGCCGCCACGGCCGCCGCCCTCTGGCTCGAACCGGTCTTCCAGACGGTCCTGTTCGGCCAGATCAATCTCGCTCTCGCCTGCCTGGTCCTGTGGGACCTGACCCGGCCCCCGGGCGCCCGGGGCAGGGGCGTGGCCCTGGGCATCGCGACCGGCATCAAGCTCACGCCGGCCGTCTTCGTGCTGTACCTGTTCCTCAGAGGCCGCGGAAAGGAGGCCCGGACGGCGACGGCGTCCTGCGCCGGCACGGTCCTGCTCGGTGCCCTGCTGCTGCCGTCGGCGAGTGTCGCCTTCTGGACCCGGGAGCTGTACCGGACCGACCGGGTGGGCAAGGCGTGGATCGTGGACAACCAGTCCCTGCAGGGCCTGGTCGCGAGGGCGCTCGGCACCCCGGCGCCGGGGCTCGCCTGGCTGCTGCCGGCAGCGGCCGTGGGCGCGGCGGGCCTGTACCTGGCGGCGCGCGCCCGCGAGGACCGGCACGGCATCCTGCTCGCCGCGTTCACGGGCCTGCTGATCTCCCCGATCAGCTGGTCCCACCACTGGGTGTGGTGCGTCCCGCTCCTCGCGGTGCTCCTGGCCGGGGGCCGCGTCCGCCTCGCGGCCCTGACGGCGGCGGCCTTCACGGCCCGCACCCTGTGGCTGGTCCCGCACGAGGGCGACCGTGACCTCCACCTGCCCGGCTGGCAGCAGGTGCTGGCCGCGCCGTACCCGCTGCTGGGGCTGGCGCTGCTGGCCGGGGCGGCGCTACGGGCGGCTCAGCCGGTGCCCTCGGACAGGATCTCGTCCGCGTCGACGATGCGGTAGGAGTAGCCCTGTTCGGCCAGGAAGCGCTGACGGTGGGCGGCGAAGTCCTGGTCGATGGTGTCGCGGGCGACGACCGAGTAGAAGTGGGCCTGGTGGCCGTCGGCCTTGGGGCGCAGGACGCGGCCGAGGCGCTGGGCCTCCTCCTGGCGGGAGCCGAAGGTGCCGGAGACCTGGACGGCGACGGTGGCCTCGGGCAGGTCGATGGAGAAGTTCGCCACCTTCGACACCACCAGCACGCTGAGCTCGCCCTCGCGGAAGGCGTCGAAGAGCTTCTCGCGCTGGGCGTTGGAGGTCTCGCCCTTGATCACCGGGGCGCCGAGGTGCTCGCCCAGCTCGTCGAGCTGGTCGATGTACTGGCCGATGACGAGGATCTGCTGCCCGGCGAACCGGCGGACGATCGCCTCGGTGACCTTCCGCTTGGTGTCGGTGGTGGCACAGAAGCGGTACTTCTCCTCCGTCTCGGCGGTCGCGTACGCCAGCCGTTCCGAGTCGGTGAGATTCACGCGGACCTCGACGCAGTCGGCGGGCGCGATGTAGCCCTGCGCCTCGATCTCCTTCCAGGGCGCGTCGAACCGCTTGGGCCCGATGAGCGAGAACACGTCCGACTCACGGCCGTCCTCACGCACGAGGGTGGCCGTCAGCCCCAGCCGCCGGCGCGCCTGCAGATCGGCGGTGAACTTGAAGACGGGAGCCGGAAGCAGATGCACCTCGTCGTAGACGATCAGACCCCAGTCCCGGGAGTCGAACAGCTCCAGGTGCGGATAGACGCCCTTCCGCTTGGTCGTCAGCACCTGGTAGGTGGCGATGGTGACCGGACGGATCTCCTTGCGCGTGCCGCTGTACTCGCCGATCTCGTCCTCGGTCAGCGAGGTCCGCTTCACCAGCTCGTGCTTCCACTGCCGGGCGGAGACGGTGTTGGTGACCAGGATCAGGGTGGTGGACTTCGCCTGGGCCATGGATCCGGCGCCGACCAGCGTCTTGCCCGCGCCGCAGGGCAGGACGACGACACCGCTGCCGCCGTGCCAGAAGTTCTCCACGGCCTGCTTCTGGTACGGCCTGAGCGCCCAGCCGTCCTCCAGCAGCTCGATCGGGTGCGCCTCACCGTCGACGTACCCGGCGAGGTCCTCGGCCGGCCAGCCCAGCTTCAGCAGCGTCTGCTTGATCTGCCCGCGCTCGGAGGGGTGCACGGCCACGGTGTCGGGGTCGATCCGGGCGCCGACCAGCGGGGCGATCCGCTTGGACTTCAGCACCTCCTCCAGCACCGGCCGGTCGGTGGTGGTGAGGACGAGTCCGTGCGCGGGGTGCTTGCTGAGGGTGAGGCGGCCGTAGCGGTCCATGGTCTCGGCGATGTCCACGAGCAGCGCGTGCGGCACGGGGTAGCGGCTGTACTCCACGAGGGCGTCCACGACCTGCTCGGCGTCGTGCCCGGCGGCGCGCGCGTTCCACAGGCCGAGGGGAGTGACCCGGTAGGTGTGGATGTGCTCGGGTGCCCGCTCCAGCTCGGCGAAGGGCGCGATGGCCCGACGGCAGTCGTCCGCCCGCTCGTGGTCGACCTCCAGGAGCAGGGTCTTGTCGGACTGGACGATCAGTGGACCATTCACGCGCGGCACACCCTTTCCACAACGGCCAAACGTCCAGTGTGCCCTATACGGCGCTTTCGGCGCCGATCATGGTCAGTCGTCCGCCAGCTCCGCGACCCCGGTGATCCGGTGCAGCGGGAACGTCCGCACCTCGTCCGCCGTGTGGTCGTACGCCGTCACGAAGCCGCCCTCGACCCGGACGGGGGCGATGACGCGCTGGCTGGCCGCGCCCTCGGCGTTCACGTAGCCGATCCACAGGGACCCGCCGGTCAGCACGGCGGCCTGCATGGTGGCCAGGGTCTCGGCGGAGGAGGTGCGGGGCAGCTCGCCGCCCGCCAGGGGAGCCCCGGCCCCGGGGGCCTTGCGCGGGGTGGTGGCGGCCAGGTCACCGGCCCGGATGGCGCGGATCGCCGCCGTGAGGAGGGTGCCGTCGGGCGGCGGCGGGCCGTCCGGCACCGGCTCGGGCGCGGTGCGCGGCGGGGTGCGGTGGGCGTGCGCGCGGGTGATCAGGACATCGCCCTCGGCGGACTCGGCGGCGGGCGCGTAGCCCATCGCGCGCAAGCCCTCCAGCAGCGTCGCCGGGTCGGACTGGGTGGCCAGCACGGTCGGGGCGAGGCGGCGCAACCGCAGGGCGGCGGCGCGCTTGTCGGCGAGGATCTCGTTCAGCAGGGCGTCGTCGTCGCAGCGGACGTACGCCGAGGCGGCGCCCACCCGCAGATGGCCGTGCTTGCGGGCCACGTCGTCGATCAGGTAGGCGAGCGGCTGCGGGACCGGGGTGCGGGAGTGCTGGGCGAGGAAGGCGTGCAGGTCGGCGGCGGTGCGTCCGGCGTCCAGGGCGCGGCGCACCGAGGCGGGCGTGAACCGGTAGACGGTCGCGCCGCCCTTGGACTCCACGTCCGCGAGCACGTCCAGCGTCGCGGCGAGCGGGCGTTCGAGGGGGCCGGGCGCCACCGCCGTCAGGTCCGCCTGCAGCAGGACGTGGTCCAGGGGCTCGGGGAGCAGCGGGGCGACCAGCCGGGCCGCTGCCGCCGTCGCCACGGCCTGCTCGGCGGGGGAGAGCGGGGCGGGAGCGGCGGCCGGCCGATGGTGGTGGTGCACGGGGAGCTTGTCGCCGGGCCCGGCGGGCTCGGCGGCGGCCGCGGGCCCGGCGGAGGGGGAGGGGACGTGGGCGCCCAGCAGCGCCCGGCCGTGCGCGGACAGCGCGCCCCGGCCGGTCACGCCCAGCTGTTCCGCCTCCGCCGGCACCCAGCGGGCGAGCCGGGACCGCAGGTCCTCCTCGCCCTCCCGCTGCGGTCCGCGCAGCGGCCGTTCCCAGCGCAGCCGGGCCGGCACCGACTCGGCGTCCGGGGCGGCGCCCTCCGGCAGCCCGGCCAGCAGCGTCAGCACCCGGTGCCGTACCTCGGGCGCGGCGGAGCGGTCGAGTCCCGGCCCCAGCGCGGACAGGGTCCGGTCCTTCGCGTCCCGCCCGCCGACCAGTCCCGGCGTGCGGGTCGCGGTCAGCCAGGTCTCGGCGAGCCGGGCCCAGCGTTCGGCCGGGGGCCGCTCCAGCCACTCGTCGTAGGCCGGGGTGGGCGCGTACCGCTCGTCGGCCTCGCCGTCGGAGGCGATCAGACCGGCCGCGTAGGCCAGTTCGATCCAGAAGGCGGCGACCGGCTCGGACACGTCCAGGGCGACGGCCGTCCGCTTCAGGTCGCGGACGCTCAGCCCACCCGCCCGCAGCACGGCGGGACCGCCCTCGTCCCACTCCTTCAGCAGTTCCTCGACGGTGGCGAGCGCGGTGTAGGCCTGCCCGGCCGCGGTGGCGTCCACCACCCGGGGATCGTGCGTCGTGGCCGGTTCCACGGGGGGCGGCAGCGGTTCGGGCGTGCGGTGGGCGCTGCCCTCGCGCAGGTGCAGGGCCACCTCGCGGGGCAGGACCACCGTGCCGGGCGCGGTCGGCAGCAGCAGTCCGCGGTCGAGCAGCCAGCGCAGATGGGTTGCCGGGTCCGCGGTGACCTGCCCGTACGGCGGCCCCCACATCAGCCGGGACAGCACCTCGCGGGCGGGCTCCGGGGCTTCGGCGAGGAGCCGGGCCATCTTCTTCCGGTCACCGAACAGGGTGGTCAGCGCGGCCACGGCGGACACCGAGTCGTGTGTCGAGGGCAGCCCGGCCGTCGCGACGATCTCCTGGATCCGGCCCGGCGACATGCCCGAGGTGGCCTCCTGCACGGTCGGTCCGAGACCGGTCGGGGAGGGGTGCTGCGCGGACGGAGCAAGCAGCTCGCGGGCGGTCCGGACGAGCCGCAGCCGCTCGTCGTCGCCCCACACCAGCGCCTGCTCGCGCAGCGTGCCGAGGGCACGCGGCAGCGCGCCGGCGACCGTCTCGTCCCCGGCGTCCCCGGCCATCAGCCCGAGCAGGGTGGCGTACGACGCCGGGTCCGGAGCCACGGCCAGTGCCTCCGCCGTCTGCAGCGCGAACCGGTCCAGCCGCTCCAGGGCCCGCAGCACCGAGGCACGGGTACCGGCGCGGGTGGCCAGCTGCGTGAGGTCGGTGGGCACGGGGGTGATGAGGTCCGGGCGGCTGCGCAGCAGCACGGCCAGCGAGGCGTCGTCCCGCGCACGGAGCGCCTCCGCCAGCGATCGGGGGGCTGAGTTGGCCTCAGGGCTCATCCGGCCAACGGTAGCGGGTTACCTCCGGTGGTTCAGCCGATGGGAGGCGGCTCGTCGGGCGGTGCGGGCCGGCGGGGCGTCCGTCCCGGGGGCCGCGCCCCCGGGCCCGCGTCGGCGCGGCGGCCTCGTCCGCGATCGCCGCACGGGCCGCATCCCGGCGGCCTGCGCTACCTTCGTCCCCACGGGGTAACCCAAGGCACCGGCCCCGGAGGGGACTTCGTGGGGATCGAGAGCGATCAGGTCGTGTACGAGTATCTGAGCCGCGTCGGCGACATCGCCCAGCAGCGTCAGCTGCCGTCGGCCACGCGGATGCGGCTCGTCTCGGAGCTGCGGAACGAGATCGACCGGCGCCGGGCCGCGGCGACCGTGGACTCGCCCGCCGCCGTCCGCCGCATCCTGGACCACCTGGGCACCCCGGGCGCGGTCGTGGAGGCCGCGGGCGGTGCGGCGGACACCGGCCGGTTCCCGCCGCCGCCCGCCGCCGCCGTGCCCGCGCAACCCGCGCCGTGGGAGTCCGCGAAGACCGGCGCCGAGCGGCCCAAGGGCCTGCGCCGGGTCGTCCCCCGCCCGCGGCCCGCCGAGCCCGAGCCCCCCGCGCCGCGCTCCGCACCGTCCCCGCCGCACCTCGCCGCCGCGCACGAGCTGGGGGACAGCGCCGTACAGCCCGACTGGTGGCGGGTCGGTGGCGGCTCGTTCGCCGAGACCGACCCGGTGCCGGGGTTCGTCGGCGGGGTGGAGATCCCCGAGCTGCTGAGAAGGCCTCCGCAGGAGGCGGGAGCGGAGAAGGAGAAGGCCGCCGCGACGACCCCGGCAGCGGAGGCCGAGCCCGCCGAGCCGGCGGCCACCGTGCGCCGCCGGTTCCTTCCCCGCCCCTCCGCCGGCTGGACCAACCCCCTGCTGCTGCTGGCGGCCGTCGCGCTGGTCGCCGGTGCGGTGCTCGGCAACTGGTTCGCACTGATCCTCGGCTGGCTGATCGCCTACGGCTCCCGCCGGCTGACGCCCGCGGAGACCAAATGGGCGGTGATGATCCTGCCGGGCACGGCGCTCACGGCGGGGCTGGTGTGGCTGTGGGGCAGACGGAGCGGCCGCTGGGGCGAGCCGATCGCCCAGGGCCACATGAACGCCGCGGTCACCGAGACATGGCCGTGGGTGATCAGGGGGGCGGCGGTGGCGTCGGCCCTGTACGTGGTGTGGCGGTCGCAGCGGGGCAGGTGAGCGTAGGGATACCCCGTACCCCTACGAGGCATGTCCGCCCGCTGTCAGAATGGCCCATATGACTCTCACCGTCGGCTTCGACCTGGACATGACCCTCATCGACTCCCGTCCTGGCATCCGCGCCTGCTACCTGGCGCTGTCGGAGCGGACGGGCACGTACATCGACGCCGACCTCGCGGTGACCCGGCTCGGGCCGCCGCTGGCGGAGGAGCTGGTGAACTGGTTCCCGGCCGACGAGGTGGCCGCGATGGCCGACCTGTACCGGGAGATGTACCCCGTCATGGCCATCGCCGCGACGCCCGCCATGGACGGCGCGCGGGAGGCGATAGCCGCGGTGCGGGCAGCCGGCGGACGGACGATGGTGGTCACCGCGAAGTACGAGCCGAACGCCAAGCTGCACCTGGCCCACCTCGGCATCGAACCGGACGTCGTCGTCGGAGACCTGTGGGCCGAGCAGAAGGCGGAGGCGCTGCGCGAGTACGGCGCCGGTGTGTACGTCGGCGACCACGTCGGTGACGTGCGCGGAGCCCGTACGGCGGGCGCTCTCTCGGTGGCCGTGGCGACCGGCCCCTGCCCCGCGGACGAACTGCGCGCGGCCGGGGCGGACGTCGTGCTCGACGACCTGTCCGCCTTCCCGGCGTGGCTCGACGGCTACCGCGAGGCGCCCCGCGCCTGACGGCGGCCGGCGGCGATCGACCGCAGGACACCCGCGCCGGCGATCAGGAAACCGACGGCCATGAGCATGCTCAATCCGAACATGTAGGTCGGAAATGGTTTCGCGCCGAGGAACAGCGGGGCCACCGTGACGAGGGTGGCCACGGCCCCGAGGAAGAACACGACGACACCGGCGCGGATCAGTCGGTCACCGGGCACGGCGGAATTCGGTTGGGTTTTGTCACGCACCGGACCAGGGTAGTTCCCAGCGCGAGGGAACAACCCGGGGACGTCTTGTCACCCGCCCGAAGACCATTAGCCTTGGTAGCAGCGGGTCACGGACGACCCGCTCTAGTGCTATCAAGAGCCGTTTCCGCAGCAGTTTCCCCAACGAGTACGAGGACGAGGACAGACGGTGCCGACCGGGCGTGTCAAATGGTTCAACAGTGAGAAGGGCTTCGGCTTTCTCTCCCGCGACGACGGCGGTGACGTCTTCGTCCATTCCTCGGTTCTCCCCGCCGGAGTCGATGTACTCAAGCCGGGACAGCGCGTGGAGTTCGGCGTCGTCGCCGGTCAGCGCGGTGACCAGGCGCTTTCGGTGACCGTGCTCGACCCGGCGCCGTCGGTCGCCGCGGCCCAGCGCAAGAAGCCGGACGAGCTGGCGTCGATCGTCCAGGATTTGACGACCCTGCTCGAGAACATCACGCCGAATCTGGAGCGGGGCCGCTATCCGGACAAGGCCGCCGGCAAGAAGATCGCGGGCCTGCTGCGCGCGGTCGCCGATCAGCTGGACGTGTGATCCTCAGGGAAAACGCAGTGCATCCGGGCCGAGGGGCGGTACCAGCCCCTCGGCCGCCGCGCGTGTGAGCAGTCCCCGGATCGCCGCGTACCCGTCCTCGCCGAGGGCGGACGTGAACTCGTTGACGTACAGGCCGATGTGCTGGTCGGCGACGGCCGGATCCATCTCCTGGGCGTGCTGCATGACGTACGGCCGCGAGGCCTCGGGGTCGTCCCAGGCGGCGTGTACGGAGGCGTGGACGGCGTCGGAGAGCCGGGTCAGCTCGGCGGTCCCCAGCGCCCGCTTGGCGATGATCGCGCCCAGCGGGATCGGCAGCCCGGTGGTGTGCTCCCAGTGCTCGCCCATGTCGGCGAGCTTGTGCAGCCCGTAGTTCCGGTAGGTGAACCGGGCCTCGTGGATGACCAGTCCGGCGTCCACCTTGCCGTCCCGCACGGCCGGCATGATCTCGTGGAACGGCATGACCACGATCTCGCCGACCCCGCCGGGGAGGGTGTCGGCCGCCCAGAGGCGGAACAGCAGGTAGGCCGTGGACTTCTCGCTCGGGACCGCGACCGTACGGCCCGTCAGATCGGTCTCGGGCTCCCGCGTGAGCACCAGCGGCCCGCAGCCACGTCCCAGCGCGCCCCCGCACGGCAGCAGCGCGTACTCGTCGAGGACGTACGGCAGGACGGCGTACGACACCTTCAGCACGTCGAACTCGCCGCGCTCGGCCATGCCGTTGGTGATGTCGATGTCGGCGAAGGTCACGTCCAGCGCGGGGGCGCCGGGGACGCGGCCGTGGGCGAGTGCGTCGAAGACGAAGGTGTCGTTCGGGCAGGGCGAGTACGCGATCCGGTAGGACCGCTGCTCACCGGTGGACTCACTGGTCGTCTCACTGGTCGTCATGGGGGTTCCAACTCTCCAATGCGGGGGCGAGCTTCCCGAAGGCCTCGGTGAGGGCGGCGAGGGCGTCACCGATGCGCCAGGCGGCGCGGTCGCGGGGACCGACCGGGTTGGAGATCGCGCGGATCTCCAGGACGGGCAGCCCGTGCGCACCGGCCGCCTCCGCCACGCCGAACCCCTCCATGCCCTCGGCGAGCGCACGCGGGTGCCGGGCGCGCAGCTCGGCGGCGCGGGCGGCGGTGCCGGTGACGGTGGAGACGGTGAGGACGGTGCCGGCCCGGGCGCCGGTGGCCTGGGCCGCGACCCGGACGAGGGAGGGGGGCGGGGTGTGGGTGACGGTGCCGAAGCCCAGTTCGGTGACCGGGAGGAAGCCGTCGGCGGTCGCGGCGCCCAGGTCGGCCACGGTGACCGCGTCGGCCACGACGAGCGAGCCGACGGGCGCGTCGGGCGCGAAGCCGCCGCCGATCCCGGCCGAGACGACCAGGTCGTACGGAGCGTTCCCGAGGGCGGCGGCGGTGAGGGCGGTGGCGGTGGAGGCACCGGCGAGGGCCGGCCCGACCCCGGCGGCGAGCAGGTCGCAGCCCGCGGCCGTACGCCACAGGAGCGCGCCCGGCAGCCGTACCTGGGTGCCGCCGCCGGGGAACGCCTGTGCCACCGCGTCCCGTTCGACCGGGACCGCGGTGGCCACGAGGACGCGTACGGAAGGCGTGATCAGGCCTTCTTCAGCTTGAACGACCACAGGCCCTTGTTGGCCTTCTCGCCCATCCGGATCGAGAGCGTGTTGGTGTTGCCCTGGGTGCCGTACTGGGAGTTGAAGAACGCGCTGCTCGGGATGGTGCGGTACGTCTCGTTGCTGACGTCGGTGAACTGCTGGCCGTTCACCAGCAGGACCCAGCCGGCGTCCGCGACCTTCGGGTCGACACCGATGCGGACCGTCTGGTCCTGGCCCACCTTGATCGACTTGCTGTCGCCGACGTTCTTGACGCACTTCGTCAGCGCCTTGGCGTCCAGCGCATCGCCGTCGTTGTAGCAGAGGGCCTCGGAGCTGACCGAGTCCCGGCCGACGGTGACCGTCGCGACGGGCGTCGGCTTCTCGCAGGCCGACAGGACGAGCAGTCCGGCGGTAACGGCGCCGGCGGCGGCGACGGCACGGCGGCGTCGCACAGCGCGGTGGAGATCAGCGGCTTCGCCGCGGGGCAGCGTGGTCATGTCCGAAGGCTATCGGGCGCCCCGAGCCGTCCGCCCACGTGGGGTGCGGCGTGCCCGCTTCGTTACGCCACTCGCGCCGCCGGCGGGGAGACGGCACCGGCCCACGGCGTCCCGCCCGGGCCTCCGCCGGGGCGGCACTCCTGCCGGGGCGGCCGTGGGGGGTTCGGAGTCGGTGGGTGTTCCGTGGGGGTGGGCCGTGGGGGTTCGAAGCCGACGGGTCTTCCGTCGGGGTGGGCATTGCGGGGCTCCGAGTCGGCGGGTCTTTCGCTGGGGCAGGCTGTACGTGTCCTCGCCCCGGGGACCGGCGACCGGGGTCCGCTGGGGCAACCCGTTCGCGTTCGCGGCCTCGGCCGGGAAGCGGGTTCGTTCCGGCAGGCCGCGCGGGGCCTGGGACGGGCGAACGGCTCGGGTGTCTCAGGCCACGCGGGCCCGGGGGTGGCCGCCGTGTCGGGCCGATGCCAGCAGCCCCTTCAGTGTGGTCAGCCAGCCGACGGCCACGAACGCGGCGCCCACCAGCAGGCCGACCGTGCCGTTGAGCGGCATCACGATGCCCACCGCGCCCCCGAACACCCACGCCACCTGCAGCAGCGTCTCCGAGCGCGCGAACGCCGAGGTGCGCACCAGCTCCGGCACGTCCCGCTGGATCAGCGCGTCCAGCGCCAGTTTGGCCAGTGCCTGCGCGAACCCGGCGACGGCGGCGAGACAGGCCACCAGCAAGGCCCCGAAGAACAGGGCCGCCACGATCGCCGTCCCGAGCACCACCGCGACGACGGCCACGATGATGACCTCCGGAGCGCGCGACCTCAGCCACGCCCCGACGGCCGTCCCCAGCGCGTTCCCCGCACCCGCCGCCACCCCCACTATCCCCAGGGACACCGCCGCGCTCTCCCCGGTCAGCGGGTGTTCGCGCAGCAGGAAGGCGAGGAAGAAGATCAGGAAGCCGGACAGGCAGCGCAGGGCGGCGTTGGCGCCGAGCGCGTGGGTGACCGCGGGGCCGACGGTCCGCAGCCCCGGCCGCTTCACCTGCTGTTTCCTGCGCTGTGAACCGTGCAGATGCCGCTCGTCGGCCGCGAGCAGCGCCACGTCCTCGCCCTTGGCCGAGTCCACGATGGGCGGCAGCGAGAACGACAGGAGCGTTCCCGCGACGAAGATCACGAAGGCGCCGTAGAGCGGCCAGGGATCGCCGAGCCGGTGCAGCCCCGCCGCGATCGGCGCGGCCACGCCGGTGGCCAGCAGCCCGGCGAGGGTGACCCGGGAGTTGGCCTTCACGAGCGAGAACCGGGGCGGCAGCAGCCGCGGTACGACGGCACTGCGCACCACCCCGTACGCCTTCGACGCCACCAGCACCCCGAGCGCGGCGGGATACAGCTCCAGGCTCCCGGTCGCCACCGCCCCCGAGATGACCAGGGAGAGCAGCGCCCGCGCCAGCATGGCCGCGGCCATGGCGGCCCGCCGCCCGTGCGGCAGCCGGTCCAGGAGGGGGCCGATGACGGGGGCGAGGACGGTGAAGGGCGCCATGGTGATGGCGAGGTAGAGGGCGACGCGCCCGCGCGCCTCGTCGGTCGGCACCGAGAAGAACACCGTCGAGGCGAGCGCCACGGTGACCATGACGTCGCCGGCGCCGTTCACCGCGTGCAGCTCGATCAGCTTGCCGAGGCCGGACTCGCCGGCGCCGTGCGCGTGCGTGACCCGGCGGATGCCGCGGGCGGCTCCGGTGACGGGAAAGTGCAGGGCACGGCCGACGGCACGGACGGCACCGCCCGCGCCACCCCGACCGCTCACCTTCCCCGAGGCTGCCACGCCGTTCATAGTGCCCCGAGAAGGCGGTGGATAGTGCGGTTCCGGCGCGTATGCCGCCGAACAAAGCCATACGGCCCCCGCGGCCGCGGCAGCCCACCCCGCCACCCCCGGTCGGCCGAGTCTCCTCCGAAGTCGCCGTCTTCCGGTCGCATGCCCCGCGTGGGGCGCCCGGCCACCGGTTGCCGGGGCCGATGGGCGGGTGGGAAAAGCCGCCGCGTGGCGGTGACGAATCTCGTTCGGTGTAGCGTGCCTATCTCAGCCATAACGCAGAATGGATGGCAGAGGTGCGCCCGAGCGCGATCGGACGCGGACGTCGATGCGGCCCCCAGGTCCGCTCCGTCCGCTTCACCGCCGGAGGCAGCCGCACTCGACGAGACGGCGTAGGAGAGAAGCGATACCCGTGAGCGCAGCGACAACGCGAAGCCGCACCCCCGACCGCCTGTGCGCCGAGGCCGTCGACCTCGCCCGCGCCGCCGCCGAGGAGGCCGCCGCCCCCGGCGTGGTCGGCGAGCATGTCGGCCTCGTCTCGGAGGGCGACCGCGTTGTCACGCACTTCTTCGAGTGCAAGGAACTGGGCTACCGCGGCTGGCGCTGGGCCGCCACCGTGGCCCGTGCATCCCGAGCCAAGATCGTCACGCTCGACGAGGTGGTCCTCCTCCCCGGCCCCGACGCCCTCCTCGCCCCCGAGTGGGTCCCGTGGAGCGAGCGGCTGCGCCCCGGCGACATGGGCCCCGGCGACCTGCTCCCCACCGACCAGGACGACCTGCGCCTGGAACCCGGCTACACGGGCGAGGACCAGCCGGTGCCGAGCTCGGCGGTGTCCGAGGAGATGGCGGAACTGGCCGAGGCCGAGGACGCCGACGTCACTCCCGGCGCCCCCGCCGTCCAGCCCACGACGCCCTCCCGGGGCTCGATCGCGGCCGTCGCCGAGGAGCTGGGCATGCGCCGCGCCCGGGTGCTCTCCCGCTACGGCCTGCATGTCGCGGCCGACCGCTGGGAGGAGGCCTTCGGCCCCAAGACCGCGATGGCCCAGGCGGCCCCGGCCACCTGTGTGAGCTGCGGCTTCCTGAACCCCATCGGCGGCTCGCTGGGCCAGGCGTTCGGTGTCTGCGCCAACGAGTTCTCCCCGGCCGACGGCCGCGTGGTCGCCCTCTCCTACGGCTGCGGCGGTCACTCGGAGGCGGCGGTCATGCCGAAGCCGCCCCAGCCGGCCCCGCCGGTCGTCGACGAGACCCGGGTGGACCCCTTCCCGCTCCGCCCCGCCCGCGACTCGGGCTCGGTCCCGGAGGCGGGCGACGAGGAGACGGCGGAACTCGGCCACTCCTGACCCGAGGGGCGCCCCGCGCCCCTCACCCCCGCCCTTCGCCCCCGCCCCCCACCAACGCCCGGCCGTCACGTGGCGGTTGATGGAGAGGGGGAAATGGCAGATCTGTTCCACCTCGGTGGTCGGAGACCCGGGATCACGACCGGCCGGCCACGCAGGGGTGTGGAACGGATCTGCCATTTGCTCATCTGCCCACCCGGCCGCGAGTGGGGCGGCCTGCCGCGCCGCGAGTGGGGCGGCCCGTCGTGAGCGGGCCTCCTGGGGCGAAGGGGGGTCGTCGTCGCTGTACCTTCGTGCTCACGGAGATGAGGAGAGTGAACGTGAGCAAGTACGTGCGGCCGGCGGCCGAGGGCGCCGATCCCTTCGGGACGGCCCGTCTGCGTCGCGGTGTCCTCGACGCCTGGGCCACCAGCCCCGCCCGGTTCCGTGAGGACGCCAACGCCGAGGAGGACCTGGTCCTCGGCGGCTACCGGGACCGGCTCGTCGTCGAGCTCGCCCAGAACGCCGCCGACGCCGCCGCGCGCGCGAAGGTGCCCGGCCGGTTGCGGCTCACCCTTCGTGACGGAGTTCTCGTCGCCGCGAACACCGGCGCCCCGCTGGACGCGACCGGGGTGGAGTCGCTGTCCACGCTGCGGGCCTCGGCCAAGCGGGACGCCGAGGCCACCCACGGGGCCGTGGGCCGGTTCGGGGTCGGGTTCGCCGCCGTACTCGCCGTGACCGACGAGCCCGCGATCGTCGGGCGGCACGGGGGCGTCCGCTGGTCCCTCGCCGAGGCGCGGGAGCTGGCCGCCGACGTCGCCCGGCACAGCCCGGGGCTCGGGGACGAGGTCCGGCGGCGGGACGGGCATGTGCCGCTGCTGCGGCTGCCGTTCGCCGCCGAGGGCACCGCTCCGGAGCCGTACGACACCGCCGTGATCCTGCCGCTCAGGGACACCGCCGCCGCCGACCTCGCCGAGCGGCTGCTGGACGCCGTCGACGACGCCCTGCTCCTCGCCCTTCCCGGGCTCGAGGAGGTCGTGATCGAGGTCGACGGCGGTGCGGCCCGCACCCTGCTCCGGCGCACCGAGGGCTCCGTCACCGTCGTGGAGGACTCGCGCACCGGCACCACCCGGTGGCGCACCGTCTCCGCGCACGGCCCCCTCACCCCCGACCTCCTCGCCGACCGGCCCGTGGAGGAGCGGCTGCGCCCGCACTGGTCGGTGACCTGGGCCGTCCCCGAGGACGCGGAAGGGCGCCCGGTGCGGCCCCGTACCAGCCCCGTCGTGCACGCGCCCACCCCGAGCGACGAACCCCTCGGTGTCCCGGCCCTCCTCATCGCCTCCTTCCCGCTCGACACCACCCGCCGGCACACGGCCCCCGGGCCGCTCACCGGCTTCCTGGTGCAGCGCGCGGCCGACGCGTACACCGAACTCCTCGCCGACTGGCGGCCGGTGACGGAGGGGATCATCGACCTCGTGCCCGGGCCGCTCGGCAAGGGCGAGCTGGACGGGGCGCTGCGGCAGGCGATCCTGGAGCGGTTGCCGCGCACCGCCTTCCTGCCCCCGGCCGTCGAGCCCGAGGGGGACGACGACCTTCCGGAGGTGCTGCGGCCCCGGGACGCGGAGGTCGTCGAAGGCGCCGGGGCGGGCACCGTGCGGGTCCTCGCCGAGGTGCTGCCCACCCTGCTGCCCGCCGGTCTGGAACGGCGCGTCGAGCTGCGCACCCTCGGGGTCGCGCGGCTGCCGCTCGCCGACGCCGTCGACCGGCTCGCCGGGCTGGAGAAGGAGCCGGGCTGGTGGTGGCGGCTGTACGACAGCCTCGCCGGGGTCGATCCCGACCGGCTGTCCGGGCTGCCCGTTCCCCTGGCGGACAGAAGGACCACGATCGGGCCGCGGCAGGTGCTGCTGCCCACCCCGGACGGGGCGCGGCTCGACGCCGACGTGCTCGGGCGGCTCGGGCTGAAGGTCGCCCACGAGGACGCCGTGCATCCGCTGCTGGAGAAGCTGGGCGCGCTGCCCGCCACCCCGCGCGCGGTGCTGACCACCCCGCAGGTGCGGGCCGCCGTCGCCGCCTCGCTGGACGAGGACGGCGGGATCGGCTGGGAGGAGGACGCGCCGGACGCCGAGGAGTTGGCCGACACCGTCCTCGGGCTGGTGCGCGACGCGGGGCTGGAGCCGGGGGACGAGCCGTGGCTGGGTGCGCTGGCGCTGCTCGACGAGGACGGGGAGCCGGCCCCCGCCGGTGAGCTGGTCTTCCCCGGCAGCCCCTTCGCCCGGGTCATCCGCGAGGGTGAACTGGCCGCCGTGGACGCCGACCTGGCGGAGAAGTGGGGTGAGCAGCCGCTGACCGCGTGCGGGGTGCTCGCGGACTTCGCGCTCGTCCGGGCCACCGACGTCGTCCTCGACCCGGACGAGCTGGAGCCCCGCGAGGGCGACTTCGCCGAGCCCGACGACGCCGGGCTGCTGGACGCCGTGGACGTGTGGTGCGAGGACATCCTCGACCGGTTCCCGGACAGCCCCGTCCCGCCGGTCGCGACGGAGCTGGTCGCCGTGCGGGACCTGGATCTGGTGGACGACGACCACTGGCCCGAGGCGCTCTCCATGCTGGCCCGGCCACCGCTGCGGGACGCCCTCACCCAGCCGGTCCGCGTCCTGCTGCACGACGGCACGCACGAGGTGGTCCGGCCGTACACCGCGTGGTGGCTGCGCGGGCACCCGGTGCTGGACGGCCGTCGCCCGGCCGGTCTGCTCGCGGCCGGCGGGGATCCGCTGCTGCGCGGGCTGTACGACGAGGCCGACGCGACCGGGTTCGAGGACGAACAGGTGCTGCGGGCGCTCGGGGTGCGGACGTCGGTCGCGGCGCTGCTGGACGAGCCCGGGGGTGCGGCCGAGCTGCTGGACCGGCTGGCGGACCCCGGGCGGTCGGTGACGCCCGGCCAGCTGCACGGGCTGTACGGGGCGTCGGCCGAGCTGGATCCGGAGCAGGTGACACTGCCGGAGGAGCTGCGGGCCGTGGTCGACGGGCGGGTGGAGGTGGTGGACGCCGCCGAGGCGGTCGTGGTCGACTCGCCCGACCTGCTGCCGTTCACCTCCGGGGTGCCGCTGCTGCCCGTGCGCCCGTCCCGGGCCGCGGAGTTGGCCGAGCTGTTCCAGGTGCGGCGGCTGAGCGAGTCCGTCACCGGTGAGGTGCACTCCGAGGGCACCGAGCACGACGTACCGGAGCCGGTGCGGGTGCTGCTGGGGCCGCGGACGCCCGAGACGTACGTCGAGCACGAGGAACTGGTCGTGGACGGCGTGGAGATCGACTGGCGGCTGACCGACGACGGGGTGCTGCACGCGGCCACCCTGGAGGGCGTCGCCGCGGGGCTGGCGTGGGCGGCGGGGCAGTGGCCGCGGCGGTTCGAGGTGGCCGCGCTGCTGGAGGACCCGTCCCGCACGGAGGAGCTGGCCCGGGACCGCTGGTTCGACTAGCTCCGCGCTTCCCTTGCAAAACTTTCAACTTCCGTACAACCGTTCCCCTGCGTGCCGAGTCTGATCCCTCGGAGTCAGCCGACTCCTCGATCACTACGCACGCAGGGGAACACATGCGTATCCGAGCCTCCGCCACCGGCGAGACGGCCGCCTCCACCTGCGTCGGCACCGTGAAGATCGGCTGGACGCCCCCCTACTTCCAGCGCGCCACGGACGACCTCGTCGACGTGAAGTAAGCGCACCGCCGGTTCATCCCCACTACCACTGAGGGAACGTACATGCGCATTCGTGCCACTGTGGCCGCCGTCTCCGGCGCCCTGGCCCTCTCCGCTCTCGCCCTGCCGGCCGCACACGCCGACGGCCAGGCGCGGGTCGCCGCGGAGAGCCCGGCGAGCAAGGCCGCTCACAGCCTCCAGCACAAGTCGGCCTACACGGCCACCGTTTCGGGTACGCCGTACGTCCTCGACGCGAGCTTCTCGGGCGTCAAGGTCAACAACGGCAAGGACATCGCCGTCGGCACCACCAACATCGTCAAGGTGCCGGTGTCCTTCACGCTGACGCACGCCGGGGACGTGAACATCCACGCCTCGGACTTCTTCGCGGCGGTCGAGCTGTACCGCGGCGCCTCGTTCGAGGACTCGAACTGGTCCTTCGACAGCGACAACGCCAAGTGCACGGACTCGTCCGCGACCGTCGCCTCCTGCAAGGCCACCGTCGCGATCGACCCGATCGAGCTGCTGAACGAGGACGCCGGCTCCTGGAAGGCCGCCGCCTTCGCCGTCGCCTTCAACGGCGAGGACCCGGAGAACCCGAACCTGGACAACGTCGGTGTGGCCGTGAAGGACCCGACCAACTCCTTCAAGCTGCAGCGCTACTCGAAGCTGACGGTCAACGCCTCCCCGGAGCCCGTGAAGAAGGGCAGGACCATCACGGTCACCGGCAAGCTGTCCCGCGCCAACTGGGACGACAGCACGTACCGCGGCTACACCGGCCAGGCCGTGAAGCTGCAGTTCCGCAAGAAGAGCTCCAGCACCTACACCACGCTGAAGACCATCAAGACGGACTCCACGGGCAACCTGAAGACGACGACCACGGCGACGGTCGACGGCTACTTCCGCTACTCCTTCGCGGGCACCACGACCACCCCGGCGGTCAACGCCACGGGTGACTTCGTCGACGTGCAGTAAGCCGCACCTCGCGGTACCGCTCGGTACCGCTCCGGCCCCGGACGCGCCCGCCGCCTCCGGGGCCGGAACGTTTCTTCTCACTTGTGCCACGGCCTGGCAATCCGCTCCCCAAATCTGGCCGGGAACCGCTCTTGCCGTACAACCGGCGCCGTGCCTCGCGGATCTGATCGCGTGAGTCAACCGACTCCACGATCACTTCTCCCTCCAGGGGAACGCATGCGCATCCGTGCCACCGTGGCCGCCGTCTCCGGCGCCCTGGCCCTCTCCGCCCTCGCAGTCCCGGCCGCTCAGGCCGTAGGCGACTCGGGCACCCCGTACACGCTGAACGTCAGCTTCTCGAAGGTCTCCGTCGCCACGGCGATCAAGGTCGGTACCACCAGCGAGGTCAGCGCCTCGTACTCGTACACGCTGACCCACGGCTCCGACGTGAACATCGCCGCGAAGGACTTCTACACGGACGCCTTCCTCTACCACGGCTCCTACAGCGACTCGGCGCCCGAGCTGTACGGCGACAACCCGGCGACCTGCACCGCCACCTCGTCCACGACGGCCACCTGCAAGGGCACCGTCGACATCTACCCGGCCGACGGCGACCTGCAGAACGCCTGGGCCGGCGGCTGGAACGTGGGCGCCGAGGCCGTCGCCTTCAACGGGCAGGACCAGAACAACCCCGACCTGAGCAAGGTCGGCTACAAGGACCAGAGCGGCCTCGGTACCACCCTGGTGCAGCGCTACTCCAAGCTGACGGCCGACGCGGGCCCCGAGCCGGTCGCCAAGGGCAAGACCCTCACCATCACCGGCAAGCTCTCCCGGGCCAACTGGGAGGACCACGGGTACCACGGCTACACCGGCCAGCCGGTCAAGCTCCAGTTCCGCAAGGCCGGCACGAGCACCTACACCACGATCAAGACGGTGACCACGGACTCGTCCGGCAACCTGAAGACCACCACCACCGCGGGCTCCGACGGCTACTGGCGCTTCAGCTTCGCGGGCACCTCGACCACCCCGGCGGTCAGCGCCACGGGCGACTACGTCGACGTGCGGTAACACCTAGTCGGAGAAGCGGCGGCCGACCCACGTCCACAGGAACTCCAGGGCGGCCGCCGCCACCACCGCGATCCCGACCGCCGTCCACGGCATCGTGACACCCACCAGCTTCAGCGCGAAGAACTCCTGCAGGGCCGGGACGGCGAGGACCAGCAGGAAGGCCACGCCCATCGCGGCCACCAGGGCCAGGCGCCACCAGGTGTAGGGCCGGGCGATGATCGCCAGGATCCACAGGGAGACCAGGAAGAGGGTCAGGGTGGCCGCGCTGGTCTCCGCGTCCAGCTGTCCCGGCCCCGTGTAGTAGTGCCGGGCGACCAGGTACGTCACGAAGGTCGCGGCCCCGGCCACCACTCCGCCGGGGATCGCGTACCGCATCACCCGGCGCACGAAGTGCGGTCTGGCCCGCTCCGTGTTGGGCGCGAGGGCCAGGAAGAAGGCCGGCACGCCGATGGTGAGGGTGGAGAGCAGGGTCAGGTGCCGGGGCAGGAAGGGGTACTCCACCCGCCAGCACACCACCAGCACCGCCAGCAGCACCGAGTAGACCGTCTTCACCAGGAACAGGGTCGCCACGCGCGTGATGTTGCCGATCACCCGGCGGCCCTCGCCGACCACCGCGGGCAGGCCGGCGAAGCTGTTGTCGAGCAGCACGATCTGGGCCACCGCGCGGGTCGCCTCCGAGCCCGAGCCCATGGCCACACCGATGTCGGCGTCCTTCAGCGCCAGCACGTCGTTCACGCCGTCGCCGGTCATCGCGACCGTGTGCCCGTGCGACTGCAGCGCGCCGACCATGTCCCGCTTCTGCCGCGGGGTGACCCGCCCGAACACGGTCCCGGCGTCCAGCGCCCCGGCCATCCCGGCCCGGTCGCCGGGCAGGTGCCGCGCGTCCGCGGCCGTACCCTCCAGGCCCAGCTTGGCGGCGACCGCGCCGACCGATACCGCGTTGTCGCCGGAGATGACCTTGGCGCGGACGTCCTGCTCGGCGAAGTAGCGCAGGGTGTCCGCCGCGTCCGGCCGCAGCCGCTGTTCCAGGACCACGAGGGCGGTGGGCGTGGCGCTCCGGGCCGGTTCGGCGGCGTCCAGGTCGCGGGTCGCGCGGGCCAGCAGCAGGACGCGCAGCCCCTGCTCGTTCAGCCGCTCGGTCTCGGCCAGGGCCGGGTCACCGGGGGCGAGCAGGACGTCGGGGGCGCCCAGCAGCCAGGTGCTGGTCTCGCCGTCGCCCTCGCTGAACGCGGCCCCGCTGTACTTGCGGGCCGAGGAGAAGGGCAGCGACTCGACGCAGCGCCAGTCCTCGCTGTCGGGATAGGCGTCGATGATCGCCTGGAGGGAGGCGTTCGGGCGGGGGTCGGACTCGCCGAGGCAGCCGAGCACCTTGCGTACGTAGGTCTCGTCGGCGCCGCCCAGCGGCCGCAGCTCGGTGACGTCCATGCCGCCCTCGGTGAGCGTGCCGGTCTTGTCCAGGCAGACGGTGTCCACGCGGGCCAGCCCCTCGATCGCGGGCAGCTCCTGCACCAGGCACTGTCTGCGGCCCAGCCGGATGACGCCGATGGCGAAGGCGACGGAGGTGAGGAGCACCAGGCCCTCCGGGACCATGGGGATGATCCCGCCGACCGTGCGGGCGACGGCGTCCTTGAAGCCGTTGTTCTTCGCCACGAGCTGGGTGACGACGAGACCGATCGCGGCCGGGACCATCATCCAGGTGACGTACTTCAGGATCGTGGAGATGCCGGTGCGCAGCTCGGAGTGGACCAGGGTGAAGCGGGACGCCTCCTCGGCGAGCTGGGCCGCGTAGGCCTCGCGGCCGACCTTGGTCGCCTTGAAGGCGCCGCCGCCCGCGACGACGAAGCTGCCGGAGAGCACCGGGTCGCCGCGGCGTTTGACGACGGGGTCGGCCTCGCCGGTGAGCAGCGACTCGTCGATCTCGAGACCCTCGGCCTCGGCGCACACCCCGTCGACGACGACTCTGTCGCCGGGCCCGATCTCGAGGACGTCGTCCAGGACGATCTCGTGGGTGGCGACCTCGGTGGCTCTGCCGTCCCGGCGCACGGTCGGCCGGACCTCCCCGATCACCGCGAGCGAGTCCAACGTCTGTTTGGCCCGCCACTCCTGGACGATGCCGATGCCGGTGTTGGCGAGGATCACGAAGCCGAACAGGTTGTCCTGGATCGGCGCGACGCACAGCATGATCAGCCAGAGCACGCCGATGATCGCGTTGAACCGGGTGAGGACGTTCGCCCGGACGATCTCCCCCAGCGACCGGCTGCTGCGCACCGGCACGTCGTTGACCTGGCCCCGCGCGACGCGTTCCGCGACCTCGGCCGGGGTCAGTCCGGCCGACGGCGACCTGGGCAGAGCCACAGGATGCACAGGGTCGAGTTCGGCGCCCGCGTCTATGTGGGTCATGTCATCGACGGTACGTGCCGATTTGTCCACCCGCCCACCCGTGTCCCGCGGAACCCCCTGGGGCCCGGCCGGGCCGGCGGAGCTACTCGACCGCCGCCCGCAGCGCGGCGTCCCGCTTGATGGCCGCGTCCCGCTTGCGGACGTACCAGACGCCGATCAGCCCCAGCCCGCCTCCGGCCAGGCAGGTCCACAGCCACCACAGGTGGTGGTGGTCCCGGAACCAGCCGTAGAAGGGCAGCTGGACCAGGAAGAGCACGAACCACACGATCGTGCCGCCGGTGATGGTGGCGACCACGGGCCCCTCCAGGGGTTCCGGCGCCTCGTGCTTCGGGGTCCATTTGGCCATGCGGCACAGCTTACGAGGCGATCGCCCGGACGTTCGTTCTACGCGCGGAGATAGCGATCTAGCACTCATACGTTCATACTGAAACCGTTTGTCTTTGACCACTTCTGCTCGTATGAAACTCCAACGGGACTCGGGGGAACCCCGTCGGTGATGAGGTCTTCCATGTCCACCTCGGCACCCGCCAAGGTCCCCACCCCCGAAAAGCCGGGCGGTGCGCCCGCCCAGGGCGCCTTCGACCGCTACTTCAAGATCTCCGAGCGCGGCAGCTCCGTCGCCCGGGAGATCCGCGGCGGTCTCGCCACCTTCTTCGCGATGGCGTACATCATCGTGCTGAACCCGATCATCCTCAGCAGCGCGAAGGACATGTACGGGCACCACCTGGACAACGGCCAGCTGGTGACCGCGACCGCGCTGACGGCCGCCTTCACCACCCTGCTGATGGGTGTCATCGGCAACGTCCCGATCGCGCTCGCCGCCGGGCTCGGTGTGAACTCCGTCGTCGCGCTCCAGCTGGCGCCCCGGATGTCCTGGCCGGACGCCATGGGCATGGTCGTACTGGCCGGTTTCGTGGTGATGCTGCTGGTCGCCACGGGGCTGCGCGAGCGCGTGATGAACGCGGTGCCGTTCGGACTGCGCAAGGCCATCTCGATCGGTATCGGCCTGTTCATCATGCTGATCGGCCTGGTCGACTCCGGCTTCGTCACCCGGATGCCGGACGCCGCCCAGACCACCGTCCCGCTCCAGCTCGGCGTGGGCGGCCACCTGCACGGCTGGCCGGTGCTGATCTTCATCCTGGGCACCCTGCTGACCTTCGCGCTGATCGTCCGCAAGACGCCGGGCGCGATCCTGATCTCGATCGTCGGCATGACGGTCCTCGCCGTGATCATCAACTCGGTCGCGCACGTCTCCGCCTGGGGCCTGACCGTCCCGAAGTGGCCCGGCAACCCGGTCTCCACCCCCGACTTCGGCCTGGTCGGCCAGGTCAGCCTGTTCGGCGGTTTCTCCAAGGTCGGCCTGCTGACCGGCATCCTGTTCGTCTTCACGGTCCTGCTGTCGTGCTTCTTCGACGCGATGGGCACGATCATGGGCGTCAGCGACGAGGCCAAGCTGACCGACGCCGAGGGCTACATGCCGGGCATCAACAAGGTCCTGTTCGTCGACGGCCTGGCGGTCGCGGCGGGCGGCGCCAGCTCCTCCTCGGCCACCACCGCCTTCGTGGAGTCCACGGCCGGTGTCGGCGAGGGCGCCCGCACGGGCCTCGCGAACGTCGTCACCGGCGGCCTCTTCGCGGTGGCGCTGTTCCTCACCCCGGTCGCCACGATGGTCCCGTCCCAGGCGGCCACCCCGGCCCTGGTCGCGGTGGGCTTCCTGATCCTGTCGAACTCCATCAAGGAGATCGACTGGGCGGACTACACGATCGCCATGCCGGCCTTCGTGACGATGCTGATGATGCCGTTCACCTACTCGATCACCAACGGCATCGGCATGGGCTTCATCACCTTCACGGTGCTGCGCCTGGCCGCCGGCCGGGCCCGGGAGATCCCGGCGGCGATGTACGTCGTCTCGGCGGTGTTCGCCTTCTACTACCTGATGCCGGCCCTGGGCCTGACCTGAGCCCTTGCCCGCCACGGCGTCATGTGACGCCGTAGAACCTCTCCGTCTCCTCGACGGCGGTCTGGAACCGCTCGTCGAAGTCGTCCCGAATGAGCGTGCGGACCACATAGTCCTGCACGCTCATTCCTCTTTTCGCCGCGTGGTGCCGGAGCCTTTCGAGCAGCTCCCCGTCCATCCGCAGGCTGAGCACACTGGTCCCCATGCGTACGAGGGTCGCCACATGCGGCCGTCCAGCGCGTCACTTTCCCGCCCCGGCTCACCCATATGGGTGATCTATGGGTGCAGTGGCGGGCATCACGGGGAAACGGGCGTGTCGCGGTGGTCCTTAGCGAGAGTAATGAGTTACTCTAAAGAACATGCCGGACCTCACCCATGGCGACGACGCTGCCGCCGTGAACGCACTCCGCTCCTCCGTGATGCGGTTGTCCCGTCGGCTCAAGCACCAGCGGGTCGACGAGTCGCTGAGCCCCACCGAGATGTCGGTGCTCGGCACCCTCTTCCGCTGCGGCTCCGCCACCCCGGGCGAGCTGGCCCGCAAGGAGCACGTCCAGCCGCCGTCGATGACCCGCATCGTCGCGCTGCTCGAAGCCAAGGGGCTGGTCCGGCTGGAGCCGCACCCCGAGGACCGGCGCCAGAAGGTCGTCACCCAGACCGAACAGGCCGAGGCCATGCTCGAAGAGAGCCGCCGCAGGCGCAACGCCTTCCTGGCGGGCCTGGTCGAGGGCCTGGACGAGGACGAGTGGGCCAAGCTGCGCGCCGCCGCTCCCGTGCTGGAGAAGCTCGCACACCTGTAAGCAAGCCGCCAGAGAAGTGAGCTGAAGGGCGCACCGGCTGAAAGCGCCCGGAGGCGAACGACCAGAAAAAGAGGAGGCGAATCTTTTTGAGTACGGGATCCGGAGCACCTTCCGCCCCCGCACCGACCGTCACTACTATCCCCACCTCCCGCAAGTCCTCGATGTTCAGCTCGCTGAGGATCAGGAACTACCGCCTCTTCTTCGTCGGCCAGGTCGTCTCCAACACCGGCACCTGGATGCAGCGCATCGCCCAGGACTGGCTCGTGCTCAGCCTCACCGGCTCCTCCGCGGCCGTGGGCATCACCACGGCCCTGCAGTTCCTGCCGATGCTGCTCTTCGGCCTCTACGGCGGTGTCCTGGTCGACCGTCTGCCCAAGCGCCCCGCCCTGCTGGTCACCCAGTCCTCGATGGCCCTCACCGGCCTCGCCCTGGCCTTCCTGACCCTCACCGGCCACGTCCAGGTCTGGCACGTGTACGTCGCCGCCTTCGCCGTCGGTCTCGCCACGGTCGTGGACAACCCGGCCCGGCAGTCCTTCGTCTCCGAGATGGTCGGCCCCGACCAGCTGCAGAACGCGGTCAGCCTGAACTCGGCGAACTTCCAGTCCGCCCGCCTGGTCGGCCCCGCCGTCGCCGGCCTCATGATCACGGGCGTGGGCACGGGCTGGGCGTTCCTCGCCAACGGCCTGTCCTTCGCCGCGCCCATCATGGGCCTGCTGCTGATGCGCGCCCGCGAGCTGCACGTGGTCCAGCGCGCGCCGCGCGGCAAGGGCCAGCTGCGGGAGGGCCTGCGCTACGTGGCCAAGCGGCCCGAGCTGATCTGGCCGATCGTCCTCGTCGGGTTCATCGGCACCTTCGGCTTCAACTTCCCGGTGTGGCTGTCGGCCTACGCGAACGGCGTCTTCCACGCCGGCGCCGGCGCCTACAGCCTCTTCAACACCCTGATGGCCGTCGGCTCCCTGTGCGGCGCCCTGCTCGCCGCCCGGCGCGGCACGGCCCGGCTGCGCCTGCTGATCGCCGCCGCGGTGGCCTTCGGCACGCTGGAGATCGTGGCCGCGCTGGTCCCGGAGTACTGGCTGTTCGCGCTGCTCATGGTCCCGATCGGGGTGTGCGGCCTGACGGTGAACGTCACCGCGAACACCGCGGTGCAGATGGCCACCGACCCGGCCATGCGCGGCCGGGTGATGGCCCTGTTCATGATGGTGTTCATGGGCGGCACCCCGCTGGGCGCCCCGATCGTCGGGTGGATCACGGACACCTACGGCGCCCGGGTCGGCTTTGCCCTGGGCGGCGTGATCTCCGCCGGAGCGGCGGGTGCGATCGGCCTGGTCCTGGCCCGCATCGGCGGCCTGCGCCTGTCGGTGGGCTGGCACCACGGGCATCCGCGGGTCCGCTTCGTGCCGAGGGAGCAGCTGGCGACGGCGGCGTAGGCACGCTCCAGGGGGGCTCGCGCCCACGCGGCGCTACAGCACCCGCCGGGCCAGTACCTGGCCCGGCCACTTCTCCTCGCCGACCGTGAAGGGCTCGGTGCGGATGAAGCCGTTGCTCTCGTAGTAGGCGATCAGCCTGCCGTCGTCGCCCGCGTAGCAGTCCACCCGGAGCAGGGAGATCCCGGCCCGCCGGGTCTCCTGGGCCGCGTGGGCGAGCAGCGCGGCACCGGCGCCGAGGCCCCTGAAGCGGCGGTCGGTGGCGAAGAGGTGGATGTACCGCTCGGGCTCGTCGGCGGGCTCCAGGTAGGGGCCGGGGCCCTTGCCGAGCGTGAGCGTGGCCGCCGGGACGCCTTCTGTCTCGGCGATGTACGGGGTGCCGGCGGCGGCGTAGTCGTGGACCAGCCCGACGGCCCGCTCGTCGGCCGACCACGGCTCGGTGCCCCACTGTCCGGTGCGGCCCTGTGAGACCAGCCACTCCACGGCGCTGTCGAGCATGCCGAGGATCAGGGGGGGGCGTCGGCGGGGCCGCCTTCTCGGATAGTGATCGTCATGGGCTCATCCTGCCCGCCGCCGCTCCGGCGGGGCGACGGCATTTCCGTTCTGGGAAGGTGAGGGCATGAGACTCTTCGCCGCGGTGCTTCCTCCGGAGCAGGTCGTCCATGAACTGGCCGCCGAGGTGGCCAGGTTGAAGACGCTGCCCGGTGCGGAGAAGCTGCGCTGGACCGACCGGCCCGGCTGGCACTTCACCCTCGCCTTCTACGGCGAGGTCGCCGACGATCTCGTGGCGGACCTGTCGGACCGCCTGGCCCGCGCCGCCCACCGCACGGCGCCCTTCCCCCTGGCCCTCACCGGCGGTGGCCAGTTCGGGCACGGCAAGGCCCTGTGGGCGGGCGCCTCGGGCGACCTGGAGACGCTCGGGCTGCTGGCCGACCGGGCGGAGGCGGCGGCGCGGAAGGCGGGCGTTCCGATGGGGGAGCACCGGCGGTACAAGGCCCATCTGACGGTGGCGCGGAGCCGGGACTCGGTGGACGTACGGCCGTACGTCGAGCTGCTCCGTGAGTTCAGCGGCCGCACCTGGACGGTGGGCGAGCTGGTCCTGGTGCGCAGCAATCTGCCGCGGTCCGGGGTGCCGGGGGAGCAGCCGCGGTACGAGGCGGTTGGCCGCTGGCGGTTTGGCGGGGTTGGTTAGGCTCGTTCACGTGGACCCGAAAACCCGAAACCGGATCATGGCCGGTGTGCTTGTGCTGATGTTCGTCGTGGTGGCCCTGGGGGCGGCCGTCAGGTAGCGGTTGCCTCGGCCGCTCCAGGGGCGTGGGAGCGCGTGTTTCCCGGCGCCTGCGAGCCGTCTCCCGGCCGGTCGCGCCCCGCGGCGGGGCCGCATGCCGCATGCGGCCCCCCGCCCCTGTGGGGCGCCCGTCACCAGGCGAATGCCTCCGGAGACGGCCCCGGGCCCGGGAAGACCTCGTCCAGGCCGGTCAGCAGTTCCTCGCTCAGTTCCAGCTCGGCCGCCCTGAGGGCCGACGCCAGCTGGTCGGCGGTGCGCGGGCCGACGATCGGGCCGGTCACGCCGGGCCGGGTCAGCAGCCAGGCCAGCGCCGCCTCGCCGGGCTCCACGCCGTGCTTGTCGAGCAGGTCCTCGTACGACTGGATCTGCGCGCGCCTGGCCGGGTCGGCGAGGGTGTCGGCGGCCCGCCCGGAGGCCCGGCGCCCGCCCTGCACCTCCTTCTTGATCACGCCGCCCAGCAGACCGCCGTGCAGCGGCGACCACGGGATGACCCCGAGGCCGTAGTCCTGCGCGGCCGGGATCACCTCCATCTCGGCGCGGCGCTCGAACAGGTTGTACAGGCACTGCTCGCTGACCAGGCCGATGGTGCCGCCGCGGCGGGCGGCGGCCTCGTTGGCCTGGGCGATCTTGTAGCCGGGGAAGTTGGAGGAGCCGACGTAGAGGATCTTGCCCTGCTGGACGAGGGTGTCGATCGCCTGCCAGATCTCCTCGAAGGGGGTGCTGCGGTCGATGTGGTGGAACTGGTAGAGGTCGATGTGATCGGTCCGCAGCCGCTTCAGGCTGGCGTCGACGGCCCGCCGGATGTTGAGGGCGGAGAGCCTGTCGTGATTGGGCCAGGGGGCCTCGCCGTCGAGGGCCATGTTGCCGTACACCTTGGTGGCGATGACGACCTTGTCGCGCCGGCCGCCGCCCTGGGCGAACCAGTTGCCGATGATGCTCTCGGTCCGGCCCTTGTTCTCGCCCCACCCGTAGACGTTGGCGGTGTCGAAGAAGTTGATGCCCGCGTCCAGCGCCGCGTCCATGATCGCGTGGCTGTCGGCTTCGTCGGTCTGCGGCCCGAAGTTCATCGTCCCGAGGACGAGTCGGCTGACCTTGAGTCCCGTGCGTCCAAGCTGCGTGTACTCCATGGTTCCCTAGCCAACGGCTTGAAGTGCGCTCTAGGCAAGCGATGTTGGCCCGGGCGCGGCGGCAGGTGCCGTCGGTGCCCTCGCGTAGGGTGCCCGGAACTGATCACTCCAGGGAGACCCCGTGCCCGCTCGTGCCCGGCTGCATGCCACCGTTCCCGCGCTTCTGCCCTCGTCGCGGGGCGACTTCCCCGAGTTGCTGGGGCGGCCGGGAGGATGGTCGCTCGCCCAGCGCGGTGACGACGCGCTCGTGGTGCGGGCCCTGGACGACGCCTTCGTGGCGGCGGGCGAGAGCGTGCGGGTGCCCGCGCCCTGGCCGCGGCGGCGCGGGACGTGGGCGGTGGCGCCGGACGCGAGTCTGGCCGTCTTCGCGGGGGTGCACGCGGTGCGCGCGGTGGAGCCGTCGGGTGCGCTCCGGTGGGAGGTCCGGCACGGCTGCTGGTACGGCGCCTGCCGGGAGATGCACGCGTCCTACGCCGTGTACGGCGACAGCGAGGACCACCGGTATCCGGACGGCGGCTCGGCCGGGTTCTCGGTGGACGGGGCGTTCGTGTGGGCGCATGTGCGCGGGCCGTTGTCCGTGGGGGAGTTGGGCCCGGACACGGTCGACGAGTGGCTGCTCCTCGACGCCGCGGACGGAAGCGTGCTGGCGCGGGCCGACGCGGAGGCAGCGGCCGCCGGCAGTTTCCATCTGCCGCATCCGACGGATCCGCGGCAGATGGGGCTGAGCATCGGGGAGGGGCAGGACGGGGCGCCGTTGCGCTGGGGCCGGTGGGACGGGCGGGCCCTGGCGGTCGAGTACGTCGAGGGCGACCTGGCCCTGCTGGGCGTGAGCCCGTCGGGGGAGCGGCTGATGACCGTGACCCACTACCAGGACGTGCTGGCCGTCCGCGACACCGGCGGCCGCGTGCTGGAGGAACTGGAGTGGGACGCGGAGACCGCCGTACCCCGGCATCCGGAGGCCGAGCCCGAGAACGACGAGGCGCTGCCCCACTGGGACTGGGCCGGCGGCTTCCTGGACGAGACGACCCTGATCGGCTCGACCGTCGAGAGCGACGAGGAGTGGGGAGCGGGCCGGCACTGGATCATCGACGTCGCGGGCGCCCGTACGCCCGTCGAGGTCGCCTACCCGGTCCCGGTCGGCACCCGGCCGCCCACCGCACTGGCTGGCGGCAGGTGGGTGACCGCGTCGGAGTCGGGTGACGCGCTGTATGTGTGGGGGCTGGACTAGTCGCGGGGGAAGGCGTCGGTCTTGAGGACGAGGTCGACGACCGTGCCGGTCAGGTCGATGTCGGTGCCGAAGTCCACCGGGGTCCTGTTCTCGTAGTCGCCGTCCTTGGGGTCGGTGTGGACGTAGCAGCGGCCCTGGTACGGGTCGGCGACGATGTAGAGGGGGACCTCGGCCTCCGCGTAGGCGAGCTTCTTGGGCCCGTAGTCGTTCTGGGCCGTGCCCTGGGAGATGACCTCGGCGACGAAGTCGACGTCCTGGTACCGCCAGTGGCCCTTGTCGTCCTTCTTCGCCGAGTCCTTGAGCAGGGCGACGTCCGGACAGAAGCCGTTCTGGTAGCCCGGGAAGTCGATACGGACGTCAGAGAACACTTTGACGTCCATCCCGAACCGGTCCTCCAAGGCGCGCGTGATCCGGCGGATGATTACCCAGTGAGTGTCCCGCTGTGGCGTCATGAAAACACTGCCCCCGACGATCTCGACCCTGAATCCTTCGGGGACGGGCATGCGCTCGAGCCGGTCGAACCACTCGTCCAGATCCACGGTGTTGGCGTCGGCGTCGGCCATCTCGATCCTGTCTTCGAGGACGGTCATCGTGGCGCTCCTCCCCGGCTGCCCCGTCTTTCAGTGCAGCCGCGTGGTTCAACGATACGCACGGTGACCCGGAGACGCCGGAATCCGGTCAGTCCGGTCAATCCGTTCCAGCCGTGTACGCCTGTCCGATCCCCCACGCCTCCCACATCGCCGCCGCGAACGCCCCCGCGATCCGGTGCTCCCCGCTCGCGCTCGGATGCGTGCCGTCGTAGGTGTCGCCGTCCAGCTCGTACCCCTTGGGCGGCGAGGCCAGCAGCAGCGGTGAGCGCGGCTCGTCCAGGTCGGCCACCGTCTTGGCCAGCAGGACGTTGAAGAGGTCCACCTGGGAGGCGAACGGCGCGTCCGACACCGTACGGACGTTCGGTATGACCGGCAGCAGCACCATGCGGATGCGCGGCCGGGCCTCGCGGGCGGCCGCTATGAAGGCCCGTACGTTCTCGGCCGTCTGCTCGGCGTTCGTGTAGAAGCCCAGGTCGATCAGGCCCAGGGACACCAGCAGCACGTCCGCCCGGTACTCACGCACCGCCCCGCCGATCAGCGGGGCCATGTGCAGCCAGCCCTCGCCCCAGCCGGCCAGGTGGGCGCGCGGGAAGCGGGGGTCGGCGTAGGCCAGGGACGTCGGGGTCCCGGCCTCCTTGTCGTACAGCTCCTCCCGCGGGCCGACGAACGTGAACGGGCCGCCGTACGACGCGCACAGGTGCTGCCACAGCCGGTAGCGCCAGGTGTGCTCGCCCGCACTCCCGATCGTCATCGAGTCACCTACGGGCATGAATCTGAGCATCCGCTCATGATGGACGATCACGCTCGGCCTTGGGGTGTGAGGACGTGTGAGGACCACCACGTCCGGCGAACCGCCGCGGGCAATGGCAGGCTTGGTCCATGCAACGATCGTTCGCCGTCCTCGCCGGGGTACTGCTCGTAGGAGCCTGCGCGCTGCCCGCCTCCGCCGCCGACGGCGACCAGGGGTTCACGATCAAGGACCCGCGGATCACCGAGTCCAGCGGGCTCGCCGCCTCGCACCTGCACCCCGGTATCTACTGGACGCACAACGACAGCGGTGACGGGCCGTACATCTACGCCGTGGACAGCAGGACCGGGAAGACCGTCGCCACCGTCACCCTGCGCGGGATCGGTTCGCCGCGTGACGTCGAGGCCATCTCCATCGGGCCGCACAACGAGATCTACGTCGGCGACACCGGGGACAACTACGGCGGCCGGTGGCCGTACGTGTGGATCTACCGGCTGCCCGAGCCCAAGGTGCTCAAGGACCAGACGGTCACGGCCAAGCAGTACGTGGTGAAGTACACGAACGGTCCACGGGACGCCGAGTCGCTCGTCGTCCACCCGAAGACCGGGCGCGTCTACATCATCGACAAGCAGGAGGACGGCGGTCACCTGTACGAGGGACCGGCCACCCTCTCCGCCTCCGGCACCAACGTCTTCCGGCCCGTGGCCCCCGTCGACCTCTGGGCCACCGACGCGGCCCTCTCGCCGGACGGCCGACAGCTGGTCGTCCGGGGCTACTTCGGCGGGATCTACTACGACTGGAACGGCGGGCGCATCCGGCGCGAGGGGCGGCTCGACGTGCCCCTGCAGGGGCAGGGGGAGGCCGTCACCTACTCCGCCGACGGGACCAAGCTGATGTACGGCAGCGAGGGCGCGGACAGCGAGGTGCAGGCGCAGGACGTGCCGGGCACGTCCGCGAGCAAGTCGCCTTCGGCCTCGGGGAGTTCCGGCTCCGGGGCCGGCATGGACGGCGGGAGCATCAAGATCGGCGCCGTCGTCCTCGCCGTGGGCGCGGCCGCACTCCTCGGGCTGCGGCGGCTGCGCCGGGGCAGATGAGGGGCGCGGGAGCGGGCGAAGGGCGCCCGGTGTTCACCGGACGCCCTTCACCGACGTGCAGGAGTCGTCAGAGCTGCTCGATGACGTAGTCGATGCACTTGGTCAGCGCCTCGACGTCCGCCGGGTCGATCGCCGGGAACATCGCGACGCGCAGCTGGTTGCGGCCCAGCTTGCGGTACGGCTCGGTGTCCACGATGCCGTTGGCGCGCAGCACCTTGGCGACGGCCGCCGCGTCGATGTCGTCGGAGAAGTCGATCGTGCCGATGACCTGCGAGCGCTTGGCCGGGTCGGTGACGAAGGGGCTGGCGAACTTGACGTCCTCCGCCCAGGTGTAGAGCGTGCGCGAGGACGCGGCCGTGCGGCGGACCGCCCAGTCCAGGCCGCCCTGCGAGTTGAGCCACTCCAGCTGCTCGCCCAGGAGGAAGAGGGTGGAGAGGGCGGGGGTGTTGTACGTCTGGTTCTTGCGGGAGTTGTCGATCGCCGTGGGCAGGCTGAAGAACTCCGGGACGTGCCGGCCGCTCGCGTGGATGCGCTCGGCGCGCTCGAGCGCGGCCGGGGAGAAGACGCCGATCCACAGGCCGCCGTCGGAGGCGAAGGACTTCTGCGGGGCGAAGTAGTAGACGTCGGTCTCGGCGACGTCGACCGGGAGGCCGCCCGCGCCGGAGGTGGCGTCCACGAGGACGAGCGCGCCCTCGTCGGCGCCGGCCACGCGCCGGATCGGCATGGCCACACCGGTGGAGGTCTCGTTGTGCGTGAAGGCGTAGACGTCGACGCCCGCCTCGGCCTGCGGCTCGGGGTGGGTACCCGGCTCGGAGGCGATCACGGTGGGCTCGGCCAGCCAGGGGGCGAGCTTCGCGGCCTTGGCGAACTTGGACGAGAACTCGCCGAAGTTCAGGTGCTGCGACTTGTCGTCGATCAGGCCGTGGGTGGCGATGTCCCAGAAGGCGGTCGAGCCGCCGTTGCCGAGGATCACCTCGTAGCCCTCGGGCAGGGAGAACAGCTCGGAGATGCCCTCGCGGACCCTGCCGACCAGGTTCTTGACGGGCGCCTGGCGGTGGGAGGTGCCGAGCAGGGACGATCCGGTGGCGGCGAGGGCGTCCAGCGCCTCGGTGCGCACCTTGGAGGGGCCCGCGCCGAATCGTCCGTCGGCGGGCTTGATGTCAGCGGGAATCTGGATGTCGGCCACGAGTCGGAGGGTATCCGCTGGGCGAAACGGGACGGAACCGTGTCCGTCCGATGAGACGAGACCGCCGCGCAATGGACTTGTGAGGTTGTACGACGATCAGTGCGACGTTGTGGAAAACTTTCGGTGACTGTCCGTGAGCGGATGCATCCTGGACGCATGACGGATCTCTCGGGTCTCGAAGCGGAGCTGCGCGGTGCCGTCCGGGGCGAGGTCGGCTTCGACATCACCTCCCGGTCGCTGGTCACCATGGACGCGTCCAACTACCGGCGGGTCCCGCTGGGGGTGGTCGCCCCCCGGGACGCCGACGACGTAGCGGCCGTGCTGGAGGTGTGCCGGGCGCGCGGGGTGCCGGTGGTGGCGCGCGGCGGGGGCACGTCGATCGCCGGGCAGGCGACGGGCACCGGCGTGGTCCTCGACTTCACCCGGCACATGCACGGCCTGCCGGAGCTGGATCCGATCACCCGCACGGCCGTCGTCCAGCCGGGGCTCGTCCTGGACCGTCTGCAGGAGGCCGCCGCGCCGCACGGGCTCCGCTTCGGCCCCGACCCGTCGACCCACAGCCGCTGCACGCTCGGCGGGATGATCGGCAACAACGCGTGCGGTTCCCACTCGGTCGCCTGGGGGACGACCGCGGACAGCGTGCGGGAGCTGTCCGTCGTCACCGCGCGCGGGCAGCGGCTGCGGCTCGGGCCGGGCTGGGCGGGTGCGCCCGAGGGGCTGCGCGAGCTGGCGCAGGGGGAGTTGACCCGGCTGCGGACGGGTTTCCCGGAGCTGCCCCGGCGCATCTCCGGGTACGCGCTGGACGCGCTGCTGCCCGAGAAGGGCGCGGACGTCGCCCGCTCCTTCTGCGGCTCCGAGGGCACGCTCGGCATCCTCACCGAGGCGGTCGTGCGCCTGGTGGAGGCCCCCCGCGCGCGAGCCCTGGCCGTGCTGGGATACGTCGACGAGAGCGCCGCGGCCGAGGCGGCCGCCGGGCTGCTGCCGCGCGGCCCGCTGACGGTGGAGGGCATGGCGGCCGATTTGGTGCGCGCGCCGGCGGGGCTGCCCCGGGGAGGCGCCTGGCTGTTCGTGGAGACCGGCGGGGAGTCGGAGGCGGAGGCACGCGCGCAGGCCGAGGCGATCGTCCCCGCGGCCGACGTGGTCGACTCCCTGGTGGTGACCGACCCCGCGGCCCAGCGGACCCTGTGGCGCATCCGTGAGGACGCGAGCGGTACGGCGACCCGCATGCCGGACGGCACGGAGGCGTGGCCCGGCTGGGAGGACTGCGCGGTGCCGCCCGCCCGGCTCGGCGCCTACCTGCGCGACTTCCGCACCCTGCTGTCGGCCCACGGCCTGCGCGGCACGCCCTACGGCCACTTCGGCGACGGCTGCATCCATGTCCGCATCGACTTCGACCTGCTCACCGGGCCCGGCGTCGGCCGCTTCCGCCGCTTCTCCGAGGAGCTGGCCGATCTGGTGGTGTCCCACGGCGGCTCGCTGTCCGGGGAGCACGGCGACGGACAGGCCCGCGCGGAACTGCTGCCGCGCATGTACGGCGAGGAGACGGTGGCCCTGTTCGAGCGGGCCAAGGCGGTCTGGGACCCCGACGACCTGCTCAACCCGGGCATGCTGGTTCGTCCCGCCCCGCTCGACGAGGGCCTCCGCTTCTCCGTCCTGCCGAGCCGCCCGGTCGACGTGGCCTTCGGCTACCCGGCCGACGGCGGCGACTTCCGCGCGGCCGTCCGCCGCTGCGTGGGCGTGGCCAAGTGCCGTACGACGACGGCGTCCGGGCCCGCCGTGATGTGCCCGTCCTTCCGGGCGACCGGAGAGGAGGAGCACTCCACCCGCGGCCGGGCCCGCCTGCTGCACGAGATGCTGGCGGGCGAACTGGTCACGGACGGCTGGCGGTCCCCGGAGGTCAGGGACGCCCTCGACCTCTGTCTGTCCTGCAAGGGCTGCCGCTCGGACTGCCCGGTCGGCGTCGACATGGCCACCTACAAGGCGGAGTTCCTGTACCACCACTACGCCGGCCGCCGCCGGCCCGCCGCCCACCACAGCATGGGCCGCCTGCCTCAGTGGCTGCGCTGGGCGGCCCGGACGCGCTCGGCCCCGCTGCTCAACGCGCTCGCCTCGGTCCGGCCGCTGGCGCGGGCGGCCAAGCGGCTGGCCGGGATCACTCCGGAGCGGGAGATCCCCCGGCTGGCGACCTCGACGTTCAGCGGGTGGTGGCGGGCGAGGAGGCCGGCGCGGGGCACCGGGGAGCTGGTGACGGTGTGGCCGGACACCTTCACCGAGCACCTGTCGCCCTCCGTCGGCCGGGCCGCCGTCCGGGTGCTGGAGGCCGCGGGACTGCGGGTGGCGCTCCCGCCGACACTGGTCCCGCGCGGGGGAGCGATCGGCGACGGCAGGACCCGGTCGGTCGCCGCCCTGCTGACGGCCCGCCGGGGCCGGGTCTGCTGCGGCCTGACCTACGTCTCCACCGGCCAGCTGGACCGCGCCCGTGCGGTACTGCGCCGCACGCTGGACCTGATGGAGCCGGTGCTGCGGGCCGGGGTGCCGGTGGTCGTCCTGGAGCCGAGCTGTGCCGCGGCCCTCCGCTCCGACCTGCCCGAACTGCTCCCGGACGACCCGCGTGCCGCCCGGCTGGCCGCAGCCGTCCTCACCTTCGCCGAGACCTTGGAGCGGCATGCCCCGCACTGGTCGCCGCCCGCCGTCGACCGCCCGGTCACCGGCCAGACCCACTGCCACCAGCACGCGGTGCTCGGCGACACCGCCGACCGCCGGCTGCGCGAGTCGGCGGGACTGACCGGTGAGTTGAGCGGAGGGTGCTGCGGCCTCGCGGGCAACTTCGGTTTCGAGCGGGGCCACTTCGAGGTGTCCCGGGCCTGCGCGGAGGACCAGCTCCTGCCGGCGCTGAGGGAGGCCCCCGAGGGCGCGCTGGTTTGAGGAGCCGGTGAGCGAGACAGCGCCGGGCGAGGGGGAGGCACACGAGGACGAAGCGCGCGGAGGTGAAGTGCCCGCGGAATACGGCCGGTTGGCGGTCCTCTCCGACATCCACGGTGTGCTGCCCGCCCTGGAGGCGGTCCTGGCGGAGCCCGAGGTGGCCGCCGCCGACCGGATCGTCCTCACCGGGGACATCACGGCGGGCCCGCAGCCGGCCGAGGTGCTGGACGTGCTGCGCGAGCAGGGCGACCGAGTGCTGTGGCTGGCCGGGAACGCCGACCGGGAGCTGGTGGAGTACCGGCGCGGGGAGCGCACGGAGATCCCCGACCCCATCGGCCCGTTCGCCGCGCGGGCGCTCCGCGAGGAGCAGGTCGGCTTCCTCGCCGCGCTGCCCCGGACGCTCACCCTGCGCGTCCGCGGCCTCGGTGCGGTGCTGTTCTGCCACGCCACCCCGCGCGACGACGAGGAGCTGGTGCTGGTGGACTCCCGCCCCGACCGCTGGGCGGAGGTCTTCGCAGGCCTCGACCCGGGCATCGGCACGGTCGTCTGCGGCCACACCCACATGCCCTACGTCCGCCTCGCCCAGGGCCGCCTGGTGGTCAACCCCGGCAGTGTCGGCATGCCCTACGGCCGCCCCGGCGCCCACTGGTGCCTCCTCGGCCCCGGCGCCGACCTGCGCGTGACGCCCTACGACATAGCGGCGGCGCGAGCCCGGCTGATCCGGGAGTGCGCCTACCCGGACATCGCGGCGTGGTCCGACTACTTCCTCCCCGCCCGCGCGACGGACACGGAGGTCCTGGCGGCCTGGGGACCCAAGGACGGCCGGGATGCGTAAGGAAGCTCCCAGCTTCATAGGAGAATTCTCAGCTTCGCACGAGTCTCTCAGGAATCACCCAGGTATTCACAGCGGCCCTTTGCCAATTTTGCCGTTCTGGCCCCTGGTCGGCGTGTAGCTTTTTCGGTGTCGGGTTCCGGACGCGGAATTCGGCATCACACGTACAGTGCGACCCAAGGAGTCGGAATGAGCCTCAAGAAGCTCGCCCCGCTGCCCCCGAAGCCGAAGAAGCAGCTGCCGCCCACGCCCCCGGCGAAGCCGAGGAAGAAGCACGCGCCGAAGCCGCTGCCCAAGCCGCTGCCCGGCCAGGACCGCTGAACCGGCTGAGCGAGCGGTGATGTGAGGGGGGCCGATGGTGCACCGTCGGCCTCCCTTTTTCTTTTCCCCGATCGGACGGTCGGTGATGTGTGACGGAAAAAGCGGAGGGAATGCGCATGGAATTCGATGAGGCCGAGGAATCCGAATACGAGGACGCCCCGACCATTCCGGCCCGCACCGCTTTCCGGCGTTTCTGGCCGCTGACCCGGGGGCTGCGCCGCTGGCTGTTGCTGGTCTGGCTGTGCACGGTGCTGGCCGCGCTCGCCGAGACCGAGGCCGTCCTGCTGTTCGGCGATCTCACCGACCACGCCCTGGAGAAGGGCTCGCCGGCCGCGTTCTGGTCCCCGGCGGCGCAGTGGCTGGGTGTCGCGGTGCTCGGGGCCGTCGTCGGCTACGCGGGTAACTCGCTGGCCGCCTGGGCCACCGAGCGGTTCGTGATGCGCCTGCGCGAGCACGTCTTCGACCATGTGCAGCAGCTGCCGCCGCACTTCTTCCAGCGGCACCGCCAGGGCGATCTGCTCTCCCGGCTGACCAGTGATGTGGAAGCGATCGAGACGATGGTCGTCTCCGGGCTGATCGGCGCCGCCTCGGCCGCCTTCTCCGCCCTCTTCTACGCCGCCGCCGCGTTCTGGCTGCGCTGGGACCTGGCCGCCGCGACCTTCGTCCTCGCCCCTCTCTTCTGGCTGGCGGCCCGCCGCTTCTCCGGCTCCATCAAGGACGTCTCCCGCGCGGGCCGGGTCGCCGACGGCGCGATCACCTCCGTGGTGGAGGAGTCCCTCGGCAACATCGTCCTCACCCAGGCCTACGGCCGCCGGGACGCCGAGCGCCGCCGGCTGCACGAGGAGGCGACGGCCTGGTTCCGTGCCTCCGTCCGCTCCACCCGCCTGAACGAGGCCTACGAGCAGCTCGTGCAGGTCATCGAGACGGTCTGTGTGCTCGCGGTGATCGGCATCGGCGCCTGGGAGATATCCACCGGCCGGATGACGCTCGGCCGGCTCCTCGCCTTCGCCGCTTTCCTCGGCTACCTCTACCCGCCGGTGCGCGGCCTCGCCCAGCTGGGCCTCACGGTCACCGCGGCCACGGCGGGCGCCGAGCGGCTCATCGAGATCCTGGACGTCCGGCCCTCGGTCACCGACCCCCGCCGGGGCACGGAGACGGGCCGCCCGTACGGCACCGTGGAGGTCCGGGACGTCGCCTTCCGCTACCCGGGCGCGGACCGGACCGCCCTGGAAGACCTCTCGTTCACGGTCAGCCCCGGCGAGCTGGTGATCGTCACCGGCCCGAGCGGCGCGGGCAAGTCCACGGTGTCCAAGCTGCTGCTCCGGTTCTACGACCCGGACGCGGGCGAGGTCCTCCTCGACGGCGTGCCGCTGCGCGACTTCCCGCTCGCACGTCTCCGCGAGTACGTCACCCTGCTGCCGCAGGAGACCCTCGTCCTGCACGACACCGTGCGCGCCAACATCGCGTGCGGCCGGCCCGGCGCGAGCGAGCAGGCGATCGAGGAGGCGGCGCGGGCGGCCGACGCGCACGACTTCATCGTCCGGCTCCCCGACGGCTACGACAGCCGGGTCGACCCCCACTCGGCCCGGCTGTCCGGCGGCCAGCTCCAGCGCCTGGCCATCGCCCGCGCCATCCTGCGCGACGCCCCGGTCCTGGTCCTCGACGAGCCGACCACCGGCCTGGACGCGCTGGCCGCGCGCCGGGTGGTCAAACCGTTGCGCCGGCTCATGGCGGGCCGTACGACGATCGTGATCACGCACGACCTCAACCTCGCCCCCGACGCCGACCGCATCCTCGTCGTGGACCGGGGCCGGATCGTGGAGACGGGCCGGCACGAGGAACTGCTCGCCCGGGGCGGGGCGTACGCACGGCTGCACCGCTCGCAGAACAACGCGGTGACGGACACGGGCGAGCTGCGCATGCCGTTGTGGGAGGAGGGCCGGGCCCCCGCCCAGGCCCAGGCGTACCCCACGGTTCACGCGTACGGGCAGGAGTACGCGGCGTACGCCCCGGCGGAGGGCTGGGCCCGGGACAGTTCCTAAAAGGGTTCACACACCTGTCCAAGTCCATTACCCTGGACTCGGCAGTACATCGCGATGAACGAACTCGATCAAGAACCTGGACCGCCCGTGACCGCCACCCCCAGCACCGCCCCTCCCGGCACCGCCACGCCGACCCCGGTCACTCCCGTGGGAGGTCCGGGCCGTCTCGGCTCGCTCGGGCCCGTCGGGCTGGTCCTGGCCGGCGGGATCTCGGTGCAGTTCGGCGGCGCCCTCGCGGTGACCCTGATGCCGCGGGCCGGTGCGGCGGGCGTGGTCACCCTGCGCCTGCTGGCGGCGGCGATCGTCCTCCTGCTGGTCTGCCGCCCCCGGCTGCGCGGCCACTCGCGCACCGACTGGGGCACGGTGATCGTGTTCGGTATCGCCATGGGCGCGATGAACGGCCTCTTCTACGAGGCGGTCGCCCGCATCCCGCTGGGCCCGGCCGTCACCCTCGAAGTGCTCGGCCCGCTGACCCTGTCCGTGCTGGCGTCCCGGCGCGCCATCAACATGCTGTGGGCGGGCCTGGCCCTGCTCGGTGTCTTCCTGCTCGGCGGCGGGGGCTTCAGCGACCTCGACGGCACAGGTGTCGCCTTCGCGCTCGGTGCCGGAGCCATGTGGGCGGCGTACATCGTCTTCAGCGCCCGTACGGGCCGCCGCTTCCCGCAGGCGGACGGCCTGGCGCTCGCCATGGCCGTGGCGGCCGTCCTCTTCCTGCCCATCGGCATCGCCTCGGCCGGCACCCGCCTGCTCGACCCCACCACCGCCGCGCTCGGTTCGGCGGTGGCCCTGCTCTCCTCGGTCCTGCCCTACACCCTCGAACTCCTGGCCCTGCGCCGCCTGCCGGCGTCCACCTTCGCCATCCTGATGAGCCTGGAACCGGCCATCGCGGCCACGGCCGGCTTCCTGATCCTCGGCCAGTCCCTCTCCGCCGCGGAGGCGGCCGCGATCGCCCTGGTCATCGCGGCGAGCATCGGCGCGGTACGCACCCAGGTGGGCCGGGGCAAGACCCGCGTGGAGCCCGCCCCCGAGGCCTGAGGTCCTGACTTCGTCACAAGGCGCGACGGACCTGATCCCCTGTCAAGTCACCTCGCTAGGATTCATTCGCACGTGTGACGCGCTGTGCAACCGGTAGGGGAAGGCGGTTGACGGGGGATGGGCTACGTCCTGCCCGGCTGGCTCGACGAGATCCTGGATTTCATCGGGATCCACTTTCCGAACGTGGACGAGGACGACTACCGCGAGATGGCGGACGCCATGCGGGAGTTCGCGGACAAGTTCGAGGGGCATGGAGCCGACGCGCACAAGTCGGTGGAGCAGATCCTCGCCTCGTCCAAGGGCTGGGCCGTCCACTCGATGCAGACCCACTGGGCACAGGTCAAGGCCGGGCACCTGGACAAGATCCCGGAGCTGGCCCGGCTGTTCGCCGACGCGTGCGACGTGGTCGCGGACATCATCTTCGGGATGAAGACGAAGGCCGAGGCCGAGCTCGCCGTCATGGCGGGCTCGGTGGGCCTGTCCGTCGGCCTCTCCTTCGTCACCGGCGGTCTGTCCGCCGTCCTCGGCGCCGCGGAGACCCAGGCAATGCGGCAGCTGGTCAAACGCATCATCGACGAGGCCGCCGACCGCGTCGTGGACGAGTTGGTCGCCAAGGTCACCGGACCGGTCAACGCCAAGCTGGAGGCGATGGTCGAGGACGCGGTCCTGAACCTGGCGAACGACGCCTTCTCCCTGCCTCCTGACCCGACCGGCACCGGCACCGGCAACGGCACCGGCACGGGTACAGGCGCGGGCAGTGGCGGCGGGAGCGGCGCCGGTGGTACGGGCGCGCACGGGCACGGACACGGCGGCATGCAACTGGCCTCGGCGGGCGGCATGGGCGGCGGCTTCGTGCTCGCCTCCGCGGGCGGTGGCGGAGGCGGCGCGGACCTGTTCATCGACCACGAGGAGTTCGAGAGCGGCGCAGGCCGGGTCTCCTCGCACGGCAGCGAACTGCACCTGGCCGGCTCCGGCCCGCTCGGCCGGGCCAGGGGTGCCTTCGGCCGGACCAAGGGCAGGGACCCTTTCACCCAGGCCTTCGACTCGGTCCTGGAAGGCGCGCTGCACGGCTCCGAGAAGGCCCTCAAGAAGATCGCCAAACACGTCACCGAGACCGTTCCGGACCGGGTGAGGGCCGCCTCCCGGTCGCACAAGCAGAACGACCTCGGCATCCGCACCAAGATCGACGGCATCGGACTCGGTGAGGGCGGAGGTACGGGCGGGGGCAAGCACGGGCGCCCCGGCCCGGAGGATGGCCCCGGACTCCACCCGGCGGACCTGTCCAAGCAGGCCCGCGCGATGAACAACAGGCAGCTGTGCGGCGACCCGGTGGACATGGCCAGCGGGCAGATGGTCCTGGCGCAGACCGATGCCGATCTGGCCGGCGTCCTGCCGCTGACCCTGCGCCGCACTCATCTGACGGGGTACCTCTCCGGACGCTTCTTCGGCCCGTCCTGGTGCTCCACACTGGACGAGAGACTCGACGACGGCGGCGGTGCCGCGGGCGGTGCGCGGTGGTACCGCGAGGATGGCTCGATCCTCGTCTACCCCCGGCTCCCCGATCTCGTGGGCGACCGGGTGCAGCCGGCCGAGGGTGAGCGTCTGCCCCTGACCTACGTCAGTGCAGGCGCGACGTACGTCCTGACGGTGGACGACCCGCACTCCGGCCTCCGCCGTTGCTTCGAACGGTCCCCGGCACACGACGGCGTGTGGTGGCTCACCGACATCGAGGACCGGAACCACAACGCCATCGGCATCGAGCGCGACGACGCCGGCACTCCCACCGCTGTGACCCACACCTGTGGATACCGCATTCGGGTCGATGCCTCCCCTGGGGGCGACCGCGTCACCGCCCTGCACCTGCTCACCGAGGACGGCCCGGTCCGGCTGCGTTCCTACGGCTACGACGACGCGGCCGACCTGGTCGAGGTGCGCAACGGCCTGGACGTCCCGACGGGCTTCACCTATGACCCCGCACACCGCATCACCGGCTGGCACGACTCGCACGGCACCACGTTCGCGTACGAATACGACGACCGCGGCCGCGTCGTCGCCACCCGGGGCAGCGACGGCATCCTCGACTCCGGCATCACGTACGGCGCCCCGGACGCCGAGGGCATGACGACGGTCACCTACACGGACTCCCTCGGCCGTCCCACCGTGTACCACGCCAACTGGCGCGGCCAGATCGTCGGGGTCACGGACCCGCTCGGGAACACTGTCACCCAGCGTTGGGACCGCTACGACCGCCTGCTGAGCCGCACGGATGCGGCGGGCGGCACCACCGAGTGGACGTGGGACGAGAACGGCAACCTGATCGCTGTCCGAGAGGCCGACGGCACGGTCACCACCGCAGAGTACGACGGGCGGGGCATGCCGGTCGTCATGACCGGCCCCGACGGAGCCGTATGGCGGTGCGCGTACGACCGGGCCGGCAACCACACCGAACTGGTCGCACCCGACGGCACGGTCACCCGTTTCACCCACGACGAGCGCGGTGCCATCACGGCGATCACCGATGCCCTCGGCGCCACCGAGACATTCCGGCCCGACCCGGCCGGTCTGCCGATGGCCCGCATCGACGCCCTCGGCCACACCTGGACCTTCACCCGTGACGCGTTCCGCCGGCCCACCTCGATCACCGACCCGTTGGGCGCCGTCACGCGTCTGGAATGGGACGCAGAAGGCCACCTGCTGCGCCGTGTAGAACCGGACGGCACCCAGGAGACGCGCACGTACGACGGCGAAGGCAACCGCCTGACCGAGACGGACGCGAACGGCGGAACGACCCGTTACGAGTACACCCACTTCAGCCTGCTCGCGGCCCGGATCCAGCCGGGCGGTGCGCGCTACGAGTTCGCCTACGACACCGAGATGCGCCTCACCGAGGTCCGCAACTCCAAGGGGCAGAGCTGGTCCTACACCTACGACCGGGCCGGGCGGGTGGTGCGCGAGACCGACTTCGACGGCCGGACCCTCACCTACACCCACGACACCACCGGCCGTACGATCGCCCGTGCCAATCCGCTCGGGCAGACCGTCACCCAGCGCTACGACGCCCTCGGGCGCCTCGTCGTGAAGGATGTCGACGGGGCCGTCACCTCCTTCGCGTACGACCCGGCGGGCCGTCTGCTGCGCGCGCGGTCCCCGCAGTCCGCGATGGAGCTGGAATGGGACGTGCGGGGCCGGCTCACCGCCGAGACGGTGGACGGTCGTACCCATCGCTACACCTATGACGCCGTGGGCCGCCGCATCGGCCGTACGACGCCCGGCGGCACGGTCACCCGTCAGACCTACGACGCGGCCGGCAACCGTACGCGCATGGAACTCGCGGACCGGCCGTTGCGCTTCACGCACGACGCCGTGGGCCAGGAAGTCACGCGCACCTTCGGCCTGTCCGGCCGCGCTGTCACCCTCGCCACCTCCTGGGACGCCGTCGGCCGGGTCAGCGAGCAGACTCTGCTCAGCCAGGGGCGAACCCTGCGTGCCAGGGCCTACACCTACCGCCCCGACCACCGACTCCTCGCGGTCACCGAACAACGGACGGGGGAGCACAGGCAGTTCTCGCTCGACCCCGACGGCCGCCCGCTGGCCGTCGAAGCACGGAACTGGACCGAGCGGTACCTCTACGACAGCGAAGGCAACCAGACCGAGGCCTCCTGGCCCGACCGGGCACCACACCCCGACGCGCGCGGTCCGCGGGACTACGACGGGACACGGCTCCGCTCGGCAGGTTCCCTGCAGTACACCTACGACGCGGCCGGCCGTGTCGTCGAGCGCCGGCGCAAGCGCCTGTCCCGGAAGCCGGACGTCTGGCGTTACACCTGGGACGCTGAGGACCGACTCACGTCGTGCACCACACCCGACGGCGTGCTGTGGACGTACACGTACGACGCCTTCGCGCGTCGCACGGTGAAGCGGCGCCACGCGGCGGACGGGACAGCGGTCGAGGAGACCGTCTTCTCATGGGACGGGGGCCGTCTGTCGGAGCAACAGGACAGCATCACGGGGACGACGCTGACCTGGGAGTACGACGGGGTCCGGCCCGTGGCGCAGACGGAGCGGCGGCGGGCGGGTGACGACCGGGAGGACCTCGACTCCCGTTTCTTCGCGATCGTCACCGATCTGATCGGCACCCCCACCGAACTCGTCGGCGAAGACGGGGAGATCGCCTGGCACGGCCGGGCCGGCCTGTGGGGCTCTACCGCCTGGAACCGTGACGCGACCGCGTACATGCCCCTGCGGTTCCCCGGCCAGTACGCGGACCAGGAGACAGGACTCCACTACAACCACTTCCGCCACTACGACCCCGAGGCCGGCCGGTACCTCACCCCGGACCCGCTCGGGCTGGACCCCGCACCCAATCCCGCCGGGTACGTGGACAACCCGGCGACCATGTCGGACCCGATGGGGCTCGCGCCGTGCCTTCAGTCACTGGAGAACATGGCGCAGCAGATCAACAACCTCATGCCGCCGGGCATAGCGCGCGAGAGGCAGACCGTCGCCGTCATCCACGCACACACGCCGAACGGTCCCGTGACCTTCGTGGCGGGCACAAGCAAGAAGAAGCTCAACCCGGCCCAGGTGAAACTGGCCAAGCAACTGGGGCTGATCCCGCTCCCCAACGACCAGTACCTGAAGATTCCCAAGGGCGAGGAGGGCGGCCACGCCGAACAGAACATCCTGCACTTCCTGCACCGGAGGAACCTGGCGGACCGCCAGTCGGCGGCGGAACAGGGCATCACCGACGCGAAGGACAACTGGCTGCCCACCCACGGGGCGGCGTCGAAGAGCGTGTGCAAGGAATTCTGTGCGCCGATCGTCCGCGGTACCGGCGGGGCTATGTTTGGACTGGTGCATCCCAAGACCCACGGCACCCAGCAGACACAGTTCTACTGGCCCGGACGCCACTCGCCCGTCTGAACCCGAAACAGAGGTAAGCAGATATGCCCACCCGCCTCACCGCTGAGCTTCTGGCCGAGGAGGACTTCCCCGGGTTCGGCGAGCGGTTCATGTGGTACGACGCCTTTCTGACTCGCGCCGGTGCGAACTGGCTGATCGCGGAGGCCGAAGGGGAGCTGGTCGTGGGGCGCGTCGCCGACGACCCCTCTCGGGTGCTGGGAGAGGCCCGGCGGTGGCCGTTTCCGTTGCCCTCCGGACAGCAGGGTTTCGCCTCTCCGCTGCCGGACGGGGGCCTCGCCGTGTGCGGAGGCGGTCGCGTGACGGTGTACGGGGCCGACGGCCGGGTGCGCTGGACGCAGGAGTCCGAGGAGTGGCAGGGCAGCGGCGGCTCCGCGTCATGCGTCGCCGATCCGGCGGGGGCCCGGTTGCTCGTGACCGTGCCTGGGCCGGAAGAGGCTGCCGGCACCTACCTGGGCGATCTGTGCGTCGCGTTCGATCTGGCCGACGGCCGCCGGGTGGCCCAGGCACAGCTTCCGTCCGCCTCGGCCGGTTACGCGTTCAAGCAGTCGATCACTCATCCGTCGCAGATCTTCCTGGACGCCCTGCAGGGAGACACGTTCTTCACCTTCGCGGTGACCCTGCACGGCGAGGAGCTCCGGGCAGACCCGATCGGCCTGCCGACGGAGGTGATCGCCGGGCTGAGCCTGGGGGGCGCCTTCCTCCAGCTGGACGTCGGCGGCGAGTGGCTCACCCGGTACGAGCCGGGGCAGCCGGACGTCTGCGCCGAGGCGGAGGAGGTGCTGCCGGACGATCTCCGCTTCGTCGGATACCGCACCGGCTTCCTCGACAAGGACCGTGTCCTGGCCGCCGCGGCCGAGGAAGAGGACTCGGAGGACAACCGCCACCTGATCCTCGACGGCCACACCCTCCAGCCGGTCGCCGAGCTGGACTACCCCGGCACCGCCTGCTTCGACCCGCTGGCGCTGGGGGACGGAACATGGCTGACGGCGCAAGAGGACGTGGTCCGCAGGTGGCGGGTGGCCGACGCTCCGTGACGGGGACGCCGGGCCGGTGCCCGCTCCGCCTGCGAGCATCGTGGCTCTCCGCCAGACTCCTGAGTGGGCCGTAGCCCGACGGAAAGGCGGACCCCATGAGCGACGCGCGTGACACCACCCCCCGCCCCCTGAGGATCACCGCCCGCGGCCGGGCCGTCCTCGCCGACCCCCGGATCAACCGCGGGACCGCCTTCACCGAGGACGAACGCCGGGCCCTGGACCTGGTCGGCCTGGTCCCGCCCCACGTGCTCACCCAGGACGAACAGGTGGAGCGTGCCTACGCGCAGTACCGCGAGCAGCCGAGCGACCTGGCCAGGAACGTCAATCTCGCCGCCCTGCACGACCGCAACGAGACGCTGTTCTACCGGCTCGTCGGCGACCACCTCGAAGAGATGCTGCCCATCGTCTACACCCCCACCGTGGGCACGGCCATCCGCCGCTACAGCAACGAGTACCGCCGCCCGCGTGGCGTCTACCTCTCCGTGGACGCCCCCGACGACATCGAGCGCTCGCTGCGCGCGAGCGGCCTCGGCGCCGCCGACGTCGACCTGATCGTGGCCACCGACGGCGAGGGCATCCTCGGCATCGGCGACTGGGGTGTCGGCGGCATCGACATCGCCGTCGGCAAGCTCGCCGTCTACACGGCCGCCGCCGGCATCGACCCGCGCCGCACCCTGCCCGTGATGCTCGACGTCGGCACCAACCGCCAGGACCTCCTCGACAACCCTCTCTACCTCGGCAACCGGCACCCCCGAGCCGACCGCGACAGCTACGACGCCTTCATCGACGCCTACGTCACCACCGCGACCAAGCTCTTCCCGGGCGCCCTGCTGCACTGGGAGGACTTCGGCACCGCCAACGCCCGCCGCATCCTCGACCGCTACCGCGACCAGGTGTGCACCTTCAACGACGACATCCAGGGCACGGGTGCCGTCAATCTCGCCGCCGTGCTGTCCGGTGTGCGGGCGGCCGGGGTCCCGCTGCCCGAGCACCGGATCGTCGTCTTCGGCGCCGGCACGGCGGGCATCGGCGTCGCCGACCAGCTCCGTGACGCGCTGGTCGCCGAGGGGCTGTCCGAGGCCGACGCCACCGCCCGGTTCTGGTGCGTCGACCGGTACGGCCTGCTCACCACCGACCAGGGCGACGAGCTCCGCGACTTCCAGCGGCCGTACGCCCGCCCCGCCGACGACACCGCCGGCTGGCGGCGCGACGACAGCCTGCCCGGCATCCCCCTGGACGAGGTGGTCCGCCGGGTCCGCCCGACCATCCTCATCGGCACCTCCGGCCAGAGCGGCGCCTTCACCGAGGACATCGTGCGCGAGCTGGCCCGGCACACCGAACGCCCGATCATCCTGCCCATGTCCAACCCCACCGACCTCGCCGAGGCCACCCCCGCCGACCTGTTCGCCTGGACCGACGGCCGGGCCCTGGTCGCCACCGGCAGCCCCTTCGCCCCGGTCGAACGGGACGGGACGGCGTACGAGATCGGCCAGGCCAACAACGCCCTGGTCTTCCCCGGCCTCGGCCTCGGCGCGATCGTGGCGCGCGCCTCCCGGGTCACCGACGGCATGCTGCGCGCGGCGGCGGACGCGGTGGCCCGCAGGACCGACGACTCGGACGTCGCCCGGCTGGGCGCCCCGGTCCTCCCGCCGATCCGCGACCTGCGCGGCACCTCGGAGGCGGTCGCCGTGGCCGTGGCCCGGACGGCCGTGGAGGACGGGGTCGCCCGGGCCGGTCTGGACGACATCGAGGAGGCGGTGCGCGCGGCCCGCTGGGAGCCGGTGTACCCACCGGTGGAAGCGGTCTGACCCCGATCCCGACAGCGGCCCCACCGCGGCACGGGACGCGCAACTCCCGTGGCGCCGCGCACGGGCAACTCCCGCCCCACGCAACGGCCTGCCAAGACCCAGCCCCTCACGCCCCCCAAATTCATGCAAGCACGCTTGATTGTTTCTGGCTCCGCTGCCATGCTCCCCTCATGGCCGACCCGACGCCCGTCATCGACGACCTGCGTGCGGAGAGCGAGGAACTCGACCGGCTCACCGCCGAGTTGAGCCCCGCGCAGTGGGCACTCCCCACTCCCGCGCCCGGCTGGACCCTCGCCCACCAGATCGCCCACCTCGCCTGGACCGACCGCTCGGCGCTGCTGGCCGTCACCGACACCGGTGCCTTCCGGACGCTGGTCGAGAAGGCGCTCGCCGCTCCCGACTCGTTCGTGGACCAGGGCGCGGAGGACGGCGCCCGGCTCCCGCCCGCCGAGCTGCTGGCCGGCTGGCGGGCGGGCCGCGACGCGCTCGACCGGGCGCTGCGCGCCGCCCCGCCCGGCTCCCGCTTCCCCTGGTACGGCCCGCCCATGTCGGCCGCCTCCATGGCCACCGCCCGTCTCATGGAGACCTGGGCCCACGGCCTGGACATCGCCGACGCCCTGGGGGTGGCCCGCCCGCCCACCGACCGGCTCCGCCATGTGGCACGGCTCGGCGTGCGGACGCGCGACTTCGCCCACACCGTCCATGGACTCACCCCGCCGGCCGGCGAGTTCCGCGTCGAACTCCAGGCGCCGTCGGGCGAGATGTGGACCTACGGCCCCGAAGACGCCCCGCAGCGTGTCACCGGGCCCGCCCTCGACTTCTGTCTCCTCGTCACCCAGCGTGCCCACCGCGCCGACCTCGCCCTGACCGCGACGGGCCCGGACGCCGACCGCTGGCTGGACATCGCCCAGGCCTTCGCGGGCCCGCCCGGCACCGGCCGCCCGCCACAGGAGGCCGCCCGGTGAACGCCCTGCGCATCGGCAACTTCTCCGGCTTCTACGGCGACCGCGCGGACGCCCTGCGCGAGATGCTCACCGGAGGGGAGATCGACGTCCTCACCGGCGACTATCTCGCCGAACTCACCATGCTCATCCTGGCCCGCGACCGGCTGAAGGACCCCTCCGCCGGGTACGCCCGCACCTTCCTGCGCCAGCTGGAGGACTGCCTCGGCCTCGCCCAGGAGCGCGGAGTGCGGATCGTCACCAACGCGGGCGGCCTCAACCCGGCCGGACTCGCCGACGCCGTACGCGCGTCGGCCGGCCGGCTCGGGCTGCCCGTCCGGGTCGCGCACGTCGACGGCGACGACCTCACCGCCGCCCACCCCGGCACCCTCGCCGCCCACGCCTATCTCGGCGGCTTCGGCATCGCGGAGTGTCTGCGGGCCGGAGCGGACGTGGTCGTCACCGGACGGGTCACGGACGCCGCGCTGGTCACCGGGCCCGCAGCCGCCCACTTCGGCTGGCAGCCGGAGGAGTACGACCGGCTCGCGGGCGCCGTCGTCGCCGGACACGTGCTGGAGTGCGGCACGCAGGCCACCGGCGGGAACTACGCCTTCTTCCGGGAGGCGGACGTCCGCCGGCCCGGCTTCCCGCTCGCCGAGATCCACGCCGACGGCAGCAGCGTCATCACCAAACACCCCGGCACCGGCGGCCTGGTCGACACCGGCACGGTCACCGCCCAGCTGCTGTACGAGACCGGCGGCGGCCGGTACGCCGGGCCCGACGTCACCGCCCGGCTGGACACCGTACGGCTGAGCCAGGACGGGCCGGACCGGGTGCGGATCGAGGGCGTGCGCGGTGAGGCACCGCCGCCCACGCTCAAGGTCGGGCTCAACCGGCTCGGCGGCTTCCGCAACGAGGTCGTCTTCGTCCTCACCGGACTCGACATCGAGGCCAAGGCCGACCTGGTGCGCGAGCAGCTCGCCGACGCGCTCGCCAAGTCACCGCCCGCCGAGGTCCGCTGGGACCTGGTCCGCACCGACCGCGCCGACGCCGCCACCGAGGAGACCGCGAGCGCGCTGCTCCGGCTCGTCGTCCGGGACCCGGACCAGCGGGTCGTCGGCCGGGCACTGAGCGGGGCCGCCATCGAACTGGCCCTCGCCAGCTACCCCGGCTTCCATGTGCTCGCCCCGCCCGGAAAGGGCGCCCCCTACGGCGTCTTCGAGGCCGGGGCCGTACCCCAGGACGCCGTCACGCACACGGCCGTCCTCCCCGACGGACGCCGTGCCGCCGTGCCGCCGCCCCAGGACACCCGCCCGCTGGACGCCGTACCGCAGCCGCCGCTGCCCGAGCCCCTGCCGGCCGGACCGGCCCGGCGTGCCCCGCTCGGTCTCGTCGCCGGGGCCCGCAGCGGGGACAAGGGCGGCAGCGCCAACGTGGGCGTGTGGGCGCGGTCGGAGGAGGCCTGGCGGTGGCTCGCCCACGAACTGACCGCCGACCGATTCCGCGAACTGATCCCGGAAAGCCGGGATCTGCCCGTCACCCGGCACCTGCTGCCGAACCTGCGCGCGCTCAACTTCGTCGTCGACGGCATCCTCGGCGCCGGCGTCGCCGCGCAGGCCCGCTTCGACCCGCAGGCCAAGGCCCTCGGCGAATGGCTGCGCTCCCGCCACCTGGACATACCGGAGGCATTGCTGTGACCGTGCTGGAGACGGCCCTGGACGTCAACGGCCCCGACTACCGGGCCCACCGCGAGGCCATGCTCGCCAAGCTCGCCGACCTGGACACCGAGCACGCCAAGGCGCTCGCGGGCGGCGGCGACAAGTACGTCGCCCGGCACCGGGGGCGCGGCAAGCTGCTCGCGCGGGAGCGGATCGAGCTGCTCCTCGACCCGGACACGCCCTTCCTGGAGCTGAGCCCGCTCGCCGCGTGGGGCAGTGAATACCCGGTCGGTGCCTCGCTGGTGACCGGCATCGGTGTCGTCGAGGGCGTGGAGTGCCTGATCACCGCCAACGACCCGACCGTCCGCGGCGGAGCCAGCAACCCCTGGAGCCTGAAGAAGGCCCTGCGCGCCAACGACATCGCCCTCGCCAACCGGCTGCCCTGCATCAGCCTGGTCGAGTCCGGCGGCGCGGACCTGCCCTCCCAGAAGGAGATCTTCATCCCGGGCGGCGCCATCTTCCGCGACCTGACCCGGCTCTCCGCCGCCGGCATCCCGACCGTCGCCGTCGTCTTCGGCAACTCCACCGCCGGCGGCGCCTACATCCCCGGCATGTCCGACCACGTGATCATGGTGAAGGAACGCGCGAAGGTGTTCCTCGGCGGCCCGCCCCTGGTGAAGATGGCCACCGGCGAGGAGAGCGACGACGAGTCCCTGGGCGGCGCCGAGATGCACGCGCGCGTGTCCGGTCTCGCCGACTACTTCGCCGTCGACGAACAGGACGCGCTCCGCCAGGCGCGCCGGGTCGTCTCCCGGCTCAACCACCGCAAGGCCCACCCCGATCCCCCCTTCGCCCAACCGCCCAAATACGACAACGAGGAACTTCTCGGGATCGTTCCCGGCGACCTGAAGATCCCCTTCGACCCCCGCGAGGTCATCGCCCGGATCGTCGACGCCTCCGACTTCGACGAGTTCAAGCCGCTGTACGGCACGAGCCTGGTCACCGGCTGGGCCGCCCTGCACGGCTACCCGGTCGGCATCCTCGCCAACGCCCAGGGCGTCCTGTTCAGCGCCGAGTCGCAGAAGGCCGCCCAGTTCATCCAGCTCGCCAACCAGCGCGACATCCCCCTGCTGTTCCTGCACAACACCACCGGCTACATGGTCGGCAAGGAGTACGAACAGGGCGGCATCATCAAACACGGCGCGATGATGATCAACGCGGTCAGCAACAGCCGGGTGCCCCACCTGTCCGTGCTCATGGGGGCGTCGTACGGCGCCGGGCACTACGGCATGTGCGGGCGCGCCTACGACCCGCGGTTCCTGTTCGCCTGGCCCAGCGCCAAGTCCGCCGTCATGGGCCCGCAGCAGCTCGCCGGCGTGCTGTCGATCGTCGCCCGCCAGTCGGCCGCGGCGAAGGGACAGCCGTACGACGACGAGGCCGACGCCGCCCTGCGCGCCATGGTGGAGCAGCAGATCGAGTCCGAGTCGCTGCCGATGTTCCTGTCCGGGCGGCTGTACGACGACGGCGTCATCGACCCGCGCGACACCCGCACCGTCCTCGGCCTGTGCCTGTCCGCCCTGCACACCGCGCCCTACGAGGGCGCGCGCGGCGGCTTCGGCGTCTTCCGGATGTGAGGGACCACGTGATTTCCACTGTGCTCGTCGCCAACCGCGGCGAGATCGCCTGCCGGATCTTCCGCACCTGCGCCGCTCTCGGCATCCGCACGGTCGCCGTGCACTCGGACGCCGACGCGGGCGCGCTGCACACGCGCGTGGCCGACACGACCGTACGGCTGCCGGGAGCCGCACCCGCCGACACCTACCTGCGCGGCGACCTGATCGTGAAAGCGGCCCTGGCCGCCGGCGCCGACGCCGTGCACCCCGGCTACGGCTTCCTCTCCGAGAACCCCGGCTTCGCCCGCGCCGTCCTGGACGCCGGCCTCACCTGGATCGGACCGCCCCCGGACGCCATCGAGGCGATGGCGTCCAAGACCCGGGCGAAGCGGCTGATGGGACTGAGCCCCCTCGACGAGGCCGCCGTCACCGACGCCGACCTGCCGGTGCTGGTGAAGGCCGCCGCCGGCGGCGGCGGACGCGGCATGCGGATCGTGCGCCACCTGCATCAGCTGCAGGCGGCGCTGGAGGCCGCCCGCACCGAGGCCGCGAGCGCCTTCGGCGACGGCGAGGTGTTCGTGGAGCCCTACCTCGAACACGGCCGCCACGTCGAGGTGCAGATCCTCGCCGACACCCACGGCACCGTCTGGCCGCTCGGCACCCGTGACTGCTCCCTCCAGCGCCGCCACCAGAAGGTGATCGAGGAAGCCCCCGCCCCGGCCCTGCCCGACGCCCTCATCCAGGAACTGCACGCCCTGGCCGTACGTGCCGCACGCGCCGTCTCCTACGTCGGCGCCGGCACCGTCGAGTTCCTCGTCGCCGACGGCCGCGCCCACTTCCTGGAGATGAACACCCGCCTGCAGGTGGAACACCCGGTGACGGAGGAGGTGTTCGGCCTCGACCTCGTCGCCGAGCAGATCCGCGTCGCCGAAGGGCACGCCCTGGACACCACCCCGCCCCCCGCGCGCGGACACGCGATCGAGGCCCGCCTCTACGCGGAGGACCCCGCGCACGACTGGGCCCCGCAGACGGGCACCCTGCACCACCTCGCCGTACCGGCCGGCGTCCGCCTCGACACCGGTTACAGTGACGGTGACCCCATCGGCGTCCACTACGACCCGATGCTCGCCAAGGTCGTCGCCCACGCGCCCACCCGCGCGGAGGCCGTCCGCAAGCTCGCCGGCGCCCTGGAACGGGCCGCCATCCACGGCCCCGTCACCAACCGCGACCTCCTCGTCCGCTCGCTGCGGCACGAGGAGTTCACCGCGGCCCGCGCGGACACCGGCTTCTACGACCGCCACCTGCCCGAACTGACCGCCCCGGCCCCCGACGCGCACGCCCCGCTGGCCGCCGCCCTCGCCGACGCCCACGGCCGCTCCCGCTTCGGCGGCTGGCGCAACGTCCCCTCACAGCCGCAGGTCAAGCGGTACGCCATGGCGGGCGAGGAGCACGAGGTCCACTACCGGCACACCCGGCAGGGCCTCACCGCCGACGGGGTCCGGATCGTCCACGCCGACGCCCACCGGGTCGTCCTCGAAGCCGACGGCGTGCAACGGACCTATGAGGTCGCGCGGTACGGCGACCAGGTCCACGTGGGCGCCACCCGCCTCACCGCCCTGCCCCGCTTCCCCGACCCGGCCGCACAGCTCGCCCCGGGCTCCCTGCTGGCACCGATGCCGGGAACGGTCGTACGCATCGCCGAAGGCCTCACCGAAGGGGCGGCCGTCGAAGCGGGCCGGCCCCTGATCTGGCTGGAGGCGATGAAGATGCAGCACCAGATCACGGCACCGGTCACCGGAACGCTGACCGCCCTGCACGCCGAGGCCGGCCAGCAGGTGGAACCAGGAATGTTGCTCGCCGTCGTGCAGGAAACCTCTTCTTAGGAGCCGCATGTCTCCCGTCGTCGAAACCGAAGAGCACCAAGCCCTCCGCTCGGCTGTCGCCGCCCTCGGCAAGCGCTACGGCCGCGACTACCTCGTCCGCACCGTCGCCGAAGGTAAACCCCTCACCGAACTCTGGTCCGAGGCCGGCAAGCTCGGCTACCTCGGCGTCAACCTCCCGGAGGAGCACGGCGGCGGAGGCGGCGGCATCACCGAACTCTCCATCGTGCTGGAGGAACTGGGCGCCGCGGGCTCCCCGCTCCTCATGCTCGTCGTCTCACCCGCCATCTGCGGCACCGTGATCTCCCGTTTCGGCACCGAGGCCCAGAAGCAGGCCTGGCTCCCCGGGCTCGCCGACGGCACCCGCCTCATGGCCTTCGGCATCACCGAACCCGACGCCGGGTCCAACTCCCACCGCATCACCACCACCGCCCGGCGCGACGGCGCCGACTGGCTCCTCACCGGCCGGAAGGTCTTCATCTCCGGCGTCGACATGGCCGACGCGGTCCTCGTCGTCGGCCGCACCGAGGACGCCCGCACCGGACGCCTCAAGCCCTGCCTGTTCATCGTCCCGACGGACGCCGAGGGTTTCCAGAAGCACCCCATCGACATGGAACTCAACGCGGCCGAGAAGCAGTTCGAACTGGTCCTCGACGACGTACGGCTGCCCGCCGATGCGCTCGTCGGCGATGAAGACGCCGGTCTGCTGCAGCTCTTCGCCGGACTGAACCCCGAACGGATCATGACGGCCGCGTTCGCGATCGGCATGGGCCGCCACGCCCTGGCCAAGGCCGTCGAGTACGCCCGCGACCGCACCGTCTGGAAGACCCCCATCGGCGCCCACCAGGCCATCGCCCACCCCCTCGCCCAGGCCCACATCGACCTGGAACTTGCCCGCCTGATGATGCAGAAGGCGGCCCACCTCTACGACGCCGGCGACGACGTCGGCGCGGGCGAGGCCGCCAACATGGCCAAGTACGCGGCCGGGGAGGCCTGCGTGAAGGCCGTCGACCAGGCCGTGCACACCCTCGGCGGCAACGGCCTCACCCGCGAGTTCGGCCTCGCCTCGTTGATAACGGCCGCACGCGTGGCTCGTATTGCTCCGGTGAGCCGGGAGATGATTCTGAACTACGTCTCCCACCAGACCCTGGGTCTGCCCAAGTCGTACTAGGCGACCGCGACCGCACTGGAGGAACCGTGTTCCGCAGCGAGTACGCAGACGTTCCGCCCGTAGAACTCCCCATCCACGAGGCCGTCCTCGGCCGGGCCGCCGACTTCGGCGAGCAGCCCGCGCTCATCGACGGCACGGACGGCACCACCCTCACGTACGAGCAGGTGGACCGGTTCCACCGGCGCCTCGCCGCCGCGTTCGCCGACGCGGGCGTCCGCAAGGGCGACGTCCTCGCCCTGCACAGCCCCAACACCATCGCCTTCCCCACCGCCTTCTACGCGGCCACGCGCGCGGGTGCCGCCGTCACCACGGTGCACCCGCTCGCCACCCCCGAGGAGTTCGCCAAACAGCTCGTCGACAGCGCCACCCGCTGGATCGTCACCGTCTCCCCGCTGCTGCAGACCGCCCGGCGCGCCGCCGAACTCGCGGGCGGCATACGGGAGATATTCGTCTGCGACAGCGCACCCGGACACCGGTCGCTCATCGACCTGCTCGGCTCGGCCGCCCCCGAGCCCCACGTCGACATCGACCCCGCCGAAGACATCGCCGCGCTGCCGTACTCCTCCGGCACCACCGGCGTCCCCAAGGGCGTCATGCTCACCCACCGGCAGATCGCCACCAACCTCGCCCAGCTGGAGCCCGCCGTCCCCGCGGGACCCGGCGACCGCATCCTCGCCGTCCTGCCGTTCTTCCACATCTACGGCCTCACCGCCCTGATGAACGCGCCCCTGCGCCAGGGCGCCACGGTCGTCGTCCTGCCCCGCTTCGACCTGGAGACCTTCCTCGCCGCCATCGAGACCCACCGCATCACCGGCCTGTACGTCGCCCCGCCGATCGTCCTCGCCCTCGCCAAGCACCCCTCGGTCACGGCCTACGACCTGTCGTCCCTGAAGTACGTCATCAGCGCCGCCGCCCCCCTCGACGCCCAGCTCTCCCTCGCCTGCTCCGCACGCCTCGGCCTGCCCCCGATCGGCCAGGCCTACGGCATGACCGAACTGTCCCCCGGCACCCACGTCGTCCCTCTCGACCGCCTCCACCAGGCACCCGCCGGCACCGTCGGCCGGCTCGTCGCCGGCACCGAGATGCGGATCGTCTCCCTCGACGACCCCGGCAAGGACCTCGGCACCGGCGAACCCGGCGAGATCCTCATCCGCGGCCCCCAGGTGATGAAGGGCTACCTCGGCCGCCCCGACGCCACCGCCGACATGATCGACCCCGACGGCTGGCTGCACACCGGAGACGTCGGACACGTCGACGCCGACGGCTGGCTCTTCGTCGTCGACCGGGTCAAGGAACTCATCAAGTACAAGGGCTTCCAGGTGGCCCCCGCCGAACTGGAGGCCCTCCTCCTCACCCACCCCGGCATCGCCGACGCCGCCGTCATCGGCACCCGCAACGACGACGGCAACGAGATCCCGCACGCCTTCGTCGTCCCCCGCCCCACCGTCGCCGGCGACCTGACCGAAAACGAGATCATGCTCTACGTCGCCGAACGCGTCGCCCACTACAAACGCATCCGCCACGTCACCTTCCTCGACACCGTCCCCCGCGCCGCCTCCGGCAAGATCCTGCGCCGCGAACTCAGGGAGCGCGCATGACCACGCCGATCGGCCGCACCCGCACGCGCGGCGTCGACACCCTCAGCCTCGACGCCACCGACACCCGCAACGCCCTCTCCGCAGGTCTCGTCACCGCCCTCGCCGAGGCCCTCACCGACTGCGGCAAGGACCCCGACGTCCGCGCCGTCGTCCTCACCCACACCGGCACCACCTTCAGCGCCGGCGCCGACCTGCGCGACCCACCCCACCCCGACGCACTGACCGGCCTCCTCCGGCAGATCGTCGAACTCCCCAAGCCGGTCGTCGCCCGGGTCACCGGCCACGTCCGCGCCGGCGGCCTCGGCCTCCTCGCCGCCTGCGACCTGGCGGCAGCCGCCACCACGGCCACCTTCGCCTTCACCGAGGTCCGCATCGGCGTCGCGCCCGCCGTGATCTCCCTGCCCGTGATCCCCCGCACCGACCCCCGCGCGCTGGCCCGCTACTACCTCACCGGCGAACGCTTCGACCCGGCGCAGGCCGTCCGCCTGGGCCTGCTCACGGTGACCGGGAACGACGTCGACGAAGCCCTCGCCCCCCTCCTGGACGGCCTGCGCCGCTCCTCCCCCCAGGCCCTGGCCGAGACGAAACGGCTGCTCACGGCTAGGGTGCTGGAGACATTCGACCGGGACGCGGCCGACCTGACCGCCCTCTCGGCCCGGCTGTTCTCCTCCGACCAGGCCCGGGAGGGGATGACGGCCTTCCTGGAAAGACGGGACCCGGCATGGGTGGTGTGAGCACATGAGCACGACGGCGGAACGCGACCGCCTGCCCAAACAGGACCGCAGCCGGGCCACCCGGCAACGGCTCCTCGAAGCCGCCGTGGCCTGCCTCGCCGAACACGGCTGGGCAGGCTCCACCGTCGGCGTCGTCGCCGAACGCGCCGGCGTCTCCCGGGGCGCCGCCCAGCACCACTTCCCGACCCGCGAGGACCTCTTCACCGCCGCCGTCGAGTACGTCGCCGAGGAACGCTCCACCGCGCTCCGGGCCCTCTTCCCCGACGGGCCCGCCGACCGCCGCGCCGTCGTCGCCGCCCTCGTCGACCTCTACACCGGCCCCCTCTTCCGCGCCGCCCTGCACCTGTGGGTCGCCGCCTCCAACGAGGACCAGCTCCGCGCGCGCGTGACCGAACTGGAGGCCCGCGTCGGCCGCGAGACCCACCGCATCGCCGTCGACCTCCTCGCCGCCGACGAGACCCGCCCCGGCGTCCGCGAAACCGTCCAGGGCTTCCTGGACATGGCCCGCGGCCTGGGCCTGGCCAACCTCCTCACCGACGACACCACCCGCCGCGAACGGGTCGTCTCCCAGTGGGCCGAACTGCTGGGGCGGGCACTGGACTGAGCGGCGCCCTCCGTGCGGGAGCCGTGTCAGCGGACGACGTCGAAGACGTTCTTCTGCAGGCCGTTGGCGTAGGCCTCGTGCTCGACGAGCCTCAGCTTCTGGGTGTCCTTGTCCGTGGTGCTGAACAGACGCTTGCCGGCGCCGAGCAGGAGCGGGAAGACGAGCAGGTGGTACCGGTCGATCAGGCCGGCGTCCGAGAGCGCCTGGTTCAGCGAGGCGCTGCCGTGGACGATGATCGGGCCGCCCTCCGTCTCCTTGAGCGCGGCGACGTCGTCGAGCGAGCGCAGGATCGTGGTCTCGCCCCAGTTCGACACCAGGTCGTCCTCGGTGAGGGTGGTGGAGACGACGTACTTCGGCATCACCTTGTAGTCGGCGAATTCCTCCATGTCCGGCCACACAGGGCTGAACGCCTCGTAGCTGGTCCGGCCCATCAGCATCGCGGTGGCTTCCTTCTGCTCCCGGCCCTTGATGTCGAACGCCTCGGGGAGGAAGTCGGTGTGCTTGAAGGTCCAGCCGGAGTTGCGGTAGCCGGGCTCGCCGCCGGGGGCCTCCACGACGCCGTCGAGCGAGATGAACGCGGTGCTGATCAGGGTACGCATCTGAAAGTTCCTCGGTCTCTCGTGTCCATGTGCTGTGATCTCTGACTGCTGATCACAGAGAAACTCATCGGTCGGCCTCGGCATCCCCGAAAAACAGTTGAGCCATCGCCGACCGCTTCTTAGGCTGTGCCCTACGTAGGAAAGGAGGTGATCGGGTAAATGAGTGAAACCCGGACGCGCGAGGTGGCTGCGGGCTAGCGGCTCGCCACCACACTCTGTGCGGTGCCGGACCAGCGTGTGTGAGAACCACGCAGCCGGCCCAATCCAACGCAGTCACCCGACCCGCGGGCTGCCGGTACGTCCGGCCGGCTCCTCCTCGGAGGAACCCAGCCCGCGGGTCGTCTGCGTTTTCAGGGACTGAGCCGTTCCACCGTCCAGGTGCCGTCGGGACGGGCCGTGTAGCGGAGGCGGTCGTGGAGGCGGTTCTCGCGGCCCTGCCAGAACTCGATCATCTCGGGGGCGATGCGGAAGCCGCCCCAGTGCGGGGGCACCGGCACCTGTTCGTCCTCGGGGTAACGGGCCTCGAGGTCGGCGTAGGCGGTGTCCAGCTCGGTGCGGGAGGCGATCACCTTCGACTGGGCGCTCGCCCAGGCGCCGAGCTGCGAGCCGTGCGGGCGGGTGCGGAAGTAGGCGGCGGTCTCGTCGCGGCCGGTGCGGTGGGCGGTGCCGGTGACGATGACCTGGCGGGCGAGCGGGTGCCAGGGGAACAGCAGCGCGACGTGCGGGTTCTGCGCGAGGTCGCGGCCCTTGAGGGAGTCGTAGTTGGTGAAGAAGACGAAGCCGTCGGTGTCGTACTGCTTCATCAGGACCGTGCGGGCGCTGGGGCGGCCCGTCGCGTCCGCCGTGGAGACGATCATCGCGTTGGGTTCGTAGATCGTGCCGTGCAGGGCCGCGCGTGCCGCGTCCTCGAACCAGCGGGCGAACTGGTCCATGGGGTGTGTGGCGAGATCCTGTTCGGAGAGGCCCTCGGCCCGGTACTGCTTGCGCATCGCGGAGGGGTCGAGGACGGGGTCCAGGAGGGGTTCGCGGTCGGTCACCCGGTCATCTTGCCGTACTTGCCCGGCCGAACGGGTGTGGCACTGAGTGTCGTACGGACTCCCCAAGTGCGGCACCGGAGGTTATCGTGCTGGTTCCCTTGCGGTATGGGTGACCACGGGTGACGACCGGCCGATCGGGGCATCACCGGGGTGACCACCGCCGACAATCACGAGGAGCCGCCTGATGTCCGATTTCGTACCCGGGCTCGAAGGAGTCGTCGCGTTCGAGACGGAGATCGCCGAGCCGGACAAGGAGGGCGGCGCCCTGCGGTACCGGGGCGTCGACATCGAGGACCTGGTCGGCCACGTCTCGTTCGGGAACGTGTGGGGGCTGCTGGTCGACGGTGCCTTCAACCCCGGCCTGCCGCCCGCCGAGCCGTTCCCGATCCCGGTGCACTCCGGTGACATCCGCGTGGACGTCCAGTCGGCGCTGGCGATGCTCGCCCCGGTGTGGGGTCTGAAACCGCTGCTCGACATCGACGAGCGGCAGGCGCGGGACGACCTCGCGCGGGCCGCCGTGATGGCGCTGTCCTACGTCGCGCAGTCCGCGCGCGGCCAGGGGCTGCCGATGGTGCCGCAGCGGGAGATCGACAAGGCGAAGTCCGTCGTCGAGCGGTTCATGATCCGCTGGCGGGGTGAGCCGGACCCGAAGCATGTCGCGGCCGTGGACGCGTACTGGACCTCCGCGGCGGAGCACGGCATGAACGCCTCCACGTTCACCGCGCGGGTCATCGCCTCCACGGGCGCGGACGTCGCCGCCGCGCTGTCGGGTGCGGTGGGCGCGATGTCCGGGCCGCTGCACGGGGGTGCGCCCTCCCGGGTGCTCGGGATGATCGAGGAGATCGAGCGGACCGGGGACGCGGAGGCCTACGTCAAGCGGGCCCTGGACCGGGGCGAGCGGCTGATGGGGTTCGGGCACCGGGTGTACCGGGCCGAGGACCCCCGGGCGCGGGTGCTGCGGCGGACGGCGCGGGAGCTGGGCGCTCCGCGGTTCGAGATCGCGGAGGCGCTCGAGAAGGCAGCGCTGGAGGAGCTGCACAACCGGCGGCCGGACCGGGTGCTGGCGACGAACGTCGAGTTCTGGGCCGCGATCATGCTGGACTTCGCGGAGGTGCCGGCGCACATGTTCACGTCGATGTTCACGTGCGCGAGGACCGCCGGCTGGTCGGCGCACATCCTGGAGCAGAAGCGGACGGGCCGCCTCGTACGTCCGTCCGCGCGGTATGTGGGGCCCGGTTCCCGGCGGCCCGAGGACATCGAGGGGTACGCGGACATCGCCCACTGAAGGGGCGCGTGAGGGGCGCGTGAGGGGTGCGGGCGGCCGCGGGCCGGTGGTGGCCGGTCGCGCGGGCCGCCGCGCCTTTCGCCGCGCCCCCGGGGGGGTTCAGGCCGCCGGTGTCAGCAGGCTGCCGTGGTGGCGCTGCGCCACCAGCGGGTGGGCCCGCAGCTTGCCCTTGAGTTCGTTGTAGCCGTACTCGGCGAACAGGGGGTTCGACGGGTCGGTGGTGATGCCCGGGGCCCGTGACGCGTGGGGGAAGGGGAGCGGTTCGACCCGCGCGTCCAGGCGGGGGTTGTAGAAGAACGGGACGGAGAAGCGTTCCGTCGCTCCGGGCGGGCTCACCACGCGGTGGTTGGTGGCGAGGAGGTAGCCGTTGGTGGCCACCTCCAGGAGTTCGCCGAGGTTGACGACGAAGGCGCCCTCGATGGGCGGGACGTCGTGGAAGAGGCCGTCCTCGCGGTGGACCTGCAGGCCGCCGACCGTGTCCTGCAGGAGCAGGGTGAGGAAGCCGTAGTCCTTGTGCGCGCCGACGCCCTGGTCGGTGCCGTCGCCCGCGCTGCCGGGGTAGCGGACGAGCTTGAGGTGCGGGTGGGCACGGTCGCCGAAGATCGGGTCGTAGAAGCCGGCCGGGGCGCCGATGGCGGTCAGCAGCTCGTGCAGGAGGCGGTCGGCGACCGCGCTGAGCCTGTCGACCCAGGCGAGGGCGGCCGTGCGCAGTTCGGGCAGGGCGGCCGGCCACTGGTTGGGGCCCTGCAGCCACCAGTACGGGGGTTCGCCGGGGGCGGGTACGTGGGCGGGGCGTTCGGCGCCGATGTCGAGCTGGTCGCGCCAGTCGCGGGAGCCGCCGGTGCGTTCGTCGCCGGTGCGGGTGTAGCCGCGGAAGTGCGGGGAGCCGACGTTGTCCAGGGCGAGCCGGTCGGACTCGGGGAGGGCGAAGAAGGCGCGCATGGCGCTGAGCAGCGCGTCGGTCTCGGCCTTGGTCACGCCGTGGCCGACGAGCTGGAAGAAGCCGACGTCGTGGGCGGCGCTGTGCAGCCGGGCGTGGAGCAGGGCGCGGGCTTCGGGGCCGCGGTCGGCGGCCGACAGGTCGATGATGGGGAGCTGGTCGTACGACGAGGTCGTCGTCGCGGTGTGCGTCGTCATGGGTGCGTCCACAGGGGTGTGTGGGCCACGGGCAGGCCGCCGAGGGTAGGGGGCGGCGCCCAGGATGCCGTAAGAAGGGGCGAAAAAGGGGGCTGGATCAGGCCGAGTGGCGACAGCCCATGCTCGTGACGCGCACGTAGTCCACGTGGCGGCGGCGAACGAGCATCGGAAGCATGCGGGCAAGACTACTGCGCGACGCCGGTTACGGGTGTGGCCCGCCTCACTCGCTCAGAACTTGCCGGGCAGGTGCGGGGCTTTGGGCGGCACATCTTGATTGATGCAATCTTGCGGGAACAGGATGTGTGCTGCGTCACGTTCCAGTTGAATGAGGGCCAGTGAGCTGAAGGCCACTGAGCGAACCGTGCGCCGTACGGGCGCCGACGCAGCCTGCAGGGGGTCCAGGTGAGTGCTTCTCGGCGGAGTGGGACCACCGATGAGCTGGGGCCGGACGACCCCGGCGAGTCCGGCGGTTCGGATCTGCTCGCCGCTCTGCTCGACGGCATGGACGCGGCGCTGTGCGCCTTCGACGCCGACGGGGTCGTGACCCACTGGAACCGTGAGGCCGAGCGGATCCTGGGCTGGACCACGGCGGAGGCGGTCGGGCGGCACGGGTTCGCCGGGTGGGCGGTGCGCAGCGCCGACGCCGAGGAGGTGCAGGAGCGGCTGATGTCCGCGATGCACGCGCCGGGGCGGCAGGTGCACGAGTTCGCCCTGGTGACCAAGGACGGGGGGCGGGTCCTGGTGCGGACGCAGTCCGCCGCCGTGCGGGGGCCCGACGGGAAGCCCGCCGGGGTGTACTGCGCGTTCAGCGAGGTGCACGCGCAGATCGATCTGGAGCGGTCGATCGCGCTGAGCGAGGCGTTGTTCGAGGACGCGGCCTGGGGTGTCGTCCTCGTGGACGCCGATCTGCGGCCCGCCGTCGTGAACGGGTACGCCGCGCGGGCACTGGGGATCGGGCGCACCTCCGCGCTCGGCCGGCCGCTCGGTGAGCTGCTCGCGCAGGGCGTGGAGGAGTTGGAGGCCGCGCTGACGCACGTCCTGGCCGAGGGCGCGCCGCCCGCGCCGGCCGAGCTGTGGGTGGCCGTGCGCGCGGCGGAGGGTGACAAGCGGCGCTGCTGGCGCAACGGGTTCCTGCGGCTGGCCTCGCCGCTCGCGGAGGAGCCGGTGCCGCTGGGTGTCGGCTGGCTGTTCCAGGACGTCACCGAGGCGAAGCAGGGCGAGCAGGAGGCGGCGCTGCTGCGGTTCCGTACGAACCAGCTGCACCGTGCCGCGCGGGCCGCCGCCGAGTGCGAGGACCCGGGGGAGGGGGCCGTCGTGCACCTGGACTTCGCCCTCGCGGGCTTCGCCGACCACGCGTTGATCGACCGGGTGGCGGGTCCGCCGCGCGGGGAGGGGGACGACACGGCCGCACGGCTGGTGCGGTTCGCCGCCACGCCCGCCGGGGCGCCGGGGCCGAGTGTGCTGTCCGGCGCGGCCGGGCTGCCGGTGCGCTACGAGGTGGGGCATCCGGCGCTGAGCTGTGTGGAGCGGGGCGGGAGCGTGCGCGCGGACGCCGGGGCGGTGCCGGCCGAGCGGGCGCGGGAGTGGGCGCTGGAGCGGCAGTGGCCGGACGACGTGGTGCACGCGCTGTGCGCGGTGCTGCGCAGCCGGGGGCGGACGCTGGGCGCGGTGACCTTCCTGCGCGGGGCCGGCCGGAGCCGCTTCGAGCGGTCCGACGCGGCGTACGCGGAGGATGTGGCGGCCCGGATCGCGGCGGCGCTGGATCTGGCGGACGCGGTCCGGGAGTAGACCCGGGGCGGACCTCGCGGCGGAGGCCGGCCCTCCAGGCCGGCCGGTCAAGTCGCCCGTCCGTCAGGCCGGGTCGGCCGGTCCGCCGGTACGGGTCGGCGGCCGGCCCCGCGGTTCAGCGGCGGTAGAAGATCCGGTCGCCGTACTCGCGCATCACCCGGCCGTTCCACTCGTGGCCGCCGTCGACGTTGCCGGAGCGCAGCAGCGGGGGCTCGATGCCGCGGTCGGCGAGGGCGGCCGCGGCGGTGGCCATGACGGCCTGCATCAGGGCGGTGGTGACGACCGTGGAGGCGGGGGCGAACGGCGCCGGGATGGTGTCGAGGGTGAGTTCGGCGTCGCCGACGGCGATCTTCGAGTCGAGGACGAGGTCGCAGTGGTCCTTCAGGAAGGTGCCGGAGGAGTGCCGGGACGTCGTCTCCGTGGCGTAGGCCACCGAGGTGACGCCGATGACCCGCACGCCGAGGGCGCGGGCGTTCACGGCCATCTCGACGGGGAGGGCGTTGCGGCCCGAGAGGGAGATGATCACGAGGGCGTCGCCCGCGCGCAGCGGGGAGCTGTCGAGGACGGCGCTCGCGAGGCCGTCGACGCGTTCGAGGGCGGAGCCGAGGGTGGCGGGGGTGACGTCGACGCCGACGACGCCGGGGACGGCGAGCAGGTTCATCAGGGCGAGGCCGCCGGCGCGGTAGACGACGTCCTGGGCGGCCAGGGAGGAGTGCCCGGCTCCGAAGGCGAACAGCCGGCCGCCGGCCGCCACGGTGTCGGCGAGGAGGGTGCCGGCCGCGGTGATCGCCCCGGCCTCCTCCGCACGGACCCGGTGCAGGAGGTTGATGGCGGCGTCGAAGAACAGGTCGGCAGGCGTGCCGTCGCTCATGCGGTGCCCCTTCGCAGCGTCTGTGTCGCGGATCACCGTGCGGTCTGGACCAGTGCGGTGTCAATACGGCGCCGGGGTATCGGGGCACTCCGGTACGGCCATTCCGCCGGAGGCGCCCGCTTGTCAGTGGGATCCGGCAGAATTGATGGCAGGGCCAGCGCACGCGCCGGGCTGCCGGCAGAGGTAATCGAGGGGCACGTATGTCCGGACTGATCGACACCACGGAGATGTATCTCCGCACCATCCTCGAGCTGGAGGAGGAAGGCGTCGTCCCCATGCGCGCCCGCATCGCGGAGCGGCTGGATCAGAGCGGGCCGACGGTGAGCCAGACGGTGGCGCGGATGGAGCGGGACGGACTGGTGTCCGTGGCCAGCGACCGCCATCTGGAGCTGACCGACGAGGGCCGCCGGCTCGCCACGCGCGTGATGCGCAAGCACCGTCTCGCCGAGTGTCTCCTGGTCGATGTGATCGGCCTGGAGTGGGAGCAGGTGCACGCGGAGGCGTGTCGCTGGGAGCACGTGATGAGCGAGGCCGTGGAGCGCCGCGTGCTGGAGCTGCTGCGGCACCCGACCGAGTCGCCGTACGGCAACCCGATCCCGGGCCTGGAGGAACTGGGCGAGAAGGACGGGGCCGACCCGTTCCTGGACGAGGGCATGGTCTCGCTGGCCGATCTCGACCCGGGTGCGGACGGCAAGACGGTCGTCGTCCGCCGTATCGGCGAGCCGATCCAGACGGACGCCCAGCTGATGTACACGCTGCGGCGGGCGGGTGTGCAGCCCGGCTCGGTGGTGAGCGTGACGGAGTCGGCCGGCGGTGTGCTGGTGGGCAGCGGCGGCGAGGCGGCCGAGCTGGAGGCGGACGTCGCGTCGCACGTGTTCGTCGCCAAGCGCTGAGCATGGAGGAGCCCCGGCGCCGTGTGGCGCCGGGGCCTGTCCTCCCCTGTGCTGACCCGGAGCCCCGAGCTCTCAGGGTCAATCCCCTCGGACCGTTTTTCCCCGAGCGGTCCGCCTCCCGCCAGTAGAGATCCCCTGGGCGGCGGCGATCATTCCTCGAGGGGTGTCACTCGAATGAGGGGTGTTGTCCGCAGAGGCACCATCTTCGAATGCGTATTCGATAGTCTGCGGCGATCGAGCAGGACGTACGAGGCAGCCGGAGCTGGGGGGTACCAGGGCCGATGGCACGGCGTATCGACGTGACGGGAGCGGGCGGGGTGCGCCTGGCCGCGTGGGAGTTCGTCGACCCCCCGAAGCAGGACCCGGAACCCCCGGGCCCCGCCGGTCCGGGTGTGCTCTTACTGCACGGCCTGATGGGCCGCGCCTCCCACTGGGCGCCGACCGCCCGCTGGCTCGCCGAGCGGCACCGCGCGGTCGCCCTCGACCAGCGCGGCCACGGCCGGAGCGACAAGCCCCCACAGGCCGCCTACACCCGCGAGGCCTACGTCGAGGACGCCGAGGCCGCCCTCGAACAGCTCGGCCTCGGCCCCGCCGTTCTCATCGGGCACGCCATGGGCGCCCTGACCGCCTGGCAGCTCGCCGCCCGGCGCCCCGACCTGGTGTGCGGCCTGGTCGTTTGCGACATGCGCGCCTCCGCGCTCGGTGCGGCCTCGCAGCGCGAGTGGGCCGAATGGTTCCGGTCCTGGCCCGTCCCCTTCGCCACCCTCGCCGACGTCCGCAAGTGGTTCGGCGAGGACGATCCGTGGGTGGAGCGGCCGAACCCCGCCCGCGGCGCGTTCTACGCCGAGGTCATGCACGAGTCCGCCGACGGCTGGCGCCCCGTGTTCGACCCGGAGGAGATGCTGCGGACCCGGGAGAGCTGGGTGTACGACGCGCACTGGGAGGAGCTGGCCCAGGTCCGGTGCCCCGCGCTCGTCCTGCGGGGGCTGGACGGCGAGCTGGGGCGGGCGGAGGCGCAGGAGATGGTGCGGGTGCTGCCGCTCGGCGAGTACGCCGAGGTCGCCGATGCGGGACACCTGGTCCACTACGACCAGCCGCTGGCCTGGCGAGGCGCCGTCGAACCGTTCCTGGAGCGGGTCCTGGCCGGATGACCGAGGACCTCCTCGCCGGCCCCGGGAGGGCCCGTCGGCCCTGTCAGCCCCTGCTCACCGCCGTCAGGATCTCCGGCAGCCGGGCCGCCGTCCGCGGTGCCGCGAGCCGCAGCCCGAGCAGCGCGGTCGTCGCCCCGTAGCCGGCCCCCACCGGCAGCAGCACCCAGGTCCACGCTCGCCCGCCCGCGCTGACGCTCAGCCAGACGGCGAGGGCGATCACGGGGGAGCACAGGAGGGCCGCCGCGACCATGCCGCCGAGGATGGAGATCCAGGCGAGGCCCGCCTGACCGGGGACGACGTTCTTGTGCCCCTCCTGCGGGATGGAGTACGGGAAGCGGGCCGAGGTCCACGCGCCGGTCGCCAGCATCGCGCCGAGCAGCGCGAAGGACAGCCCCAGCACCTCCGGCAGCCGCGCCCAGGTGCCCAGCAGCGCCGTCGTCAGCACCGTCACCAGCGCCGCGTACGGCAGGGTGACCAGCAGCAGCGCCAGCGCCCTGCCGCGCAGCTCGGCGTAGGCGTCCCGGGGCGAGGAGATGGTCGTGGCCACCATCCAGAACGCGGAGGTGTCCTGCCCGAACTGGTTGTACATCTGGATGCCGAGCATTCCGGCGGCGAAGCAGGCGAAGTAGACCGACCCGGTGCCCTGCACCGCGTTGAACACCGGCACGATCAGCCCGATCGCCAGCGAGGTCACCCAGGCGGCCTTGGTCTTGGGGTCCCGCCAGATGTAGCGCAGGCTGCGCTCCATGACCGCCCCCGTGCGGCCCCCCGGCAGCAGCCGCCCGACGCCGGACGGCGCGCGGTCCCCGGCGCCCGCGTCGGCGGCCTGGAGCGTGGAGCCGTCGGGCGCGGTCATCAGCCGGGTCAGGCTCCGCGCCCAGACCCCGACGAGCACCGCCAACCCGGCCGCGGACACGGCGAGCCGGGCCGCGGCGATGCCGTACGCCCCCTCGCTCGCCGAGTGCACCGCGCCCACCGCCGACGCCGGCGGCACCCAGGACAGCACGTCCGCGACCGGCCGCAGCTTCCCCGGTCCGGCCGAACCCAGATGCTGGGCGCCGAAGTTGACCACCTGCACGCCGATCGCGATCACCAGCCCGCTCAGGACGGCCAGATCGCGGCCCTTCCTGCTGGTCAGCAGACGTACGTTGGCCGTGGCGACGGCGCGGGCGAGGGCCACGCAGACCGGCAGGGCGAGGACGACGGCGACGACGGCGCACACCCAGCCCGCCGTGCCGTGGGCCAGGGACAGGGCGCAGCCGGTCAGGATCAGCAGCGTGAACAGCGGGCCGATGCCGACCAGGGAGGCCGCGAGCAGGGCCCGTACGAGGGGCCGGGGACGCAGCGGGAGCAGTACCAGGCGGGTCGGGTCCAGGGTCTCGTCACCGCTGGGGAAGAACAGCGGCAGCACCGCCCAGCCCAAGGCCAGCACGGCCGTGCCGAGGACGGCGACGACGTCGGCGTCCGCCCGCCCGCGCAGCAGGAGGAACCCCAGCAGCTGCGACAGCGCGAACAGCACCGCGACGACGGCCGAGGCGACGAACGCGGCCCGCCGGCCCCCGGACTGCCGCAGCCCGTTCCTGAGCAGCGACAGCTTCAGCCGTACGACGGTGGAGGTGAGGTGCGTCATCGGGCCGCCCCGCCGCCGAGCCAGTCCAGATCCGCCCCGGCGTCCCGGGCCCGCGCCCCGACCAGTTCCAGGAAGGCCGCCTGCAGGGTGGGGTGCTCCCCGCGCACCTCGGCCAGGGTGCCCGTCGCCCGGATCCGGCCGGCCGCCATCACCGCCACCCAGTCGCACAGCGACTCGACCAGTTCCATCACGTGGGAGGAGAACACGACGGTGGCGCCGGAGGCGGTGTACCGCTCCAGCACGCCCCGGATGGTCTGCGCGGAGACCGGGTCGACGCCCTCGAACGGCTCGTCCAGGAACAGCACTTCGGGGTTGTGCAGGAGGGCGGCGGCCAGGCCGGTCTTCTTGCGCATGCCGGTGGAGTAGTCGACGACGAGCTTGTGCTGGGACCCGGCGAGGTCGAGCACGTCCAGCAGCTGTGTGGCCCGTTTGTCGACCTCGTCCCCGGGCAGCCCGCGCAGCCGCCCCGCGTAGCCGAGCAGTTCCCGCCCCGACAGCCGCTCGAACAGCCGCAGTCCCTCGGGAAGGACGCCGATCCGCGCCTTGACGGCCACCGGGTCCCGCCACACGTCGTGCCCGACGACCTCGACGGTGCCGTCGTCGGGCCGCAGCAGCCCGGTCACCATCGACAGGGTGGTGGTCTTCCCCGCCCCGTTGGGCCCGACCAGTCCGATGAACTTCCCGGCGGGCAGGTCGAGATCGATCCCCCCGACGGCGACTTGCTGCCCGAACCGCTTCCAGAGCCCACGCACGCGTACCGCAGCTTCGGTCATGCATGAAGGCTACGGCGGCTGCGCCGCTCCGAACGGGGCGAGCGGCTACCGATCCCGGCCGCACGCATAGGCCAGCGGCGAGATCAACTCCTCCGCGTCCGGCAGCCACCGGTTCGCCGGGGTCGGCCGGCGGACCCACTGCACGGCCCCCCGTGACCCGAACCGGGTCGGAGGAGCGGCCACGTACGCGCCCTCGCCCAGGGCCACCAGATCCAGCGAGGACGGCGACCACCCCAGCGTGCGCACCAGATCCGGCACCTTCGCGGAAGCCCCCGGCAGCACGAAGAAGTGCATCCGCCGGTCGGGAGCGAGCGTCGCCGGCCCCAGCGTCAGCTCCATCCGCTCCATCCGGGCCAGCGCCAGGAACCCCGCGCTCTCCGGGACGGACAGCGCGTCGAACGTCCGCCCCGTCGGCAGCAGGATCGACGCCGTCGGCTGCTTCTGCCACATCCGGCGGGCGACGGTCGCACCGCCGGTCGCCTGGGCCGCCCAGTCGGGGCGCGCGGGGTGCGCACCCGGCGCGGGGCAGGAGGCGTCGCCGCACGAGCAGCGCTGCATCCCGTCGACGGCTTCCAGCCAGGTGCCCGGGAACACGTCCCAGTGCCGTTCCTCGGCGTAGCGTACGGCGGTCTCCAGCAGCGATTCCCCGCGCTGCTGCGGAATCTGGGCGGCCTGGGTGCCGGCGATCGTCTCTTCCACGACCCTCTCAACTCCCGTGTCCACCTGGAGTTACGGCCGTAGCGCGCGCGGGGGAGGAGCATCGATTCCGCAGTCGGGGCGCATGGGTGCACATGTGGGGGCGCGCGGGAGGAGGACCGGTGCGAGGTGGGTAGCCAGGGAGGGGGTTGGCATCCGTCTTTACCCCGGCAAACCACACATGTCGCGCATTGACGGTATGTCAGCTGGGCAGTGATCTTCCCGAACGGGTCATCTCGGCCGGAACGTGACGCTCCGGAGGGTCGCAACTCCAGGGGATCGCAACGCAGGGGGTAAGCACATGGCCGCAAGGCCTCTCGTGGCGAGGCAGCCGAACGAACGGCTGCAGGCACTCATCCAGGAAGCGGGGTGCTCGAACGCCGGGCTGGCCCGGCGGGTCAACATGTGCGGCGCCGAGCACGGCCTCGACCTGCGCTACGACAAGACGTCCGTGGCCCGCTGGCTGCGCGGCCAGCAGCCGCGCGGCCGGGCCCCGGCGATCATCGCCGAGGCGCTCGGGCGCAAGCTCGGCCGTACGGTCACGATCGACGAGATCGGCATGGCCAACGGCAAGAACCTCGCCTCGGGGGTCGGTCTCCAGTTCTCGCCGACGGTACTGGGGGCCATCGAGCAGGTCTGCGAGCTGTGGCGCAGTGACGTGGGGCGCCGGGACTTCCTGTCCGGCTCCTCCGTCGCCGCCTCCGCGCTGGTCGAGCCCAGCCGCGACTGGCTGATCTCGGCACCGGACGCCCAGGTGGCCCGGCAGGCCGGCCCGCGCGTGGGGCAGGCGGACGTGGCGGCCGTACGGTCCATGACGCAGGCACTGACCGACCTGGACCACCAGTTCGGCAGCGGACATGTGCGCCCGGTGGTCGTGCACTACCTCAACAGCGTCGTCTCCGGGCTGCTCGCGGGCTCGTACCGGGAGGTGGTCGGGCGGGAACTCTTCGCCGCCGTGGCCCGGTTGACCGAGCTGGCGGGTTACATGGCCGTGGACACCGGTCAGCCGGGCCTCGCCCAGCGGTACTACATCCAGTCGCTGCGGCTCGCGCAGGCCGCCGGGGACCGCGGGTACGGCGGATACGTCCTCGCCGCCTCCATGAGCCACCTCGCCGCCCAGCTCGGCAACCCGCGCGAGATCTCCCAGTTGGCGCGGGCGGCGCAGGAGGGGGCGCGCGGGCAGGTGACCCCGCGCGTGGAGGCGATGTTCCACGCGGCCGAGGCGCGCGGGCACGCCCTGCTCGGCGACGCGCGCGCGGCGCAGGCATCCACCGGGCGGGCGGTGGCGGCGATGGAGCAGGCGGACGCCTCCTCCGGCGACGACCCGGTGTGGATCAGGCACTTCGACGAGGCCTATCTGGCGGACGAGTTGGCGCATTGCGCCCGCGACCTCGGGCAGCCCGAGCAGGCGGCGCGGTACGCCGAGCAGTCGCTGGCCGGGCACCCCGAGTCCCGGGCCCGCCGGCGGGCCATCGGCTATGTGCTGCTCGCCACGGCCCAGGTGCAGCAGCGCGAGGTCGAACAGGCCTGCAGCACCGGCCTGAAGGCGGTCGAGCTGCTGGGCACACTGCGCTCCAACCGGGGCGCCGAATACCTGGAGGACCTGCAGCAGCGACTCGAACCCTTCCGGGAGGAGGCGGTGGTGAGGGAGTTCGGGGCCCGCCTCGACCTCCAGCAGGCCGCCTGAACACCGGCCCCGCGGTTGCGTGAACATGAGGGAAACGGCACCCCGGCGCGCGACGGGTGCCATATACAGCGCACCGCGGGGCGGTTTTGTTACCACTGTCACAGGGAAGAAGATCGCGCCCTGAGCTGCGTGGCACCCGGCTCGGGGGACCCGGTAGCGTGAGCCCGATTCACAAGGTCCCCCATTAGTAGGAGTCCCGGTGACGCAGAGTGGACAGGGCGAGGAGCCCTCGGCGCAGCCCGCGCGCGAAGGCATCGTGCTGCCCTCCGACGGAGGCGAGCCCCTGCTGCCGGGCATGACCGGCACCCCCGCACCGGCCGCCCCGGCCGGCGGGCAGGCCTGGGGCGGCTCGTGGGGCCCCGAGCAGCAGGCGCCCCAGCAGGGCGGCCAGGGCTGGCCCCCCGCGCAGGCCCAGCAGTGGGGCGCCCCCGGCGCCCCGGACCAGCAGCCGCCGTCCGCCGCGAACCCCGGCCCGCTGCCCCCGGAGGGCGCCCCGGCCCCGCCGTACGGCGGCCAGGCACCCTCGTACGGCGCCCAGGCGCCCTCCTACGGCGACCCGTCGCCGGCCTACGGCGCCGGCGGCCAGGGCGGATACGACGCCGGCCGGCAGCCCGGGTACGGCGCGCCCGACCCGTACCAGCAGACCGGCCGGCCCCCGCAGGGCGCGCCGCAGCATCCGTACCAGGCGCCGGGCGCCCCCGCCGCGCCGCTGCCGCCCGCCGGGCCGGACGCGTACCCCGGCGCGGGCACCCCGCTGCCCCCCACCGCCGACGGCGCCACCCAGTACATTCCGCCGGTGCCCGCCGCCCCGGCCGACGAGGGCGCGACCCAGTACCTCCCGCCCGTCCCGCCGGCCGCCGCGCCCGACGGCGCCACCCAGTACATCCCCCCGGTGACGCCCGGCGCGCTGCCGCCCGAGTCGGGAGGCGAGGAGACCCGGTTCCTCGGCCGCGTCCCGCACCAGCCGGCCGGGCCCGCCGCGCCCGGCTCGGACGCGGATGCCACGCAGTACATCCCGCCCTTCCCCGGCCAGGCCCAGGCCGGCGACCGGCAGCCGCCCGCGGAGTTCGACAACCTCTTCCGCAGCGGACCGGCGGGCGGTGACGGCCCGGCCGGGGCCACCCAGCAGCTCCCGCTGGTCCCGCAGCAGGACGCCTACCCCGGCTCCGCCCAGCCCTCGTACGGCGGGCCGCAGGCCTCGTACGGACGCGATCACGACGACGACGGCGGCGGGCGGCGCGGTGGCCGCAGCGGGTCGCGGGTGCCGTTGATCGCCGCCATCGGAGTCGGCCTCGTCGTGCTCGGCGTGGGCGCCGGCGCGCTGCTCAGCGGCGGGGGCGGCGGCAAGGACCAGGGCAACGACGGCAAGACCGTCGCCGCCGCGTCCCCCGCCACCGGCCAGGGCTCCTCCGCGCCCGCCGCCGACCCCGCCCGGCAGCAGGCGGTGGCGCTGGACAAGCTGCTCTCCGACAGCGGCAGCAGCCGCGCCTCGGTGATCGGCGCGGTCGGCGAGGTCAAGCAGTGCACCAACCTGGACCAGGCCGCCTCCAGCCTGCGCGGAGCGGCCAAGCAGCGCGCCGACCTCGTCACCCGGCTCGGCAAGCTGTCCGTGGACAAGCTGCCGGACAGCGGTGCGCTGACGGCCGCCCTGACCCAGGCCTGGCAGGCGTCCGCCGCGGCGGACAACCACTACGCGGCCTGGGCCGACCAGAGCAAGGGCCGCAAGGCCTGCCACAAGGGCCACGCCCGCATCACCGGCGAGACCCAGGCCGGCAACAGGGCGAGCGGCACCGCCAGCGCGCAGAAGGTCAAGGCGGCGGCGCTGTGGAACGCGATCGCGACGAAGTACAGCCTCACCCAGCGCCAGCCCACCCAGCTGTAGCCCGCCGGGCCGGGCGGGGCGGCCGGGGCGCCGGCGTGCGGGGTGTCACTGCACGTCGGCGTTCTCCAGGGTCTGCGTCATGTCGGCGATCCCCTTGGCGCCTCCGATGCCCCTGCGGGCGGCGACCAGCGTGCCGTGCTGGACCACCTGCAGGGTGACGTCGGCATTGACCAGGCGGGGGAAGCCGACGCCGGCGAGCTTGCCCTCGTAGGGCCAGTGCAGGGTCGGGGTGAGGCCGCCGGTGGACACGCGCAGGCCGCCGTCGAGGGTCCGCCGCACGGTGTCGGAGCTCACCCGCCCGCCGGGGCCGATCTTCTCCAGGACGGCCTTCAGCACCGTGTAGGCGATCCACGTGGTCTGCACGCCGGCGTCCGCGGGGTCGATGTCGTTGTCGCCGAAGGCCTCCTCGTTGATCACCTTCTTCATGTCGTCCCAGCGCGCGTCGGACGCGGGCGGGTACCAGCCGGTGATGTACGCCCCCTCGTAGGGGCCGTCCGCCCCGCCGGTCGCGTTGATCACGGTCTGGTCGACGCTGCCGAGCACGGTCGCGGTGCGCACCCCGGGGAACGCGTCGCGGGTCCGCCGGAAGGAGTCCATGAAGGTGTCCGTGCGGTCCCCGAGCGCCGGCACCACGCAGCCCTTGCGGGTCACGTTCCCGGTCGCGTAGCGCAGCGCCTGGTCGGCCTGGCCGCCGTATTCGGTGGCGTCCTCGGCGGCGAGCTGGTCGCCGGCGTCCGCATGGCCGCCCGCCTTCAGCCCCGAGTCGAGCATCGTGGGCAGCTCGTCGCCCGCGATGGTGTCGGGGCGGACCAGGGAGATGTTGCCGCAGGTGGCGGCCAGGGCCTTGCCGAGGCCGGCCAGGAGGGCGGGCTGCCCGCCGTTGACCGGGTAGGACAGGGTGCCGGTGAACTCGTCGTTGGTGACGCCGTAGCCGCCGATGTAGGGGATGCCCGCGCCTTCCAGCGGGGCGAGGAAGGAGTTGCCGAACTGGCTGTAGGAGCCGACGACCGCGGCCACGTCCTCGTCCGCCGCGCGCCGGGCGCACTTCGCGGCGCCCACGCTGTCGTTGTGGTCGTTGCAGGTCAGGACCTCGAGCCGGTGACCCGCGATCCCGCCGTGCGCGTTGATCCACTTGGCGTAGGCGCGGGCCATCGCGGGCATGCCGGGCTTGTTGGTGGCGTCGGTGTCCTGCGGCGCCCAGGTCATCACTTTGACGGGGTCACCCCCGGAGCCCCCCGTGGCACCGGGGATGACCCCGCATCCGGCGGTGAGCGACGCACACAGGGCGACGGCCCCGGCGGACAGGGCGGTGGCTCTGACGGGGCGGGAGGTCAGGAGGGGGAAGGTGCTGCGGGTGCGTCGCCTGCCGGTCATGCACACGCACGATTCCCTCACACCACGAACCCGGGAGTGACCCTCGGTCAACGAAGGGTGACACGGAGGTGAATTACAGGGGCCGGTGTGACCAGTGGGACGGGGAACGTACGATCGATGACCGTGCAAGGTTCGGAGAACTCTTCCCGTCGTGGCCGTCGCTCCTTCACCATGGGCGGCATGCCTCTCAGTGACATGCCGTGGTGGCGCTGGCGCAGCAACGTGCGCTCGGCGCTGCACATGCTCTCCGACCCGGTGTTCCAGCAGGACGTCTGGCTGGCCGGCGTGGACGGCTACGGCGACGTCACCGACGCCGTGTACCGGCTGGTGGAGGACACCTGGCTGGACAACTGGTCGGCGGAGAAATACGTCGGCACGATCTTCCGGGACTCGCAGGAGGCGGCGCTCGTCGACACCGCCGTGCTGCGGGTGCTGCGGATCATGCACCAGGTGGGCCCGGACGCGCCGGTCGCCGCGTATCTCGACCACCCCGGATGGCCGGAGGCGGTGCGGGCGGCGCGGGACGCGCACGTACGCCTGGCGGCGAGCGACGGCGACGAGCCGGACACACCGCCCAAGAGCCTGGACGTCCTGCGGATCCTGACGCGGACCGCTTGAGGCGGCCGTCCCGCCCTGCGGGACGACGGCCCACGGCGGGCACCCGGCGTGAGAACCTTAAGGGCATGAACGAGCAGTCCGCGCCCGCCGCCCGGGACGACCAGTACGTCCTCACGCTCTCCTGCCCCGACAAAAAGGGCATCGTGCACGCCGTGTCGAGCTACCTCTTCATGACCGGCTGCAACATCGAGGACAGCCAGCAGTTCGGCGACCACGACACGGGACTGTTCTTCATGCGCGTCCACTTCTCGGCTCAGGCGCCGGTGACGGTGGACAAGCTGCGGGCGAGCTTCGCGGCGATCGGTGACTCCTTCCAGATGGACTGGCAGATCAACCGTGCCGACGCGAAGATGCGGATCGTGCTGATGGTCAGCAAGTTCGGGCACTGCCTGAACGACCTGCTGTTCCGGGCCCGGATCGGCGCGCTGCCGGTGGAGATCGTCGGCGTGGTGTCGAACCACACCGAGTTCGAGGAGCTGGTGGGCTCCTACAACATCCCGTTCCACCACATCCCGGTGACGCGGGAGACGAAGGCCGAGGCCGAGGCGAAGCTGCTGGAGATCGTGCGCGAGGAGGGCGTGGAACTGGTCGTCCTCGCCCGCTACATGCAGGTCCTCTCGGACGAGCTGTGCAAGCAGCTGAGCGGCCGGATCATCAACATCCACCACTCCTTCCTGCCGAGCTTCAAGGGCGCGAAGCCGTATCACCAGGCGCATGCGCGGGGCGTGAAGCTGATCGGGGCGACGGCGCACTATGTCACCGCCGACCTGGACGAGGGGCCGATCATCGAGCAGGAGGTCGAGCGGGTCGGGCACGAGGTGGGCCCGGACCAGCTGGTGGCCATCGGCCGCGACGTGGAGTGCCAGGCGCTGGCGCGGGCGGTGAAGTGGCATGCGGAGCGCCGCATTCTGCTCAACGGCCGGCGTACGGTCGTCTTCGCCTGACGCTCGCCTACATCCGGCTCAGCCCGGCCGCGGCGAACAGCACGTCCCTGATGGCGTCACGGTCCCCGACCTGTCCCACCGCCGCCTCCTCCGGAGGGATGTGGCCTGCGGCCAGGCGGCAGAATTCCACGCCGTCCAGGGCGACGTGGGCCACCTCCAGGTCCGCGGACCCCTGTGCCGCCGGTGAGTCCAGCGGGATCAGCCACTCGCCGCCCGCCGAGCCCTCGATCTCCAGCCGCAGGCTGCGGCCGGGTTCGCCGGCCACCCCGAGGTGGCGGCCGCGGGCCGGTGCGGCCAGCCCGGTCCGTCTCCGCCGCGCCAGTGCGGCGGGCAGCATCCGTGCCGCGAGGTCGATCATCTTGTTCAGGTGGCGCGGCGCGGGCGGCTCGTACGGGTAGTCCACCGCGTCCGCGATGTCCTCCGCGTGCACCCAGCACTCGAAGGCGCGGTCCAGCATCGCGTCGTGCAGCGGCAGCTCGAAGTCCCCGTACGAGACGCCGAGTCCGCCAGCGTGGCCGCCCGTGAAGGACACCGTCCGCACCAGGCTGTGGCTCTGCTCCCGCCAGGGCCCCCGCACGGAGCGGGTCGGCGGGAAGTGGGAGGTCCGCCAGAACGCCTCGGTGCGCCCGGCCGGGCCCACCGCGTCCCGCATCCCCGCCTCGGTGATCCGGGCCAGCGGGTCCGGCAGGCCGAGCGCGGCCGCGATCAGGCCGTCGACCGACAGCAGGTGCGCGATGACCCCGGCCACGGTGGTACGGCGGCTCGTCGCGCTGTCGGCGTCGAACCACCGCAGCCGCACCGGTGCATGCCACTCGGCGTCCCCGAAGTCCTGCAGCAGGGCGTCCAGCCGGGCGGTCTCGGCGTCGTACGGCGCCGCCCATGCCGGCACCGGGATGTGCGGCGGACGGCGGTCCAGGCAGCTCTGCAGGACGCGGGTGCGCAGGGCGGGGTCCAGGTCGAGGCTCTCCGGCTGGTGCAGCAGGCCGACCGCCTCGCGCAGCCTGCGGGCCTCGTCGGCGCAGCTGCCGCAGGCGCCCAGGTGTTCCTCCACGGCCGCCGTCTCCGCCGCCGAGCAGGCGGCCAGCGCCCAGGCGCCGAGCAGCGACTTCAGGACGTGGTGCGGCAGGTCGAGCGGCACGATGACCAGGTCTCCCAGGTCGGTGAGGTCGGGCAGCGGGCGCCCGCCGTCCTCGACGGAGGCGCGGGGCAGCGGTATGCGCGCAGGGCCGTCCGGGTCCGGGCCTTCGGTTCCGTGCGGCACGTCCCCCGAACCGGTGCCGCCGCCGTCGGCTCCGCCGGTGTGACCCTGCTCACCTCGCCCGCCGCTCCTTTCCCGTTCCCCGTGTTCCGGAAGACGCTCGTCCTTCTCGTCCGGTGCCGGTCGCTCGTCGTGCGCCTCGAACCGTCCCGCGCCGCTCATGCCGCACCTCCGTGTCCCGGAGGTGTCCCGGCGTCGTGGGCGGTGGAGAGCAGCTGCAGGCCGAGGCGGAGCCGGCGGCGGGCCTCGTCCTCGGTGACACCGAGGTCGGCGGCGGTCTGGCGGTAGTCGCGGCGCTGGAAGTAGGCCAGTTCGAGCGCGGCGCGCAGCGGGGCGGGCATGGAGTGGACGATGTAGTCGGCGCGGGCGGCGACCGAGGCGCGGCGCACCTTGCCCTCCAGTTCCCCGGCGGAGGCGCCGTCCCGGTGCGGGAGCGCGGCGGTCTCGCTGTCACGCAGCCGCTGCACGGCGAGCCGGTGGGTCACGGTGGCGATCCAGGAGCGCAGGGGGCCCTGCTTGGGGTCGTAGGTCTCGGGGTGCTCCCAGACGTGGGCGAAGACCTCGCGGGTGATGGTGTCGGCGGCCTTCTCCTCGCCGATGACGCGGTGGGCGAGGCTGTGCACGAGCGAGGCGAACCTGTCGTACAGCTCGCCCAGGGCGGCCGCCTCGCCTCGGGCGAGCCGCTGCTGCATCTTGCGGTCCCAGCGGGGCGGTACGTCCTTCGTGGTCATGCGATCCCCTCCCCTCGCGCGCGTCCCGGTCCGTCCAGCCTGTCTGCACCGTCTTCTCGAATGTAGTCGGCACGTCTGACAGTGCACGCCCCTTTGTGTCAATGTGCGCCCCCCGAAGCGCCGCAGGTGATAGTGCCCTCTTCACACAATCTTCACGCCAGGCGCGTGCATATCAGATCGAACAGGATCGATAGTGACCGAAACAAGCCCCTTGTCGATCGGCGACGGTTTGTCGGCCGACGTTTCAGGGAACGGCCGGTGGGCAGCCGCGCGGAAAGAAACGTAGGAACTGCTTCCGTTTCCGGGCGGTTCCGGGAGATCCGGCGAGCGGAGGGGCTAGGCCGTGGCATTCAACGTGACCGGCGTCGAACGGGGCGAGTGGGCCGTGCTCCGGGTGTCCGGGGAACTGGACCTGATGACCTCACCGGTACTGCGCCAACGCGTGCACGACGTCGTCGCCGAGGGGCACCACAGCCTCGTCGTGGACCTCTCGGACGTCTTCTTCTGCGACTCCAGCGGGGTCGGCGTCCTCATCGCCGCCCGGCGGCTGATCCGCTCCTGCCAGGGCCGGCTGCGGCTGATCCTGCCCGACCGGGGCGCGGTCGACGGCTCCCACGTCAACCGGGTCCTCGGCGCGCTCGGCGTCCGCCGCCTCTTCGACGTCCGCCCCGACGTCGAGTCCGCGACCGCGGACGAGGCGGGCCCGCTCTCGGCCTGAACGCCTGAACGCCTGAACGCCTGAACGCCTGAACGCCTGAACGCCTGAACGCCCGAGTTCCCGAGCGCCTTCCGCCTCCGTCTCCGCCTCCCCGCGCGCCGCTCGGGGCCGCGACATGTCCACACAGTTGTCGCAGAATTCCCCCGGTCTTGGCACAACCGCCGGTTTCCCGCCGCCCGAAGGTCACCCGCGTCGTACGCTCCCTGCCAGATCACTCCACGCACACGTAAGGCGGCCCGAACAGACATGGTCAGCACCGAGTACGAGCGCAGGATCGCCGCCCGGTTCGCCACCTTCGACCAGGACGGCAACGGCACCATCGAACGCGAGGACTTCAGCGCGGCGGCCAAGGCGCTGCTCGCCGAGTTCGCGGTGACGGCCCGCTCCGACAAGGGGCAGGCGCTGTACGCCGGCGCGGAGGCGTTCTGGCAGGGCATGGCCGGGATCGCCGACCGGGACGGCGACCAGCGCATCAGCCGTGCGGAGTTCGTCACCGGCGCGGTCAAGCGCCTGCGCGACAACCCCGAGCGGTTCGCGGAGATCGCCCGCCCCTTCCTGCACGCGGCCCTGGCGGTCGCGGACGCGGACGCCGACGGCCGGCTCACCGTCACCGACACCGCCCGCGTCCTGCGGGTCCTGCACGTCCCGGCGGAACTCGCCGAGGCGACCGCCGCCGCCCTCGACGCCGACGGCGACGGCCTGATCGGGGAAACGGAGATCGTCCCGGCCTTCGCCCGCTACTTCACGGTCCCGGAGTAGCGCTCCCGCAGCCGGTACTTGAGGACCTTGCGCAGCGTGTCGTTGCGCGGCAGGGCCGTCACCACCTCCAGCCGCTCCGGCAGCTTGTGCACGGACAGGCCCTGCGCACGCAGGTACGAGACGACCTCCGCGAGCGTCAACCCGGCCGTACCGGAACGGGGTTCCACGACCGCGCACACCAGCTCCCCCCGCTCGGCGTCGGGCAGGCCGATCACCGCCGCGTCCCCCACCGACGGGTGCGCCGCCAGCAGGTCCTCGATCTCCTTGGCCGAGATGTTCTCGCCCTTGCGGATGATCACGTCCTTCAGGCGGCCGGTGAGCACCAGGTGCCCGGAGCCGGTGAGACGGCCCAGGTCGCCGGTGCGCAGGAAGCCGTCGGCGTCGAAGGCGGCGGCCGTCTGGGCCGGGTCCAGATAGCCCCGGCAGACCGCCTCGCCGCGCAGCCGGACCTCGCCGTCGACGATCCGGACCTCCATGCCGGCCGGCGGACGGCCCTCGGTGGTCGCCAGGTTCTCGGCGGTGTCCCCGGGGTCCCCCATGGTGATCATCGGGACCTCGGTCATGCCGTACCCGTGGGTGAGCTGGACGCCCATCTCGCGGACGACCGCGTGATAGACCTCGGGCGGCTTCGGCGCGCCGCCGCCCGCGAGGAGCCGCAGGGTCGGGATCACCTTCTCGTCCGGGCGTCTGCGCTGCTCGGCCAGGAACATCGAGTAGAAGGCCGTCGACCCCCCGGCCACCGTCACCCCGTGCCGCCGGTACTCCGCCAGTGCGTCCGGCAGCGCGAAGTGCTCGAACATCACCGCCGGGAAGCCGTAGAGGAGCAGCATCACCGTGTAGTCGGGGCCGGCTATGTGGGCGTAGGGGAAGGCCATCGAGCCGACGTCGGCCGATGTCAGGTGCAGGGCGTGGGCGAGGCAGGAGCCCCCCGCGATCAGCGAGCGGTCGGTGTGCAGGACGCCCTTGGGGTCGGAGGTGGTGCCCGAGGTCCAGTAGACCCAGCGGACCGCGGTGCCGTCGGCGGGCGGGTCGGGCAGCACGGACGGGTCGCCGTCGGGGAGGGTGCCGTACGCCTCGAAGACGCCCTTGGCCCCGAGCCGGTGGGCCAGCTCCGTGTGGTCGAAGCCGCGCCACACGCCGGGTACGGCGAAGAACTCCGCCTTCGACTCCCGGAGCGCGAAGCCGACCTCGCGGTCCCGGTAGAAGGGGATCACCGGGGACTGCACGGCGCCCAGCCGGGCCAGGGCGAAGGACAGCAGGGCGGTCTCGATACGGGTGGGCAGCTGCCAGGCGACGACCGTGCCGGGGCGCACCCCCATCCCGTACAGGCCGGCCGCGACCCGCTCGGCGCCGTCCCGCAGGCCGCCGAAGGTGAGGGTCCGCCCGCCCTGGAGCAGCACGGGGCGGTCGGGGGTGAGCCGCGCCCGCCGGTCGACCAGCTCCCACAGCGTGCGGGCGGAACTCAGGGAGTGCGGGGTCTCGTTCACGTGTGCCCCCTGCTTGGCTGACGAGTCGTCAGGTGCCATGCTATCTGACGCACCATCAGATAAGTATCGTCCGGCAGGCACCGTCCGGCGGAGGGGACCCATGGCGACCGAACTGCCCCGCATCATCAGCGTCGACGACCACGTGATCGAGCCCGCCCACCTCTTCGAGACCTGGCTGCCGGCCAGGTACCGGGACCGGGGGCCGCAGCCGCTGACCGCCGGTATCGGCGAACTGGCCTACGTCGGCGGCAAGTACCAGATCACCATGGACCCGGAGGGACAGCCGACGGACTGGTGGATCTACGAGGACCTGAAGTTCCCGTACAAGCGCAACATCGCCGCCGTCGGCTTCGACCGGGACGAGATGACGCTGGAGGGCATCACCAGGGAGCAGATGCGCCCCGGCTGCTGGGACCCCGTCGAACGCCTCAAGGACATGGACCTCAACCACGTCGAGGCCAGCCTCTGCTTCCCGACCTTCCCCCGCTTCTGCGGGCAGACCTTCGCCGAGGCGCACGACAAGGAGGTCGCCCTCGCCTGCGTCCGCGCCTACAACGACTGGATGGTGGAGGAGTGGTGCGGGGGCAGCGGCGGACGGCTCATCCCGCTGTGCCTGATCCCGCTGTGGGACGTGGAACTGGCCGTCGCCGAGATCCGGCGCAACGCCGCGCGCGGAGTGCGGGCCGTGACCTTCTCGGAGATCCCCACCCACCTCGGGCTGCCCTCCATCCACTCCGGCCACTGGGACCCCTTCTTCGCCGTCTGCCAGGAGACCGGCACGGTCGTCAACATGCACATCGGCAGCAGCTCCCAGATGCCCGCCGCGTCCCCCGACGCCCCGCCCGCCGTGCAGGCCTCGCTGAGCTTCAACAACGCGATGGCGTCGATGATGGACTACCTGTTCAGCGGGGTCCTGGTGAAGTTCCCGCGCCTCACGCTCGCCTACTCCGAGGGGCAGATGGGCTGGGTGCCGTACGCCCTGGAGCGCGCCGACGACGTGTGGGAGGAGCACCGCGCCTGGGGCGGGGTGCGGGACCTGATCCCGGAGCCGCCGTCGACGTACTACTACCGGCAGATCTACTGCTGCTTCTTCCGTGACAAGCACGGCGTCGCCTCGATCGACGTCGTCGGCCGCGACAACGCCACCTTCGAGACCGACTACCCGCACGTCGACTCGACCTTCCCGCACACCAAGGAGGTCGCCCTCGACCATGTCAAGGGCCTCGACGACGAGACGGTCTACAAGCTGATGCGGGGCAACGCCATCCGCATGCTGGACCTGGATTTCGACAAGTGATGGACCTCTCCTGCACGCCCGAGGAGGAGGAGTTCCGGGCCCGGCTGCGGGAGTGGCTCGCCAAGGTGCTGCCCACCCTGCCGGCCAAGCCGTCCCCGGACGACTGGCCCGGCCGCCGCGCCCACGACCTCGGCTGGCAGCGGATGCTCTACGACGCCGGGTACGCCGACGTCCACTGGGACGCCTCCCCGACCCGCCGGCTGATCTTCCTGGAGGAGACCGAGAAGGCGGGCGCGCCCTATGTGGGGGCCAACTTCGTGGGACTGCTGCACGCGGGCCCGACCATCGCCGCCGAGGGCACGCCCGAGCAGCGGGCCCGTTGGCTGCCGCCGATCCTGCGCGGTGAGGAGGTGTGGTGCCAGGGGTTCAGCGAACCGGGCGCCGGCTCCGACCTCGCCGCGCTGCGCACGCGCGCGTGGCGCGACGGGGACGACTACGTGGTCACCGGGTCCAAGATCTGGACCTCCCACGCCGAGGTCGCCGACTGGTGCGAACTGCTGGTCCGTACCGACCCCGAGGCGCCCAGGCACCGGGGCATCACCTGGCTCGCCCTGCCCATGGACGCCGACGGCATCACCGTACGGCCCCTGCGCACGCTCGCCGGGTCGGCGGAGTTCGCCGAGGTGTTCCTCGACGAGGTACGGGTGCCGGCCGCCCACCGGGTGGGCGCGGAGAACGACGGCTGGCGCGTGACCATGGTGACCCTGTCCTTCGAACGCGGCACGGCGTTCGTCGGCGAGGTGGTCGCCTGCCGCCGGACACTGGGCGAACTCGCCCGGACGGCCCAAGAGAACGGGCGCTGGGACGACCCGGTGCTGCGCCGCCGGCTCGGGCGGCTGGACGCCGAGTTCAGGGCACTGTGGCGGCTGACCCAGTGGAACGTGAGCGAGGCCGAGGCGAGCGGCGGGGTGCCGGGGACGGGCGGCTCGGTCTTCAAGCTCCGCTACTCGCACGCCCGTCAGGAGCTGTACGACACCGCGGCCGACGTCCTCGGCCCCGACGCCCTCGACCTGGACCGGCCGTGGGTCCTCGACCGCCTGTCGTCGCTGTCGTACACCATCGCCGCCGGCACCTCGCAGATCCAGCGGAACATCGTGGCCGAGCGCATTCTGGGGCTGCCGAAGGGGAGATGAGCGTGCGTTTCCGACTCAGCGAGGAGCAGCGGGCGTTGCGGGCCGGGGTACGGCAGATGCTGGACCGGCGGTTCGGGAGGGAGGAGCTGCGCGCGGCCGTCGACACGCCGGGGCGGCTCGACCGGGCGCTGTGGCGGGCGCTCGGGGAGGCCGGGTTCTTCGCGCTGCGGCTGCCCGAGGCGGACGGCGGGGTGGGACTGGGGCTGCCGGAGGCGGTGCTGGTCTTCGAGGAGGCGGGCCGGGCGCTGCTGCCGGGGCCGCTCGTGGCCACCCATCTCGCCGCCGGGTCCGTACCCGGGGCGGCCTCCGGGGAGACCGTCGTGGCCGCCGTGGACGGGGAACTGGTGGAGTGGCTGGACGCGGCGGACGTCGTACGCGGGGACACCTCCGGGGCCGTACCCCTGCGCTCGCTGGACCCGCTCACCCCCGTGCACCGGGTGCCGCGGACGGGCCGGCCCGGCCGGCCCGTCCCGGAGGCGGTCCTGCTCACCGCCGCCGAACAGCTCGGCACCGCCGCACGCGTGTGCGAGCTGGCCGTGGAACACGCCCGGGCGCGCGAGCAGTTCGGGCAGCCGATCGGTGCCTTCCAGGCGGTCAAACACCTGTGCGCGGACCTGCTGGTGCGGGCCGAGACGGCCCGCGCCGCCGTCTACGCGGCCTCCGTCACCGCCGACCCGGCCGACATCGCCGCCGCACGGCTGCTCGCCGACGAGGCCGCCGTGCGCGGCGCCCGGGACTGCCTCCAAGTGCACGGCGGTATGGGCTTCACCTGGGAGTCGGACGTGCATCTGCACCTGAAGCGGGCCTGGGTGCGGGCCCGGCGCGGCGGCGGGGGCACGGAGAGCGAGGAGCTTCTGGCCGCGCGCCTGACCGTCTGACCGGCCGCCACGGCCCTGGGCTGCGGCCCTGGGCCCGGAACTGCCGCGTCGGCCACAAGCTTTGGCCCAAGATGTCGCGGATCGTGGCGCGCCGGTATCACGGAGCGTCGATACCGGCTTGTGTCCTTCACGTGACTCGTCACGGCCCGGAGTCGGGGGCCCGCTCGGGTACCTTGTGTGAGATGCGAGTGGCTGCGAGCACGAGCCGTGCCGGCGGTGCCCCTGGGGCGGTGCCGGACCATGCGGTGCGCGCCGCTGTTCGCGAGGCGATCGGGGCCCTCGCCCCCGCCTGTTCGACTCCCCGGCATGAGCGTCGCACAGTATGCCGCACGCGTACTCCTTCCCGCGGGAATATGCCCGAAGCGCTTGTTGGGGTGACTGTACGTCAACCATGCTGTTTCTTAAGGGAGTCACGTTCCGTGACCCCTGCTCTGGCCGTTGTTCTGAGCATGCAGAAAATGGCTACGATCGTGGCCCTCGTCATGTCGGCCGCCGCGGCTCCCGCCGTGGTGCTCCGGCGGCGTCGGGTCATGTGTCCGCCGGTTCGGATGGTGTGAGCGGTGCAGGTGCTTCAAGTGCAGCTGGAGATCCGACCCGACCCCGCGGAGGTGGGGCGGGCCAGGAGGTGGGCCCGCTCGCGGCTCCCCGGGCTCGGCATAGAGGCCGACGAGCCGTTGGCCGAGACCCTGATCCTGCTCGTCTCCGAGCTGGTGACCAACGCGGTGGTGCACACCGCCTGTCCGGCCGTGCTGCGGCTCTCCGTGCCGGTCCCGCAGACCGAGGCCACCCCGTCCACCACGCTGCGGCTGGAGGTGGCCGACACCAGTTCCCGCGCCCCCGTGCCGCGCTGCGCCGCCGGTGACGCCACCGGCGGCCGGGGTCTCGCCCTCGTGGACTGCCTCGCGGACCGCTGGGGCTGGAGCCGCGAGGACGCCGGCAAGAGCATCTGGTGCGAGCTGGACCGGTGTTCCCCGCCCCGGGAGAGCGCGGCGGTGGCGTACGGCGGCGGACTGTCCGCGTACGAGGACCTCGCCTTCGAAGCGGTGTAGACCCCCGGTGCGGCCGTGCGCCGGGGGTGCACCCGTGCGCGGGCGCCACGAACCAGCTGCACACGGCACATGCCCGCCTCGGCGTTGACGTCACGTGACCGGCCGAACACCCTGGTGGGCGACGATTCGCAGCGAGGGGACGACGAGGGCCCGATGACGGCGGTCCTCGTCGAGTGTGGGTCGCACCGGCCCGCGGCGCGCGCGACGGTGGGGGGAGGCGCGCCGCCGGCCGGTTCCACGGCCGGGCGCGAACAGGGCCGTTGTGACCGGCGCCGCCGGTGACCAGGGCCCGGAGTCGTCTCAGAGCACGGCCACCGGCGCCACCGGTGTCCCCGTCCCCCCGACGAACGGCTCGGGCATCGCCGACAGCAGGAACGCGTACCGCCCGTGTTCTCCACAGGCTGTGGACAACTCTTCGAGATTCCAGTTCTGCCCCTGCAGCATCCCCATCTCCACCAGGTCCAGGGCGTGCACGGGCAACCACAGGTCGTCGATCTCGGGCGGAAATATCTCGAACGTGAGCGTGTCGTTGGCGACCGCGGCCACATCGCGCGCGTGGAACCACTCCGGGCAGCGCACCGACAACCCCGGCGACGGATACCCGTACCCGTGCCTGTCCCCTGCCAGATACACCTGCACCTGCCCGGTCCGCACGAGTACGACGTCCCCGCCCCGCACCCGGACCCCGCCGAACTCCTCCGCCGCCTCCAGATCCTCCGGCGTGACCGCGCGGCCCCCCTCCAGCCGGTCCACGCCCCGCGCCCGTGCCACGTCCAGCAGCACCCCGCGCGAGACGATGTGCCGCGCCTTGTCGATCCCGCCGAACCCGGCACCGCCGTGTGCGGTGACCGTGTGCGCCGGGCGGCCGTTGTAGAGCCTGCCGGAGTGCGAGACGTGGGGGAGCGCGTCCCAGTGGGTGCCGGCCTGCAGTCCGAGGGTCACCGCGTCGTCGCTGCACGCCACCGTGCCGGGCCCGAAGATCTCCTGGTTGATCTGCACCATGACGTGCAGCGGATTGACCCGCCCGGGGATCATCCCGGTCTGCACCCCGTCCTGTCGCAGCGGCAGCGCGAGAGGGACCCGGTGCCCGGTGCGGACCTCGGCGACGGCCTGCCGCACCACCTCGTCGGTGATGAGGTTCAGAGTGCCGGTCTCGTCGTCGGCGCCCCAACGCCCCCAGTTGTTCACGCGCTTGGCGATCTCGTGGAACTCCTCCGGCAGTGCCATCCGGTGCCTCCCCGGGGCTTGTGTCCGCGCATCCGACGGGCCATAAAATCTAACGGACCGTCAGAAACCGCGGGAAGGGGCCGGACGTGGGGAACTTCTTGGCAGACAAGGTGGTCGCCGTGACGGGCGCCGGGCGCGGCATCGGACGCGCGGTCGCGCGGGCCGCCGCCGCCGAGGGCGCGAAGGTCGTCGTCAACGACTACGGCGTCTCGACCGACGGCACTTCACCGACCAGCGAGATCGCCGACGCGGTCGTCAAGGAGATCGAGGCGGCGGGCGGCGAGGCGGTCGCGGTCGCCGACGACATCTCCACGATGGCGGGCGGGCAACGGGTCGTCGACACGGCCCTGTCGGCGTACGGCCGCCTCGACGGGGTGGTGTGCGTCGCCGGGATCCTGCGGGAACGCATGCTGTTCAACATGACCGAGGAGGAGTGGGACCCCGTCGTCGCCACCCACCTCAAGGGCACGTTCACCGTCTTCCGGGCGGCGTCGGCGGTGATGCGCGCCCAGCGGTCCGGCACGCTGATCGGCTTCACCAGCGGCAACCACCAGGGGTCGGTGTCCCAGGCCAACTACAGCGCGGCGAAGGGCGGCATCATCTCGCTCGTCCGCAGCGCGGCCCTCGGGCTGCACAAGTACGGGGTGACCGCGAACGCGGTGGCGCCGGTGGCCCGGACCCGGATGTCGGCGAACGTCCCCACGGAGCTGGCGGAGATCGGCGAGCCGGAGGACGTGGCCGCGCTGGTGGTGTACCTGCTGTCCGGACGGGCCGCCGCACAGGGCATCACGGGTCAGGTGTACACGATCGCCGGGCCGAAGATCGCGGTGTGGGCGCAGCCCAGGGAGTTGCGGGCCGCGTATGCGAGTGCCTCCGGCGGGTGGACACCGGAGACGATCGCGGAGTTCCTGCCCGGGTCGGTGGGGGTGGATCCGATGCCGATGCTGTCCCAGCTCTCGGCGATGGAGTCGGCGGCTCGAGAGGGGGCTCGGCCCAACGCCCAATAGGCCGGGGCGCTCCTGCGCACCCCCTCCGGAAGGTGGACCCGTGGATTTCGGAAAGACCGCAGACGACGAAGAGTTCCGCGCCGAGGCCCGGGCCTGGCTCGCCGCGCACGCAGCGCCTTCCACCCCCCGTCGTACCTGGGAGCGCACCCTCGGCCGGGCCGGGTGGATCGGGCTCGGCTGGCCGGAGCCGGGCTACGGCAACCGCACCGCCTCCCTCCCCCAACAGGTGGCCTGGGCCGAGGAGTACGCCCGTTCGCCCGCGCCCCCGCGCTCCGGGCACATCGGGGAGAACCTGCTCGCGCCCACCCTGCTCGCCCACGGCAGCGAGGAGCAGAAGAACCGCTTCCTGCCTCCGATCGCCGCCGGTGAGGAGCTGTGGTGCCAGGGCTACAGCGAACCGGGCGCCGGGTCCGACCTGGCCGGGGTGCGCACGGCGGCGGTACGCGACGGGGCGCACTACCGCATCACCGGGCAGAAGATCTGGACCTCCCTCGCCCACGAGGCCGACTGGTGCTTCGTGCTGGCCCGGACCGACCCGGCGTCCCGCCGCCACCACGGACTGAGCTTCCTGCTCGTCCCCATGGACCAGCCCGGCCGCATCGAGGTGCGGCCCATCCGCCAGATGACCGGCACCAGCGACTTCAACGAGGTCTTCTTCGACGGCGCACGCGCGCGCGTGGAACACGTCGTCGGGGGAGAGGGACAGGGCTGGCGCGTTGCCATGAGCCTGCTCGGGTTCGAGCGGGGCGTGTCCACCCTCGCCCAGCAGATCGGGTTCGCCGAGGAACTGGGCCGGGTGACCGGGACCGCCGTACGGACCGGCGCCGTCACCGACCCCGTCGTCCGTGACCGTCTCGTCCGCCAGTGGGCCGAACTGCGCACCATGCGCTGGCACGCCCTGCGCACCCTCGGCGGCTCCGGCGACCCGGGCGCGCCCAGCGTGGCCAAGCTGCTCTGGGCCGGCTGGCACCAGCGGCTGGGGGAGCTGGCGGTGCGGGTGCGGGGCGCGGAGGGTGCCGTGGGGCCGGTGGACTGGTCGCCGGGCGCGCCGTACGAACTGGACGCGGACCAGCACCTCTTCCTGTTCTCCCGGGCCGACACGATCTACGGCGGCTCGGACCAGGTCCAGCGCACGATCATCGCCGAGCGCGTGCTCGGTCTGCCCAGAGAGCCCAAGGGGGCCGTGTGATGCGTGGAGTGGTGTTCGACGGCAAGCAGGTCCAGGTCGTGGACGATCTCCAGGTGCGGGAGCCGGGGCCCGGCGAGGTGCTGGTGGCGATCGCCGCGGCCGGGCTGTGCCACAGCGACCTGTCCGTGGTGGACGGCACCATTCCCTTCCCGGTGCCGGTGGTGCTGGGGCACGAGGGCGCGGGCGTGGTCGAGGCGGTCGGCGCGGGCGTCACCCATGTCGCGCCCGGCGACCACGTGGCGCTGTCCACGCTCGCCAACTGCGGCACCTGCGCGGAATGCGACCGGGGCCGGCCGACCATGTGCCGGCAGGCGATCGGGCGCCCGGGCCGGCCGTTCACCCGGGGCGGCACGGACCCGGTCCACCAGTTCGCCTCCAACTCGGCCTTCGCGGAACGTACGGTCGTCAAGGCCGTGCAGGCCGTACGGATACCGAAGGACATCCCCCTCCGGTCCGCCGCGCTGATCGGGTGCGGAGTGCTCACGGGCGTGGGCGCCGTGCTGAACCGGGCCCGGGTGGACCGCGGGGACAGCGTCGTCGTCATCGGGACCGGCGGGATCGGGCTGAACGTGCTGCAGGGCGCCCGGCTCGCGGGCGCGCTCAGGATCGTCGCCGTGGACGCCAACCCGGCCAAGGAGGAGGTGGCCCGGCAATTCGGCGCCACCGACTTCCTGACCTCGGCAAAGGGCGTGCGGGACCTCCTGCCCACGGGCGCCGACCACGTCTTCGAGTGCGTCGGCCGGGTCGAGCTCATCCGGCAGGCGGTCGACCTCCTCGACCGGCACGGCCAGGCGATCCTGCTCGGCGTGCCCCCGGCCACGGCCGAGGCGTCCTTCCTCGTCTCCTCCCTCTACCTGGACAAGTCGATCCTGGGCTGCCGCTACGGCTCCTCGCGCCCCCAGCGGGACATCGCCCTCTACGCCGACCTGTACCGCCGAGGCCGCCTGCTGCTCGACGAGCTGGTCACGGCCGCCTACCCGGTGGAGGACTTCGACAAGGCCCGCGCCGACGCGGAGGCGGGACGGGTGGCGCGGGCGGTGCTCACCTTCTGAGCGGGGCGGCCGGCGGGGCCCGGTCAGTCCGGTCTCCGGCGAGCCCGCTGCGCCTCGCGCAGGACCGCCCAGGCGTCCGCCACGGGGCCCATGTGTCCGAGCTTCTCCGGGTTGCTGACCGTGCGGATCGTCTGGATCCGCCCGTCGAGGACGTCGAGCGTCCAGGTGTTGACGACCTTGCCGTCCCGGTCCCGGAAGATCGCGCCCGGCCGGCCGTTCACCGGGTGCGGTTCCACCACGCCACCGATGCGCACGAACGGCGGGAGGAAGGAGAGGAGCACCCGGGACACGTGGTCGACGCCGTAGAAGCCCTTCGCCCACTGCGGGGCCTTGCCGCCGCTGTCCGCGACCAGTTGCACGTCGGCCGCGAGCAGCGTCCGCAGCCCGTCGACGTCCCCTTCGGCGAAGGCCTCGAAGAAGCGCGTCGCGAGCTCCTCCCGCTCGCGCCGGCCGGCCTCGAACCGGGGCCGGCCCTCGTGCATGTGCCGGCGCGCCCGCACCGCCAGCTGACGGCACGCCGCCTCCGAGCGGCCCACCGCCGAGGCGACCTCCGGGAAACCGAACCCGAACACCTCCCGCAGCACGAACACCGCCCGTTCCAGCGGGGTGAGCCGTTCGAGCAGGAGCAGGGCCGCCATCGACACCGAGTCGGCCAGCTCGGCCGAGCGCTCGGGATCCTGGTAGGGGTCGGTCAGCAGCGGCTCGGGGAACCACGGCCCGACGTACTCCTCACGCCGGACCCGGGCCGAGCGCAGCACGTTGATCGAGACGCGGGTGACCACCGCGGACAGGAACGCCTTGGCCGAGGCGGGGGGTGTCGGCGACGCCTCGTAGCGCAGCCAGCTCTCCTGGACGGCGTCCTCGGCCTCGGCCACGCTGCCCAGGATCCGGTACGCGATCGAGAACAGCAGCGGCCGCAGCTCCTGGAACTCCTCGGCCCGGGTCACGCCAGCTCCTCGGCGAAACCCTGCCGCCACGACGGATGGCGCAGCCGCCAGCCGAGCTCCCGCTTGGCCTTGGCGTTGGAGAAGCCGCGTCCCTGCGTCATCATCACCACCGCCTGGTCCCCGGCCAGCAGCCGGGCCAGCCACACCGGGATCCGCATCGGCCGCTTCGCTCCCGCGCAGGCCGCCAGGTGGGGCAGCCACTCGCTCGCCGGGGCCGGCTCGTCGTCCACGATGTTGAACACGCCCGTCGCCTTCCGCTCCACGGCCAGGACGGTGGCGCTCGCCGCGTCGTCGAGATGCACCCACGAGCTGTAGCCGGTGCCGCGCCCCACCAGCGGGTACTGCCGCTTGCGGACCAGCTCCACCTGGTCGTCGACGGCGCCGGGCCCGTAGAACGCGCCGTAGCGCAGGACGGCACCGCCGGCCCTGAGGACCACGTCCTCGACGTGGCTCAACGCCTTCAGGCCCACGTGTGCCGCCGTTCCCTCGAGCAGGTCCAGCGGGTCCTGCTCGGTCTTCACCCAGCCGCCCTCCCGGATGCCGTTCCAGGAGGCGTAGCCCTGCGCGACGACGTGGGACACACCGGTCGCCCGCGCGGCCGCCAGCAGGTGGTCCGTCCCCTCGGTGCGCAGCCGGTTGGTGGTGGCGAACCAGCGGTCCGGGTGCTTGATGTCGGGCTTGCCGGCGTGCGTCATGGAGATCGCGGTCATCTGGTGCACGATCACCTCCGGCCGGGCCCCGGCCACCGCCTCACCGACCGACGCCGCGTCCAGCCCGTCCATCACCACGCCGTCCGCGCCCAGCCGCGCCAGCATGCCCAGCCTGGCCGCGCTCGTGGTGGTCGCCGTCACCTGATGGCCGCGGGCCAGGAGCTGCGGCACCAGCCGCCGGCCCAGAACCCCGGTCCCGCCTGCCACGAACACCCGCATGACCGTCACCTCTCCGACGTCAACGTCTGTCTTCACCTCACAAGACAAGACAGCCCGGCCGTCTGTGACATGGCAGGCGGAACGCGCTCACCCGGACCCGTCCCCCGCCGCCCGGAACGTCCGCCGGTACGTCGTCGGGGTCACCCCGAGCGCCTGCTGGAGGTGCTGGCGCATCGACTGGGCCGTGCCGAAGCCCGAGTCCCGGGCCACCTGGTCCATGGACAGGCCGGTGGACTCCAGCAGGTGCCGGGCCCGTTCCACCCGCTGCTGGGTGAGCCACTGGCCGGGGCTGACCCCGGCCTCCTCGCGGAACCGGCGGGTGAAGGTGCGCACCGACATGGCCTCCTGCTCGGCCATGTCCCGCAGCTGGATGGGCTCGTGGAGCCGGCCGAGCGCCCAGGCGCGGGCGGCCCGGGTCGTGGCCTGCTGCGGATCCGGGACCGGGCGGTGGATGTACTGGGCCTGGCCGCCGTCGCGGTGCGGCGGTACGACGGTACGGCGGGCCACGTCGGTGGCGACCGCCGTACCGAAGTCGCGGCGCACCATGTGCAGGCACAGGTCGATCCCGGCGGCCACCCCGGCCGAGGTGAGCACGTCGCCGTCGTCGATGAACAGCACGTCCGCGTCGACCTTGATCTTCGGGAACATCCGCTGGAAGCGGTCGGCGTCCGCCCAGTGCGTGGTCGCCGGGCGGCCGTCGAGGAGGCCGGCGGCGGCGAGGACATAGACACCGGTGCAGATGGAGGCGAGCCGGGTGCCGGGGCGGACGAGGGCGAGCGCGGCGGCCAGTTCGTCGGTGAGCCTGCCCTCCTCGTAGACCGGCCCGAGTTCGTACGACGCCGGGACGACGACCGTGTCGGCGGTGGCGAGGACCTCGGGGCCGTGCGCGACCTGCACGGCGAAGTCGGCGTCCGTCTCGACCGGGCCGGGCGGCCGTACCGAGCAGGTCACGACCTCGTACAGGTGCCGCCCCCGGTCGTCCGCCGGGCGGCCGAAGATGCGGTGCGGGATGCCGAGTTCGAAGGGCAGCAGCCCGTCCAGGGCGAGGACGGCGACCCGGTGCGGACGGAAGTTCCCCGAAGAGGTCATGGCCCGATCCTAGCGAATGCTGTCCTTCGGGCCACTCGATGCGCGGGCTCCGACGGCGGACGCTGGATGACGTGACTCAGACAAGCCCCGCCGCAGCCCCTGTCCAGGCCCCGCCCGTCCGGCGCCGCCGTGTGCACCGCGCCTGGTTCGTCGCCGCCGTCACCTTCGTCACGATCATCGGCGCCGCCGCCTTCCGCTCCCTGCCCGGCCTGCTCATCGACCCGCTGCACGAGGAGTTCGGCTGGTCGCGCGGCACGATCGGCGCGGCCGTCTCCCTCAACCTCGCCCTCTACGGCCTCACCGCGCCCTTCGCCGCGGCGCTGATGGACCGCTTCGGCATCCGCCGGGTGGTCGCCGTCGCGCTGAGCGTGATCGCGCTCGGGTCCGGGCTGACCGTGTGGATGACGGCGGCCTGGCAGCTGTGGCTGTGCTGGGGCCTGCTGGTCGGCCTGGGCTCCGGCTCGATGGCTCTGGCCTTCGCCGCGACGGTCACCAACCGCTGGTTCACCGAGCGGCGCGGTCTGGTCAGCGGCATCCTCACCGCCGCGTCCGCCTCCGGGCAGCTGATCTTCCTGCCGGTGCTGTCCTGGCTGACCGAACACCACGGCTGGCGCCCGGCCGCCGTGACCGTGGCCCTGGCCGCCCTCGCCGTCGTGCCCTTCGTGTGGATCCTGCTGCGCGACCACCCGGCCGACGTCGGCCAGAAGCCGTACGGCGCGGTCGCGTTCATACCCAAGCCGGCCCCGGTCACCGGCGCCGCCCGCCGTACGGTGCGGGTGCTCTCGTCGGCCGTCCGCACCGGCACCTTCTGGCTGCTCGCCGGCACCTTCGCGATCTGCGGGGCCTCCACCAACGGCCTGATCCAGACCCACTTCGTGCCCGCCGAGCACGACCACGGCATGCCGGTCACGACGGCGGCCTCGCTGCTCGCGGTCGTCGGCGTGTTCGACGTGGCCGGCACGATCGCCTCCGGCTGGTTCACCGACCGCTTCGAGCCGCGCCGCCTGCTCGCCGTCTACTACGCCCTGCGCGGGATCTCCCTGGTGTTCCTGCCGATGCTGCTGGGCCCCGCCGTCCACCCCCCCGATGATCTTCTTCATCGTCTTCTACGGCCTGGACTGGGTGGCCACCGTCCCGCCCACCCTCGCCCTGTGCCGCGAGCAGTTCGGCGAGGACAGCGCCATCGTCTTCGGCTGGGTCCTCGCCTCCCACCAGGTCGGCGCGGCCCTCGTCGCCTACCTCGGCGGCGTGGCCCGAGACGTCTTCGGCTCCTACGACCTCGTCTGGTACGCCTCCGGCACACTGTGCGCGGCGGCGGCCCTGATGTCCCTGGTGATCCGGCGGACGCCCCCGCTGCCGGCCATGCCCTGAACCCGCGCACCGCGCAGGGGCGGCCCCGCCGGCTCCGCTCAGACGGTGTCGATCCGCCAGGCGATCACACCGGTGGCCCCGCCGGCGGCATCGACGTCGAGGCGCAGCCGCCCGGTGGCCGTGATCCTTCGCCGGAGCACGGACTGATCACACGGCAGCTCGGACCGCGCACCGGCGCTCGGCGGCGAGAGCGTCATGTGCGCGCTGCCACTGCCGAAGCAGACCACGCTGAGACGGTAGGCCGTACCCGCGTCCAGCTTCGCCTCACTGTGGACGCCGTCCGTCACACGCTCGGCGCCGCTCTCGAACAAGCGCCCGGTGCCAACGGCCGCGAGGGCATCCTCCGCCCGCTGGGTGAGCTGCCGCTCGGAGGGGCCGGCCGCCGTCGGGGACGAACTGGGCGCGGACGAGGGACGGGTGGCGCCGTCGGCGCCACCGGAAGAGGTGCAGGAGGCCAGCGTGAACACCGAGGCCGCCAGCGCGCATCCGGCGATCCAGGCCCGTGAGTTCGATGAGGTCATGCAGAGATGATGGACTCAGTCGCCGATCCGCCCGAACCGCCCCCGGTGGAAGAGCAGCGGCTCGTCCGGACCGTCGGTCCCCAAGGCGTTCACCCGGCCCACGACGATCAGGTGGTCGCCCCCGGTGTGGACGGCGTGCACCGTGCAGTCGATCCAGGCGGTGGCGTCGGCGAGGCGCGGGGAGCCCGAGACGGGGGCAGCGTCGTACGCCACCCCGGCGAACTTGTCGGCGCCGCTCACCGCGAAGCCCCGGCACAGCTCACCCTGCCCGGCACTGAGCACGTTGACGCAGAAGACCCCGGCACGGGCGATACGGGGCCAGGTGGCCGACGTACGGCCCACCATGAAGCAGACCAGGGGCGGGTCGAGGGAGAGGGAGGAGAACGACTGGCAGGCGAAGCCCGCCGGGGCGTCCATGCCGTCGGCGGCCGGGGCCGTGATCACGGCGACCCCGCTCGCGAAGTGCCCCAGCACCCGCCGGAACTCCGCCGCCTCGACCGGCGCCCGCTCACCCTCCCGCACACACCGCAACTCGGGGCGCGGCAGCGGCTCCACGGCCCGCGGAGCCGTACTCAGATACCGGACGGCGACAGCCGCCGCCCCTGCGTGTCCCATCATCTTCCCATTGAAGCTGACGACTCGTCAGGTCGGAAGTCTCATCGCCCCCCGAACTTGGGCTCCCTGCGTTCCGTGAACGCTCGCAGGCCCTCCCCGGCGTCCTCGGTCGTCATGTTGATCTCCTGGGCCGCCGCCTCTGCCGCGAAGGCGGTGGGGCGGTCGGTGTCGAGGGAGGCGTTGACCAGTTGCTTGGTCAGGGCCAGGGCCCGGGTGGGGGCGGAGGCCAGGCGGGTCGCCCACTCGCGGGCCGTCTCCTCCAGCTCGCCGTCCGCCACCACCCGGTTGACCAGGCCCAGCCGTGCCGCGTCCGCCGCCGGGAGCGGGTCCCCGAAGAACATCAGCTCCTTCGCCCGCTGGGGGCCCAGCAGCCGGGGCAGCAGATAGGCGCCTGCGCCGTCCGGGACGAGGCCGCGGCGTACGAACACCTCGATGAACCGGGCCGACTCGGCGGCCAGGACCAGGTCGCAGGCGAGCGCCAGATGCGCGCCGAGGCCGGCCGCCGTGCCGTTCACGGCCGCGATCACCGGCTTCTCGCAGTCCAGGACGGCCGCGATCAGGCGTTGTGCGCCCTGGCGCAGGGTGCGGGCCACGTCCCCGGGCAGCCGCTCGCCCCGCGCGGCACCGCCCCGCAGATCGGCCCCCGCGCAGAAGCCGCGGCCCGTCCCGGTCAGGACGACCGCCCGTACGGCGGGGTCGGCGGACGCCTCCGTCAGCAGCTCGATGATCCGCTCCCGCATGACGGGGGTGAGCGCGTTCAGCGCCTCCGGGCGGGCGAGCGTGATGCGGGAGACCTGGCCGCCGATCTCGTGGACGATGTCGCTCACCGGCACACCACCAGCGCGTCCAGCGCCACCGCGCCCTGCCCCCGGGGCAGCACCATCAACGGATTGATGTCCAACTCGGCTATCCGCTCGCCCAGTTCCAGCGCCATGCGCTGCACCCGCAGCACCACCTCCACCAGGGCGTCCAGGTCGGCGGGCGGGCGCCCCCGGACCCCGTCCAGCAGGGCCCGGCCGCGCAGCTCGGTGAGCATGGCGCGGGCCTGGTCCTCGCCGAACGGCGGAACGCGTACGGCGGCGTCCCGCAGCACCTCCACCAGCACCCCGCCCAGACCGACGGTGACCGTCGGCCCGAACAGCTCGTCGTGCGTGACCCCGACGACCATCTCCACGCCCTGCTCGACCATCTGGCACACCAGGACCCCGTCCAGCGGGACCCCCTCGTAGCGGGCGATGTCGGTCAGCTCCCGGTAGGCGTCCCGGACCTGGCTGGCCGAGGTCAGGCCGACCTTCACCAGGCCCAGCTCCGTCTTGTGGGCGATCTGCGCGCCCGAGGCCTTCATCACCACCGGGTATCCGACCTGTGCGGCGGCGCGTACGGCCCCCGCCGCGCTGGTCACCAGCTGCTCGCGCGGCACCCGGATGCCGTAGGCGCGCAGCAGCTGCTTGGCCGCGTGCTCGCTGAGCTGCTGCCCGGGGCGCATCAGCGCCTCGGCCTTGCGAAAGGAGGGGGACGGGGTGCGCGGGGCCTCGTCGAAGGGGGAGCGGTAGTCGGCGGTGAAGCGGTGGTGCGCCAGCCAGGCGCGGACGGCGGTCAGGCAGTTGCCGACCGTGCGGAAGGTGGCCACGCGGGCGGAGCCGAGCAGGACCTCCCGGTAGGCGGGCTCGGTGCCGACCGGCGAGCCCCACACCACGCACACCAGCTTGTCCGTCTCCTCGGCGGCCGCGACCAGGTCCGCCACCAGCCGGTCGCTCAGCGGCGGGAAGGGGCCGGTGACCGGGCAGATCAGCACCCCGATCGACGGGTCGGCCAGCAGCGCGTCGATGATCTTCCGGCCGCGCTCGTCCCCGACCGGATGGCCGCCGTTGTCCACCGGGTTGGCCACACTCAGGTACTCCGGTATCCACTGGTGCAGCTCGGCCTGCCGGGCCTCGGAGAGCCGGGGCAGGTGCAGTCCCGCCGCGGTGGCGAGGTCGGCGACATGGGCGCCGGTGCCGCCGGAGATGGAGTACACCGCGACCCCCTCCGCCCGCGGCGCCCGCGCCCGCGCCAGCAGGGCGGCGGTGTCCTGGAGCTCGTCCAGGCCGTCGACGCGTACGACCCCGAACTGGCGCATGGCCGCGTCCACCACGTCGTCGGCACCGGTGAGCTTGCCGGTGTGCGAGGCGGCCGTACGGGCCCCGGCCTCGGTGCGGCCCACCTTCACGGCGACCACCGGCACCTTGCGGCGGGCGGCGCGGTCGGCGGCCAGCAGGAAGGCGCGGCCGTCCTTCAGGCCCTCCACGTAACAGGCGACGGCGCCGACCTCGGGCTGTTCGGCGAACCAGGAGATGAAGTCGGACGTCTCCAGATCGGCCTCGTTCCCGGTGGGTGCCCAGTGCGAGAGCCGGATGCCCAGCTCCTGCAGGGCGAAGACGGGGCGGCCCTGGTGGCCGGACTGGGTGATCAGGGCGATCGCCGGGCCGGTCAGATCCTCCCGGAAGCGCTCGAAGGCGTTGAGGTTGGTGTTCGGGCCGAGCAGCCGCAGGCCCGAGCGCCGTACGGCCTGTGCGAGCCGCGCCTGTGCCTCGGCGCCCGCCTCCCCGGTCTCCGCGAAGCCGGAGGCGAAGGCGACGGCGAACTTCACCTTGGCCTCGGTCAGTTGCTCCACCACCGGCAGCGGGTCGGCCACCAGCAGGACGGCCAGGTCGACCTGTTCGGGCAGCTTGGCGACGGAGGCGACACAGGGGACGCCGAAGACCGAGCGGCGACTGGGATGCACCGGGTGCACCCGCGCGCCGACCCGCTCGGCCCATGCCAGCAGCTGCCGGGTGATCCCGGTGTTGGGCCGGCCCTCGGCGTCCGAGGCGCCGATCACGGCGACGGACTCGGGCCGGAAGAACCGGGAGAGGTCCGGCACGTCCGCGTACAGCGGGCGCCCGCTCACGTCGAGGTCGTCGACCTGGCCGTGGACGGCGGGGCCGGGCCGCTGCTCGCCGCAGGCGATGACCCGGGCCCGGCGGGAGTCGGTGGTGAGGGTGCCGTGGGTTGATCCAAGCATCGGTCCGCCCCGCTCCTGTGAGACAGCAAAGTAAACTGACGCCCTGTCAGATTACTGAACTGACGCAGTGTCAGGAACTGGTCGGACGGGCAAAGTTACCGCCGGGTGCGCAGCCCCTTGGCCACGGACCGTGCGATCTTCCCGGCGTCCAGCGCCAGCTCGCGCAGCATTCCGCTGATCGGGTTGGTGTAACCCTGGAAGTACAGGCCCGGCGCCCCGGCGGGCGCACGGCCGCCCCGGACGACCGGTCTGCCGCGCCCGTCCAGCACCTCCAGATGCCCGACCAGACCCTCCAGGGCCCGCCGGTACCCGGTCGCCGCGATCACCACGTCCGGCTCGATCCGGCTGCCGTCGGCCAGGACGACCTTTCCGGGGTCCCCGCCCTCGAACGCCTCGACGGCCGCGACGATCTCCACCGTCCCCGTGCGGACGGCGTTGATCAGGCCGACGTCCTGGACCGGGATGGCACCCTGCTTCACCCTGCTGTACAGGCCGGTGTCCGGCCGCGGCAGGCCGTGGGCGGACAGGTCCGGCACACCGACCCGGGCCTGCAGCCGGCTCAGCCGGTCCACGAGCCCCACCGGCAGCCGCCGCACCAGCACGCCCGAGTACTGCGCGGGCCACCCGAGCGTCGAGCGGCGCACGAGGTGCGGCACGGTCCGCACGGCCAGCCGCACCCGGGCGGCCCCGCCCTCCACCAGGTCCACGGCGATCTCCGCGCCGGTGTTGCCGACGCCCACGACGAGCACGTCACGGCCGGCGTACGGCTGGGCGTTGCGGTAGGCGTCGGCGTGCAGGAACTCCCCGCCGAAGTCCGCGCGTCCGGGCCAGTCGGGGAGGTGCGGGGTGTGGTTGTGGCCCGTGGCGACGACCACCGCGCTGCCCGTCAGCTCCCGCCCGCCGGAGGCGTGCAGCAGCCAGCCGGTGCCGTCCCCGGTCCGCTCGACGCGGAAGACCTCCACACCGGTGACGATCTCCAGCTCGTGGTGCTCGGCGTACTTCTCCAGGTAACGCACCACGTCGTCACGGGACACCCAACGGCCGTACTTCCGCGGGATCTTCAGGCCCGGCAGCGCCGACAGCCGCCGGGTGGTGTGCAGTCGGAGCCGGTCGTAGTGGCCGCGCCAGGAGGCGCCCACCTCGTCGGCCTTCTCCAGGACCACGGCCCGTATGCCCCGCGCCCGCAGCGCGTACGCGACGGCCAGACCGCCGGGACCGGCGCCGATGACATAGACCGGGCGGTCGGCGGGGGTTGCGGTGAGCTGGACGGAAGCGGAACGGGAGTCGGCCATGCTCCGGAGCGTAATCACGCACCCGGTTGATGGGTCTCGGTCAAGACCGGAATTGGTTGCGGATTGATCACGGGTGTGGGAGGAGTGGGCGGAGCCGGTGACGCGGGACGCCCGCTTGTGGTCGTACGGCGTCGTTGTGGCCGTCCTGCGTCACCGGCTCCGCCCTCTGTGAACGATTCGGGGCGGACTCACGGGTGTGGGCAACACCCGCTATCTGACGTACCGTCAGATTCATGGACTCCATATGGCTGGACGGCGCTCAGTGGCTGGCGGTGCTGCGGATCGGTCTGGGTCTGTGGTGGCTGGAGAGCTGGCGGCACAAGGACAAGAAGGCCTGGTTCGAGCGGGGGAGCGGCATCGCCTGGGCGGCCGACGTGGCGGCGAAGCACCGCTGGACCCCGGTGCGGACGGGCTTCGAGACGGTGGTGAAGCCGCACCCGAAGCTGATGGCGTACGTCGTCGCCTACGCCGAACTCGCCCTCGGACTCGGCCTGATCCTCGGCTTCCTCACCCCGGCGGCCCTGATCGGCGGCCTGCTGCTGAACGCGATCTACTTCGTCCTGATGATCCACGACTGGGCGGAACAGGGCCAGAACTCGATGATGGCGCTGATCTCGCTGGTCGGGTTCTTCGGCATGTCCTGGCAGACGTGGTCGCTGGACGCCTGGGCGGGGTGGTTCCGATGAGCGGGGCACGCCACGGCCTGCCCGAGCCCGACTCCTTCACGCGCCCCTACTGGGAGGCGGCGGCCGAGGGCGTGCTCCTCCTGCGCCGCTGCGGCACCTGCGGCCGGGCGCACCACTACCCCCGGGAGTTCTGCCCGCACTGCTGGAGCGACGACGTGACCTGGGAGGAGGCGAGCGGCCGGGCCACCCTCTACACCTGGTCCACGGTCCACCGCAACGACCTCCCGCCCTTCACCACCCGCACCCCCTACGTCGCCGCGGTCGTCGACCTGGCGGAGGGCCCCCGGATGATGACGCAACTGACGGACTGCGACGAGGCACAGCTGTCCCCGGGCATGACCCTGCGGGTGGCGTTCCGGGACGGAAATCCGGTGTTCAGGGCAGGGAGCTGAGCCGGATCATGGCCGTATGCGCCCGGAGAACTGGCACCTGACGGAAGACCTCGACGACTTCCTCGCCCGCGCGGGCCGCTTCCTGCGCTCCCGCCCCGCGCTGCACACCGTGCCGCTGTCGGTGACGGACGCGCTGCGCAGGCGCGGACCGCACGTCTACGGTGAGCGGCCGCCGCTCTTCGGCACGCTGGCGACGCCGGACGGCACGGTCCGCGCGACCCTGCTGCACACCCCGCCGTTCCCCCTCAACGTCACCCCGCTCACGCGCGAGGAGGCCGACGCCCTGGCCGCCCGGCTGACGGACCTGGGGCACCGGGCCTGCGGCGTCTCCGCCGAGCAGGACACGGCGGAGGCCTTCGCACAGTCCTGGCGGCGCCGCACCGGCGCGCAGAGCGCCGTCCGTCAGCGGCAGCGCCTCCACCGCCTGACCGAGCTGGCCGTCCCGGAACCCCGGCCGCAGGGCCGGGCACGCGTGGCCGTCCCGGCGGACCGTGATCTCGTCGGCCGGTGGTGCGGGGAGTTCGCCCGGGAGGCCGGAGTGGGCATCGGCACGGCACCCGCCGAGTGGGCCGACGCCCGCATCGCCCACGGCGGTGTCACCCTCTGGGAGACCCCCGACGGCACGCCCGTCTCGCTGGCCGCGGTCACCCGGGAGAGCGCCGGCCAGGTCCGCATCGCCCCGGTCTACACCCCGCCCGCACTGCGGGGCCACGGATACGCCGGAGCGGTCACGGCGGAGGTGAGCCGCGTGGCCAGGGACTCCGGGGTCCCGGAGATCCTCCTCTTCACCGACCTGGCGAACCCGACGAGCAACGGCCTGTACCGGCGTATCGGCTACCGCGCGGTCGCGGACTTCACGGTGTGGGAGTTCGGGGACTGAGGGACGGGCCTCACGGCCACAGCAGCCCCCTGCTCCAGCCGAACTCCGTGCGGCGGTACTCCAGGCGTACGTGCTGCCTCTCGGGATGGCCCTGGAAGAACTCCACCGATTCCGGGTGGAGGCGGTACAGGGTCCAGGTGGGGGAGGGCTCGGTCGGGTTGCGGCGGGCCCGGGTCCAGGCCGTCTCCGAGGACTGCCGCAGCTCCTCCAGGGAGGACAGCTCCTCGCTCTGGCGTCCGGTCAGGGCCGCCGCGAGGGCGCCCGTGGAGCGGGCGTGCAGGTCCGCCTGGCTCTCCTCGGAAGGGGCGGATGTCACCGGGCCCCTGACCCGGACCTGCCGGCCCAGCACCGGCCAGTAGAAGGCGAGGGCCGCGCAGGGGTGGGCCCGCAACGCCCTGCCCTTGCGGCTCGTGTCGTGCGTGGCGAAGGACCAGCCGTCCGCGTCGGCGCCGTGCAGCATCACGATCCGCACGTCCGGCCACCCCTCCTCGTCCACCGTGGCCAGCGACATCGTGTGCGGCTCCGGCTGCCCGGCCCGCACGGCGTCCGCGAACCAGCTCGTGAACAGGGGCAACGGGGTGGGCGGCGCCGTCCGAGGGTCGAACGGGCGCAGGTCGGTGACGCCCGGGTCCCATACCCGCAGCGACCTCAGCAGTGCGTGGAGATCCGTTTCCATGTCCTGAGTATCACCACCGGCCGCGTCATCCGTTCGGCAGCCGTCCCGCGACGCACACGAGTGCTTCCGGGTGCGGGTGCGCCACCGGGCGGGGACGCTCGGAGCCACGGGCTTCGGGACTGATGGTGAGGGGCGATGATCGTTACGGTGGTGTCGATGCCGGAGGTGGCCGTCACCCGTACGGACCTCTCGCAGGCGCGGGAGCGGCTGGCCGAGGCCGCCTTCCTGGCCGTCGACATCGAGCTGCCGGCGGACGGGCCGGCGCCGGAGCCGCCGATCGCCGCCCAACTGGGCCTGGACGCCGACGAACTGGACTGGTTCGGGAGCAAGGACGAGCCGGCGCGGGCCGAGTTCCTGGGGGACCGGGCCGGTGTCGTCGTGCCCGTGGTGCACGAGGGCAGGGTCGACCATGTCCACGCGGTCGTGACCGAGCGGTTCCTGGTCACCGTGCACTGGGGACACGTCGGCCTGGCCGACGGCATCACCGCCGCGTTCCGGCACGAGCGGCCCACCGACAGCGTCGCCGCGTTCTTCCTCGTGCTCCAGGAGGCCCTGGACACCTTCCGCCGGGCCGCCGTACGGGCTCTGCTGGAGACCGAGGAACTCGAGGACGACATGTTCGAGGACCGGGAGCCCGAGCAGGTCCGCCGTCTGGCACTGCTGCGCCGGCGGTCCGCCGTGATGCACCACGCGCTGCTGCCCTACCTCCAGGTGATCGACACGATCCTCAGCCGGAGGATGATGAGCCCCACCTTCCCCGAGGCGCGGCAAAGGGCCGCCCAGGGGTTCCAGAGCGCCGGACGGCTGGTGCTCGCCGACATCGAGTCGCTCCAGGACGCCACCCGCCGGGCCATGGCCAGCTACTCGTCCCTCGTCGCGGGGGAGCAGAACGGCGTGATCAACCGGCTGGCCATCGTGTCGGTCATCTTTCTGCCGCTGTCGTTCCTGACCGGGTTCTTCGGCATGAACTTCACCTTCCTCACGGACGAGTTGGAGAGCAGAGCGGTCTTCTGGCTGCTCGCCATCGGGCTTCAGGTGGTCGTCGTGCTGGGCTCCTTCTACTTCCTGCACCGCACCCGCATCTGGCGCAGGATCCGCGACGACGACTAGCACCCACCGGCCCCAGCGGCCCGGGACCACCGGCCCCAGCGGCCCAGGGCCACCGGCCCCAGCGGCCCGGGACCACCGGCCCTAGCGGCCCAGGACCACCGTCCCCGAGGAGCAGAACCACCCCCCGGTGCCGGAAGCCACCCCCAGCCGCGGCAGCTCCCCGTCCCGCGCCCGCACCTGGCGGTCCCCGCCCTCCCCGCGCAGCTGCCGTACCGCCTCCACCAGCAGGAACAGCCCCCGCATCCCGGGGTGTTGGGCCGACAGGCCACCCCCGTCCGTGTTCACCGGCAGCTCCCCGTTCCGTACCAGCAGCCGCCCCTTCTCCACGAACGCCCCGCCCTCGCCCTTGGCGCAGAAGCCCAGGTCCTCCAGGGTGACCAGGGTCATGTAGGTGAAGGCGTCGTAGAGCTCCGCGAAGTCGATCTCCGAGGGGCGGACGCCGGCCCGCTCGAAGGCGAGGCGGCCGCTCACCGCCGCCGGTGAGACCGTGAAGTCGGGCCACTCGGACATCGTCGCGTGGGAGACGTGCTCGCCGGTGCCGAGGATCCAGACGGGGGCCGTACGGCAGTCCCGTACGTACTCCTCGGCCGCCAGCAGGACGGCCGCCCCGCCGTCCGAGCGGATGCAGCAGTGCAGCTTCGTGAAGGGGTCGGCGATCATCGGACCCGCCAGCACCTCGTCGACCGTGAGCGGCTCGCGGTACATCGCCCCGGGGTTCAGCGCCGCGTTCGCCCTGGCCTGGACCGCCACCTCGGCGAGCTGCTCGATCGTCGTGCCGTACTCGATCATGTGGCGTCGGGCGGCCATCGCGTACTTGGCGATCAGCGTGTGGCCGTAGGGCACCTCGAACTGCAACGGACCCCGCGCGCCGAAGGAGAGCTCGCCCGTGCGGCGGCCAGCCCTGATGTCCGCCCGCGCGGTCGAGCCGTACACCAGCAGGACCGCGTTCGCGTGGCCCCGCGCGATCGCGTCCGCCGCGTGCGCCGCCATGACCTCCCAGGTCGAGCCGCCGACCGAGGTGGAGTCCACCCAGGTGGGGCGCAGGCCCAGGTACTCGGCGACCTCGACGGGGGCCAGGGTGCCGAGGCCGGCGGAGGCGAAGCCGTCGAGGACGCGGCGGTCCAGACCCGAGTCGGCGAGGGCCCGGCGGGCGGCCTGGGCGTGCAGGGCGAACGGCGTCGCGTCGTCCACGCGCCCGCAGTCGGACAGGGCCGCGCCGACCACGGCGACCTTCCGGTTCCCGCGACTCATGAGCAGGCTCCTCCCTCTGGGCATCTTGTTCCCGCCCCCCTAATATGACGCCCCGTCAGATATGGAGGGAAGGCCCATGGACGCGCGCCTCACCGCCGAGCAGGACGAGATCCGCCGGGCCCTGCGCGAGCTGCTGCACAAGCGCTGCGGCTCACCGGAGCTGCGGGCCGCCGTCGACAGCCCGGCCGGCTACGACCCCCTCCTGTGGTCCGCCCTCGCCGAGCAGCTCGGCCTGCCGGGCCTCGCCCTGCCCGAGCGGTACGGCGGGGTCGGCTGCTCGGTCACCGAACTGGCCCTCGCCTGCGAGGAGACCGGCCGGGTGCCGGCCCCCACCCCGCTGCTCGCCACCGCCGTCCTCGCCGCCCCGCTGATCCTCGCCCTGGGCACGGAGGCCCAGCGCGCCGGGCTGCTGCCCCGCCTGGCCGCCGGCACCCTCACCGCCGCCCTCGCCGTCCCCGGCCCCGCCCTCACCACGGCTCTAGCCCTGACCTGCGACAACGGCGGATTCTCCGCCGGGGGCGGGCGGGCCGGCGGGGTGCAGGCCCGGCGCGCGGAGAACGGCTGGCAGCTGTACGGGCAGGTCGACCAGGTGCTCGACGGGCACAGCGCGGGGCTGCTGATCGTCGCCGCGCACACCGGGGGGTTCGCCCGGTCGCGGACGTGCCTGTTCCTGGTGGCGGGGGACGCCGAGGGGGTCGTACGGGAGCGGCAGACCGCGCTCGACGCCACCCGGCCGCAAGGGCGGGTGCAACTGCGGGACGTGCGGGCCGAGTTGCTGGGCGAGGAGGACGCCGACGCGCTCCCCGCCCTCGCCGGCCTCGGGGACGGCCTCGCCGTCGTGCTGGCCTGCGAGGCCGTGGGGGCGGCCGACCGGGTGCTGGAGCGGACCGTGGAGTACGTCGGACAGCGCGAGCAGTTCGGGCGGCCCGTCGGATCCTTCCAGGCCGTCAAGCACCGGCTGGCGGACGTGTACGTGGGCGTGCAGGCGGCGCGGTCGGCCGCGTACTACGCCGCTTGGGCCGGCGCGCACGCCTCGGGCGACGCGCACGCCTCGGGCGGCGCGGGCGGCACCGGCGGGCCGGTCGGCGGGCTCGCGCTCGCGCAGGCGCTGGAGGCGCTGCGGTGCGCCGCCGCCGAGGCCGTCCAGCTGCACGGCGGGATCGGCTTCACCTGGGAGCACGACGCACACCTGTACTTCAAGCGGGCCGCCGGGGACGAGCTGCTCTTCGGACCGGCGCACCGGCTGCGGGACCGGGCCGCCGAGTCGGCCGGGCTGTTCGCGGGCGCGGAGGTGACCGTCTGATGGCCGCCGCCCTCGGTGTCCGGCTGGTGCAGAAGGTGTCGTCCACCCGGGCGTTCGCGAAGGTAGCCCCGCATGTGATCCCGGTCCTGGACCGGGCCGTGCACCGGTTGACCCGGGGCCGGTACCTGCTCAGCACCCAGATGCTGCCCGGCGTGATCCTCACCTCCACCGGCGCCCGCAGCGGGCTGCCCCGCCGCACCCCGCTGGCCTGCATGCCCGAGGAGGACGGCAAGGGCTGGCTGCTCGTCGGCTCCAACTTCGGCCGGACCGGACACCCGGCCTGGACGCACAACCTCCTGGCCCACCCGGACGCCTCGATCAGCTGGAAGGGGCGGGACGTCCCGGTCACCGCCCGGCTGCTGACGGGGGAGGAGCGGGCGGCGGCCTGGCGGGCGGTCCTCGCGTTCTGGCCGCCGTACGCCGCGTACCAGGACCGGGTGGAGCGGGAGATCCGTCTGTTCCGGATCACCGCAGCGCCCGGAAGGGGCGCGGGGCCGCGTCCGAGCCGCGGCTGACACCGCGTGGGCGCGAACCGCCGCGACGCGCCCGCGGACGGCCGGCGTCGCGCTGCCACACCGCACTCGGCGGCCACCCACCGATCAGCCGCGTGAACAACGCTTCAGGTCAATACACCTAGATCGTCGCCAGGCGCTCCGCCAGGAGAAACGCGCCGATCCCCAGCATCGCCGCCCCCGACGTCCGGGTCACCGCCCGGGCCGCCGTGGGCCGCGCGGCGAGCAGCGCGCGGGCCAGGACGCCGACCGTCAGATAGACGGCCGCGCAGCACGCCATGTGGAGCAGGCCGAGGGCCGCCGTCTGCACCGGGACGGGCAGGTGGGCGCCGCGCAGGGTGAGGAACTGGGGGAGGACGGAGAGGTACAGCAGCAGGCCCTTGGGGTTCAGGCCGCTGATCGTGGCACCGCGCAGGAACAGCCGCCCTTCCGGGGCGCACGCCCCGTCCGCGGCCCCCGGGATCGCCGGGCGCCGCAGCACCCCCCACCCGAGCCACAGCAGATACCCGGCACCGGCCACCGTCAGGACGTCGAGCAGCTGTGGCGAACCCGCCACCAGGACCGCGAGCCCGGCCGTCGCCAGCCCGGTGTGCAGGGCGTAGCCGCAGACCAGGCCCGCGACCGCGCGCGGCACGGAGGCCCCGCGCAGGGCGGTGGCGATGACATACGCCCAGTCGGCACCCGGTACACACACCAGCAGCAGATCCAGGCCGAGGAAGGAGAGAAGCAGTCCCGAGTCCATGGGGGCGACATTAGGCTTGAATGGCCCGAAGGTGTTCCCGAAGTTTGCTCACCATCCCCGGCGGTGGGGGAGAATCTTCCCCATGGACGACGTGGACCGGAAAATCCTTGCCGAGCTGCAGCAGGACGGGCGGCTGACCGTGACCGAGCTGGCCGCCCGGGTGCGCCTGAGCGTCTCGCCCTGCCACCGCCGGCTGCGCGAGCTGGAGCGCTCCGGCGCCATCCAGGGCTACCGGGCCGTGGTGGACGCGGCGGCCCTCGGGCTGACCTTCGAGGCGCTGGTCTTCGTGTCCATGCGGCAGGAGGACCGGGACACCGTCGCCGAGTTCGAGCGGGCGGTCAGCGAGCTGGAGCACGTACTGGACGCCCAGCGGCTGTTCGGCGAGCCCGACTACCTGCTGCGGGTCGCCACCGCCGACCTCGCCGCCTTCCAGCGGCTCTACGACGAGCGGCTCGCCACCCTGCCGGGCGTGCAGCGGCTGACGTCGACGCTGGTGATGAAGCACGTGGTGCAGGACCGGCCACTGCCCGCATAGCAGCGCAGGCGGTGGCTCACCGGGGTGAACCACCGCCTGCCAGACAGGACTTGGGGTCTTGAAAAAGCTGGGAAGAGCCGGCCGGAGCCGGGGAAGGAGGCCGCCGCGCTACTTGCTCGGCTTCTTGCCGGTCACGCCCAGGTGCACCAACAGGGCCAGATTGGACCTGAGTTCGGCTTGCTTCACGCCCCAGGACGAGAAACCCTTCTGGTGCGCCGCCACCGCCGCGAGCATCGCGACCAGCGAGCCGGCCACCGCCGCCGGGTTCACGTCCTTGTCGACCCTGCCCTTGGACTGCAGTTCGGTGATGGAGTCCGCGAGGGAGTTGTTCACCGAGTTCAGGATCTTCATGCGGAGCTTGTAGAACCGCTTGTCGCCCTCGGCCGCCCCGAGGTCGACCACGCGCAGGATCGCGTCGTTCTTCCGCCAGAACTCCAGGAAGCCGTCGACCAGTTCCTGCGCGGTCTGCCAGCCCGACTTCCCGGCCCAGCTGCGGCCCGCCAGCAGCTCGGTCAACCCGGCTCCCTCGGCGGCCATTTGCTCGGCGATCTCCAGGACGGCGCCTTCGACGTCCGGGAAGTACTGGTAAAAGGTCGCGGGCGAAGTGCCCGCCTTCCGGGCGACATCGATGACCTTGACGTCCCGGTAGGGGGAGGAGCTGAGCATCTCGCTGAGGCAGTCGAGCAGCTTCTGCCGGGTCGCCTGCCCACGCCGACCGGCCACGCGGCCGTCGACGGTACGCACTTGTCCTGTCATGCCGTCAGCTTACCGAGGGGTGATCGGAGCGCGATTCGGCCGACTGCAAATGGGGTGCACGGGTGCTCTGGGAGTGGTGTGCCTGGTCTGCGGGGTGCGTGCGGCCCGGTTACTTTGACGGCATGGCCGAAAACAGGGCATCCGGGAACGAAGAGGCATACGCGGAGGGCGTCCCCTGCTGGGTGGACGCCGAGCTTCCCGACGTCGAGGCGGGCAAGCGGTTCTACGGCGAGCTCTTCGGGTGGACCTTCGAGGACGCGTACGGCTCCTCCGTGTGGGCCCTGCTGGCAGGGCGGCCCGTCGCCTCGCTGGCCCCCAAGACCGACGGCCGTATGCCCACCGTCTGGACCGTCTCCTTCGCCACCCCCGACGCCACGGCCCTCGGCCGGCGGATCATCGCGGCCGGCGGGCAGGTGGTCATGGCGCCGTTCCCGGTGGGCGACCTCGGCGTCGCCGCCCTGGCCACCGACACCGAGGGCGCGGTCTTCGGGCTGTGGCAGCCGGGCACCCACCCGGGCTTCGGCCGGCGGCACGAGCCCGGCGCCTTCGTCTGGGCCGAGCTGTACACCCGGGACACCGCCGCCGCCAACACCTTCTACGGCGGCCTCTTCCACGACGCCCTGTTCGGCGCCGACGCCGAGCCCGACTTCGGGCGCGCGGCCGTCACCGAGATCTTCCCGGCCGAGATGCCCCCGCACTTCGTCACTCACTTCCGGGTCACCGATCTGGACGACGCGCTCGGGGCGGTGCAGCGGCTGGACGGGCGGGTTCAGGTGCCACCCTTCGAGACGTCGTACGGACGAGTGGCCGTCGTCACCGACAATCAGGGGGCGTCCTTCGCACTGCTCCAACGCTGATCCGTCCATTTTGGGGGGATTGGGCATGAGACACCCCGAGTGTCACCCGGTTCGCAACCAGCGGCCGGGCCAGGAAGAATCGGGGTGCGTGCCACCAGGGCGGTGCGGTGGTGAGACGCTGCACTTCGGTCGCGTACATATGTGGGTGGCGCGGCTCGTACGGGGAGGTGGCAGGCAAGTGGTGGATCAGCTGACGCAGCACGATCCGCGGCGGATCGGGCCGTTCGAGGTGCTGGGCCGGCTGGGCGCCGGCGGCATGGGGCTGGTCTATCTCGCGCGCTCGGCGTCCGGCCGGCGCGTGGCGATCAAGACGGTGCGCACCGAGCTGGCCGAGGACCAGCTGTTCCGGGTCCGCTTCACCCGCGAGGTGGAGGCGGCCCGCGCGGTCTCCGGTTTCTACACGGCCGCCGTGGTCGACGCCGACCCGCGCGCCGCCGTGCCCTGGCTGGCCACGGCCTACGTCCCCGCGCCCTCCCTCGAGGAGATAGTGAACGAGTGCGGGCCCCTCCCGGCCCAGGCCGTGCGCTGGCTCGCGGCGGGCGTCGCCGAGGCCCTGCAGTCCATCCACGGCGCGGGCCTGGTCCACCGCGACCTCAAGCCGTCCAACGTGCTCGTGGTCGAGGACGGCCCCCGGGTGATCGACTTCGGTATCGCGTCGGGCGTCTCGAACACGCGCCTGACCATGACCAACGTCGCCGTCGGCACCCCCGCCTACATGTCCCCGGAGCAGGCCAAGGACTCCCGCAGCGTCACCGGCGCCAGCGACGTCTTCTCGCTCGGCTCCATGCTGGTCTTCGCGGCCACCGGTCACCCGCCGTTCCACGGCGCCAACCCGGTCGAGACCGTCTTCATGCTGCTCCGCGAGGGCCCGGACCTCGCCGGCCTCCCGGACGAGCTGCGCCCGCTGATCGAGCTCTGCATGCAGATGGAGGCCCCGGGCCGCCCCTCCCCGGCCGACCTCCAGGCACAGCTCGCCCCCCACCTGTTCGGCTCCGGCTCCGACGACAGCGGCACCGCCTCCGCCTGGCTGCCCGAGAAGGCCGTCGCCCTCATCGAGTCCCGCCGCGGCGGGCGCCCCGCCGCCAAGCCGGCCGCGGCCCCGACCGGCGGCCCCCGCAGCGGCGGCCGGGCGGCCGTGCCCCCGCCGCCGTCGTACGACCCCGTCGTCGCCCCCGCCCCGGTGGCCGCGCCCGACACCGGCCCGGTCCGGCTGGCCGGCGCGGCGGTGCCCATCGGCCCCGGCCCCCGGGTCGCCGACGCCCGCGCCGCCGCCGTCAAGGCGCCCCCTCCGGAGGCCGGCCTGGTCGCCAGCTGGTCCCGCCCGCGCCCCGGCCTGGCCGGCGCCGACCCCGCCGTGCCGGCCGCCCCGCCGGTGCCCCCGGAGCCCGCGAACGGCTGGCGCCCCTGGCGGTTCCGCATGTCCAACGACGTCTGGGGCACCCCCGCCGTCGACGGCGACCTGGTCTACGTCACCTCCTTCGAGGTGCACGCCCTGGACGTGGCCTCCGGCCGCCGCCGCTTCAAGACCCGGGACGTGGCCTGGTCCATGGCGGTCGCCGACGGCCGGATCCACGCCTCCGACGGTCCCACCCTGTTCGCCCTGGACGCCCGCGAGGGCACCGACCTGTGGCGGCTGTCCACGGACGCCTGGGTCTACTCCCTCCAGGCCGACCACGGCACGGTCGTCACCGGCACCCGTGGCGGCGGCGTCCAGGCATGGGAGGCCGCCGGCGGGCAGAAGCTGTGGGAGATCACCGGCTGCCAGACCGACTTCGAGTCCCCCGAGGCCGGCCCCGTCGTCCACGACGGCACCGTCTACGTCTGGCAGGACGCCCGGCTGCGCGCCCTGGAGGCCCGCACCGGCGACGAGCGCTGGTCGTACCCCATCGGCGACGCGGCCTCCTGCGGCGGCGTACCCGTCCGCCTCGCCCCGGCCGACGACGGCTACGTCTACGTCTCCGCGGGCACCCGCGTCCTCGCCATCGAGGCGGTCAGCGGCATGGTGCGCTGGCACTTCGAGGCCCCGGCGGTCTTCCTGTGCCCGCCGGCCTTCGTGCCGGGCCCGGCCGTCACCGGCGGCGGCGTCTACCTCGCCGACTACCTCGGCACGGTCTACGCCCTCGACGCCACCGACGGCCGCGACCGCTGGCGCATCGCCACCGAGGCCCGCTCCTCCATCGAGCCGGTCCTGGTCGCCGCGGGGCACGTCCACGTCGGCAGCGGCAAGGGCCTGTACACGCTGGACGCGGTCACCGGCACGCCCAAGTGGCGCTTCCAGGCGGGCGGTGACGTGGTGGGCGCCCCCGCCGTGGCCGAGGGCCGCATCCACTTCGGCTCCACCGACCACCTCCTGTACACCCTCAAGTCCGACGACGGCCGGCTGCGCTGGAAGCTCGCCACCGGCGGCGAGATCACCGGCTCGCCGGTGGTCAAGGACGGCGTGGTGTACGCGTGCAGCAAGGACCGGTGCGTGTACGCGCTGGACGCGGAGAAGGGGACGGGCACGGCGCGGACGGCGTGAACGGCGCCCTGGGCGAGGCCGCGCGGGGCCGCGTGCCGCGTGCTGACTGAAGGTCGTGCCGCGTGCTTCGTCACGGCCGTGCCGCGTGCTGCGTGACGGCCGTCGTACCGGTGTACACGGAAGGGCTCCGGACGGCGGCCGTCCCAGGGCTGACGCTACCCCCGGTGCCGGACACCCGCCATGGGATGCGGCCGGTGGTGGGTAGGGTGGCGTCATGCCCATGTCGACACGGACGCGCACGCTCAGGTTCACGGCCGTACTGACCTTCGTGGTCCTCGGCCTGACCGGTTTCTCCTCCGGCCGGCACCACAGCCGCCACAGCGGCTCGGGCGGCGGGGGCTGCAGCAGTTCCCATCAGGACCACGACTCCTCGTCCTCGTCCACCTCGGGCGGCAGCTCGTACGACGACGACAGCAGCGGGACGAGCGGCAGCGGCGGCGGGGGCACCTACCGTCGCCGGCCCACCTACCGGTCCACCCCCACCTCGCCCTCCGCCACGAGCGGCAACGGCGCGCTGGGATACGGCACCGTGAAGCTGGTGAGCTGCGCCACCGAGAAGAAGCCCTACGCGACGGTCGAGGTCACCAACCCGTCCGACCACAAGGGCAGGTTCACGGCGCGGGTCAACTTCGTGGACGCCGACGACATCACGATCTCCTTCGGCAGCACGGACGTGTCGGTGCCCGCCAAGGGCACGAGGACCGTCAAGGTGCAGTTCGGCGAGGACTACGACATCGGCACCCTCGACCACTGCGAGGCCCAGCCCGACGCCTACCCCGTGCGCTGAGGCCCGTCACCGTGAGCTGAGGCCCCTCACCGCACCCGGAACTCCCGGCGGCGCCCCGCGAACAGCTCCGCCTGGCGCTCGGCGGGCAGATTGCCGAGGGCGATGAGGTGCGGGGCCTGGGCGAACGCCTGGGCCGGCCCCGCCTCCCGGGCCGCCCACAACGCCCGTACGGTCCCCTGCACCCCCTCCGCCGGATACCCGGCGATGACGGCGGCACAGCGCACGGCACCCGCCAACGCGCCGCCCTCTTCCGTCACTTCGGAGACGAGCCCGATCTCGTGGGCCCGCCGGGCGGAGATCCGCTCGGCGGTCCCCATGAGCATCATCCGGGCGGCCTCCCCGTACGGCATCCGCGCGGCCATCAGCGCGGACTCGTAGGCGCTGACCATGCCGTACGTCGTGTGCGGATCGAAGAACACGGCCGTCGGATCGGCGACGACGAACTCGCACTCCCCGAGCAGATAGAACGCACCCCCGCACGCCATCCCCCGCACGGCGGCGATCACGGGCTTCCACAGATCGTTCGCCTTCGGCCCGGCCGACAGCAGCGGATCGTCCTGCATGTACGGCGACGACGGCTGCGGTACGACGACGTCCCGGTCGATTCCGGTGCAGAACGCCCGCTCGCCGTGCCCCGTGAGCACGACGGCCCGCACGGAGTCGTCGGCCCGCAACCCCCGCCACACGGCGATCAGTTGCTCCACCGTCTCCAGATCGATCGAGTTGAGCCGTTCCGGCCGGTCGAGGGTGACGACGGCGACGCCGCTCTCCTTGTCGACGTCGAGCCGGACGGCGCTCATGTCGCCGGCACCCACTGCGGCACCCCGTCGGAGAAGACGACGTGCACCCGGGCCCCGATCCGGACCCGGTTCAGGTCCAGCGAGTCGAGCGGGGCACCGGCCCGGGCCACCAGATTCCCCACGAGCCGGATCCGCGGCGCGTCCTCCAGTTCCACGACGACCACGTTGTACGGCGCCTGCGCCGCGTAGTCGGGCAGCAGCGGCGGATGCGGCACGACGTACGACCACACGCGCCCGCGCCCCGACACCGGCCGCCACTCGGCCGCGAAGGACTGGCAGTGCGGGCAGCAGGGCCGGGGCGGGAACCGCGGCTCGGCGCAGCCCCCGCAGACCTGGACGCGCAGCTCACCCCGGGCGGCGTACTCCCAGAAGGGGGCGCCGTCGGCGTCGGTGACCGGACTCAGCATCGCGGATCAACTCCTCAGCAGCAGAGCGGAGGTGGGCACTCCCTCACCGGCGGTGACGAGACAGGTGGCGGCGCCGGGCACCTGGGCGGTACTCGTCCCGCGCAGCTGCTTCACGCCCTCGTTGATGAGGTTGAAGCCGTGCACATAGGCCTCGCTGAGCCCGCCGCCACCGGTGTTGAGGGGCAGCCGCCCCCCGATCTCCAGGGCCCCGTGTTCCGTGAACGCCCCGCCCTCGCCCCTGCCGCAGAAGCCGTACCCCTCCAGGGACAGCGGGATGAGGGCGGTGAAGGCGTCGTAGATCTGGGCCACGTCCACGTCGTCAGGGGTGAAGTCGGCGTGCTTCCACAGGTGCCGGGCGGCGGTCCAGGCGGGTCCGGTGAGCGGGTCGTCGTTCCAGTAGTTGACCATGCCGTGGTGCTGGGCGGGCAGCCCCTGCGCCGCGGAGTGGACGTACACGGGTGCGCGGCGGCAGTCCCGCGCCCGCTCCCTGCCGACGATCACGCACGCGAGGGCGCCGTCCGTCTCCAGGCAGTTGTCGAAGAGGCACAGCGGCTCGCTGATCCACCGGGAGGTCATGTACATCTCCCGGGTCAGCGGCCGTTCGTACATCACCGCCGCCGGATTCTGATTGGCGCGGTTCCGGCAGGCGAGGGCGACGTTGAACAGGTGATCGCGGGTGGCGCCGTACTCGTGCATGTAGCGGCGCGTGAGCATGGCTATCTCGTCCGCGGGCCGGAGCAGCCCGAAGGGCCGGGTCCACTGGCCCGGGGTGGGCAGCTGCACGGCCGTGCTGGTCCACGGCCGGGGCCCCGACCCGCGTTTGCGCGACCGCCAGGCGACACCGACGGTGGCCTGCCCCGAGGCGATGGCGGCGGCGAGATGGGCGACGGTGGCACAGGACCCGCCGCCCCCGTACCCCACCTTGCTGAAGAAGGTCAGATCACCGAAGCCGACGGCCTTCGCCAGCTCCACCTCGTCGGTCTCCTCCATGGTGTAGGAGGCGAGCCCGTCGACCTCGCCCGGTGCGACGCCGGCGTCGTCCAGCGCGGCCAGCACGGCTCGGCAGGCGAGCGTCTTCTCGTCCTCCGGGAGGTGCTTGGCGAAGGCCGTCTGTCCTATCCCGACGATGGCGGTGGCGTCCTTCAGTCCGGTTCCTGCCATGACCGTCCCCCTCTCCTGACAGAACGTCAGGTTACAGCTAATCTGACGGTCAGTCAGCTACGCCGTACAGGGGGCCTGCGATGAGCGACTGGGAGACCATCCCCGACCTGGTCCGATGGTCGGCCGAGCGGTACGCGGACACCGAGGCCGTGGTCGAGGGGCGCACGAGGATCACGTACGCCGGACTGGGCGCCCGGGTGGAGCGCGCGGCGGCGGCCTGCCTCGCGAGCGGCGTGCGCACCGGCGACCGGGTCGCGGTCTGGGCACCCAACTCCCTGGACTGGATCGTCGCGGCCCTGGGCGCGGTGACGGCGGGCGCGGTGCTGGTCCCCCTCAACACCCGCTTCAAGGGCGCGGAGGCGGCGGACGTACTGCGCCGCAGCGGCGCCCGGCTGTTGTTCGTGACGGGCACCTTCCTGGGCACGTCGTACGTGGCGTCCCTGCGCCGCGCGGCGGCCGAGGGAGCCCCGGCGGACGGCTCCCCTCTCCCCGCCCTGCCGGCCCTGAAGGAGGTGGTCGTCCTGTCGGACGACGCGCCCCCGGACTTCCGCACGTGGAAGGACTTCCTGGCGGGAGGCGAGGGGGTGCCGGCGGCCGAGGTGCACGCGCGCGCGGCGGAACTGGACGGGGGATCGACATCGGACATCATCTACACCTCGGGTACGACGGGCCGCCCCAAGGGCGCGGTGATCACCCACGCGCAGACGCTGCGGGCGTACGAGATCTGGACGGACCTGGCGGGCCTGCGCACCACGGACCGCTACCTGATCGTGAACCCCTTCTTCCACACCTTCGGCTACAAGGCCGGGGTGATCGCCTGCCTGATGCGCGGGGCGACGATGGTCCCGCAGCCGGTGTTCAACGTGGAGACGGCCCTGGCGAACATAGCCGCGGAACAGATCTCGGTCCTGCCCGGCCCGCCCACCCTGCACCAGTCGCTGCTGGACCACCCGTCCCGCGCCGCCCACGACCTCTCCGCCCTGCGCCTGGTGGTCACGGGTGCGGCGGTGGTCCCGCTGCGCCTGGTGGAACGCCTGCGCGGGGAACTGGGCGTGGAGACGGTCCTCACGGCCTACGGCCTCTCGGAGGCGAGCGGCATCGTCACGATGTGCCGCCGCGGCGACGACCCGTCGGTGATCGCCTCCACCTCGGGCCGGGCGATCCCCGGCACGGAGGTGCGGGTGGCGGACCCGACGGGCAGCCCGGTGCGCCCCGGTGAGACGGGGGAGGTGCTGGTCCGGGGCTTCAACGTGATGCGCGGCTACTACGACGACCCGGCGGCGACGGCCGAGACGGTGACCCCGGACGGCTGGCTGCACACGGGCGACGTGGGCGCCCTCGACGCGTCCGGCAACCTGCGCATCACGGACCGCATCAAGGACATGTTCATCGTCGGCGGCTTCAACGCCTACCCGGCGGAGATAGAGCAACTCCTCGGCGTCCACCCGGACGTGGCGGACGTGGCGGTGATCGGCATCCCCGACCCCCGCCTCGGCGAGGTCGGCAAGGCCTTCGTGGTCCGCCGCCCGGACGCGGTCCTCACAGCCGACGACCTGATCGCCTGGTCCCGCCGCGAGATGGCGAACTACAAGGTGCCGAGGTCGGTGGAATTCGTAGGGGAACTACCCCGGAACGCGAGCGGGAAGGTGGTGAAGGGGGTGCTGCGGGGACGGGCGTGAGCCCGGGCGACCTGGCCCCCCGTCGCCGAGCGGCCCAACGGCAACTTTCCAGCGCCCTCAGCGCAAATCAGCCCCAGCCGCCGCCCCGACCCACCCTCACCTCCCCACCCCACCCAGCGCTGCCAACGCGCCCCTCACCTCCGCGACCATCCCAGCAGGCCGGTGGAAGACGTCCTCCGCGGTGAAGCGGAGCAAGCTGCGGATCTCGGGACACTGGAGGAGCTGGTTGAAGCGGGCGATGTCGCGGCGGTGGGCGTCGCGGGTGCCGTGGTAGGCGTACCCCTCGATCTCGACGGCCAGCCCCTCGGCCCGGAACAGGAAGTCGAGGTAGCGGCGGCGGCCGTCCGCAATTGTTCGATAGGTTCGAACACTTTCCGCCGCAGAACGGCTTGGATCTTGCGCCCGGACACGCCTCGGCCGCGGCGGCTCCCCCTCGGCGCCGCCGCGGCCGGTCCCCGTCGGGATGGAGGTCTACTTGGCGTCCAGGTCCAGGGCGGGCGGGACGGGTGCGTGGTTCTCGAGCGTGATGATCTTGTCGTCGGCTGCCGGTGCGGGCGTCTGGACGTCCTGCTTCGTGGTCTCGGTGAGAGCCGGCGGCATGGGAGCGTGGTTCTCCATGGTGGTGACGTCTGTCGGCTGCTTCTCGATGCTGCTCATGTTCAGGCTTCCCCTGGGAGTGGTGTTCAAGAGAGTCAGGTGCCTCTGTCCGGCGGTTCCCCCGAGTATCGCCGGACAGAGGCGCATGCCAGGAGCCCACCCCCCGTGGGCTCGGAACGCTCCGGACGTCCCCCGACGCGTCGGACCGTTGCATGAACCTTGTCAGGCGGTCATAAACGTTTGATGAACGCCGTAGCCGGCCGGGGTCAGGGTGCTTCCATCGGCGCCAACAGGCGACGTACTTCGCAGGCCTCCGGCGCTCCGGATTGTTCCAGCAACAGCAGAGCCTCCTGCCAGCAGGCCCTTGCCCGGTCCGACTGGCCGAGCGCGTCAAGGCTCTTGCCCAGCGTGTTCAGCACATTGCCTCGGATCAGATCCCCGCCGATGAAGCCGATGGCCAGCGCTTGTTCGGCGTGCTGCGCCGCCTGAGCAGGGCGTCGGGCGGTCAGGTGGAGTTGGGCGATGCGGAAGTGAGTCGTCCCCTCCCACAGCCGTTGCCTGTTGCTTTTGAACATGTCGAGGGCGTCCGACAGTTGCACCAGGCCTTCGGAAGGACGTCCGGCTCGGATCAACGCGACGCCTAGCGCATAACGGCCGTTCGCGAGGCGCAAGGTCATGCCGAGTTGCTGGAAGATGTCGACGCCTTGCTGGGCCAGACTGACCGCTTCGGAGGGTCGGTTCATGCGCTCGTAGAGACGCGAGAGATTGCACAGCGAGTTGGCCTCGCCGGGTCTGTTGCCGTCCGCCCGGTAGCCGTCCCTGGCCGTGGTGAGGAACTTCTCAGCTTCTTCGTACCGGCCCTGGCTGAGGGAGATGATCCCCCGATCCGTGGATGCCCAGCTGATGGGAGCGGCATCGCCCGCTTCGGACGCGAGCGCGACGGCGCATCGAGCCTCCTCGTCCGCCTCGGAGTAGCGTCCGGCGGCCAGGTGGACATTGGAAAGCGCCGTGCGGGCACGGCCTTCTGCCCGCACGTCACCGTCCTCTTGCGCGGCGTCCCGCAGAGCCTTCGCCGCTGCTTCGTATTGCTTGGCGTTCGCTCCCGACTCCGCCAGATCCTTCGCGGCCCACAGCAGGTCGACGGCACGGCGGAGTCCGCTGCCGGTCACTTGCTGCCTGGCGCATGCCAGCACGCACTGCGCCTCCGCGAAGAGCCAGTCGAGGGCCTCCGACCGCCCCGGAAACGTGAGGCCCTTGTAGGACGTCGGCGTCAGATGAAGGACCGTCCGATCTCCGGGCCGTTCTATCGCGTATACGCCCACCGCCGTCGCCAGATAGAAATCCAGCAGCCGCGACAACGCCTCCGCCCGCTCTCCAGACGCCTCCTCGTCCCTCTCCGCACAGGCACGCGCGTAGAGTCGGACCAGGTCGTGGAAGCGGTACCGTCCTGGTGCCGCTGACTCCAGCAGAGACGTGTCGACCAGGGCCTCCAGCAGGTCCTCGGTCTCCTCCACCGCCACGTCCAGCACCGCTGCCGCTGCCGCCAGGGAGATGTCCGGGCCGTCGGCCAGGCCCAGCAGTCTGAAGGCGCGGGCCTGGGACGGTTCCAGTTGGCCGTAGCCCAGTTCGAAGGTGGCCTTGACCGCCAGGTCGCCGGCCTGGAGTTCGTCCAGGCGGCGGCGTTCGTCCGCGAGTTTCGCCGCGAGGACGGAGACCGTCCAGGTGCGGCGGGCCGCGAGGCGGGAGGCTGCGATGCGGATCGCCAGGGGGAGGAAGCCGCAGGCGGCGACCACGTCCAGGGCGGATTCGCGTTCCGCCGCCACCCGCTCCTCGCCGACGATCTTGGTGAAGAGGGCGAGGGCCTCCTCGGGGGACATCACGTCCAGGTCGACCAGGTGGGCGCCGGCGAGGTCGACCATGCGGACGCGGGAGGTCACCAGGGCCGCACAGCCCTCCGTGCCGGGCAGCAGCGGGCGTACCTGCGCCGCGTCCTTGGCGTTGTCCAGCAGGACCAGGACCCGGCGGCCGTCCAGGACCGAGCGGTACAGGGCCGCCCGCTCCTCCAGGGAGTCCGGGATCGCGGAGTCCGCGGTGCCCAGGGCGCGCAGGAAGGAGCCCAGCACCGTCTCCGGTTCGGCGGAGCGCGGTCCCGCGCCCTGCAGGTCGACGTACAGCTGGCCGTCGGGGAAGGCGGCGCGGGCCCGGTGCGCGACGTGGACCGCGAGGGTCGTCTTGCCGACGCCGCCGATGCCGGCCAGGGCCGAGACCGCCATCACCCGGCCCTCCGCCTCCGCCTCAGACGCCGAGGACAGCACCTCGCTCAGTTCGTGCACGAAGGAGGAGCGGCCGGTGAAGTCGGGCACTGACGCGGGAAGTTGGGCCGGGCGTACGGGGGTGGTGGAGGGTTCCGACGCGGGGGCCGAGGGTTCCGCCAGGGCCGGGTCCGCCCGGAGGATGCGCTGCTGGAGGTCCCGTAGGCCGGGACGCGGGTCCACGCCCAGTTCCTCCGCCAGCAGGCGGCGGGTGTCGGCGTAGACGGCCAGCGCCTCCGCCTGGCGGCCGCTGCGGTACAGCGCCAGCATCAGCAGTTCGCGCAGGCGCTCCCGCAGGGGGTGCGCCGCGGTGAGGGCGGTCAGTTCGGAGACGGCCTCCGCGTGGCAGCCCTGCTCCAGGTCCATGTCCAGGCGGGACTCCAGCAGGCCGAGGCGCCACTCCTCCAGGCGCACCCGCTGGGTCTCGGCGTACGGGCCGGGCACGCCTGCCAGGACCTCGCCGTCCCACAGGTCCAGCGCCTGGTTCAGCACCGTACGGGCCCGGCCGAGGTCGCCGCCTGCCCGCGCCTTGTCCGCCTGGGCGGCGAGGTCCTGCGCGACCGCCAGGTCGAGGGCGCCGTCGCGCAGCCCACGGACCGCGTAGCCGCCGGACTCGCTGGCCAGCACCCCGGGGTCCAGCACCTTGCGCAGGCGGGAGGCGTAGGTGCGGACCGCCGCCAGTGCCTGGGACGGCGGCTCGGGGCCCCAGAGGGCGTCGATGAGTTCCGCCGCGGTGGCCGTGCGGCCCTCGCGCAGCAGCAGGGCGGCCAGCAGGGCGCGCTGCTGTGGGGAGCCCGTGCCGATCTGCTCCTCGCCGCGCCAGGCCCGCACCGGACCGAGCACGCCGAACCGCAGCGCCTCCGGCTCCGTGACGGTCACGGAGTCGGGACGCCGCTGCTCAGGCACTCGCGGCCCACCGTCCATGCGTTCGTCCCCCTCGGCATCACGAACAACCCCGTCAGTTTGCCTTGTTCCGGCCGGTTCCGTCAGCCGTCGGAGACGCCGATCACAGGCCGGTGCATTTCAGTCCACAAACCCCTCACATCCTGTTCGCACGGCCGAGACAAGGACGGGACGCGGACGGGGGCGCGGACGAGACGCGGTCGGGACGCGGACGAGGCGCGGACGGGAGGCGCGCCAGGTGCCAACGAGAGACGCGAGTAGCTGACGGACCGTCAGATCGGCGCTACCGTGAGGCGCATGGAGACCACACAGTTCCCGCTGATCATCTCCGTCGACGACCACACCGTCGAACCCGCCACCGTGTGGCAGGACCGGCTGCCGAGGAGGTACCGGGACACCGGGCCCCGTGTCGTCCGCGCCCCGCTGAAGGAGATGTCCTTCCTCGGCGGGCGCTTCAGGCCCGTCATGGGCACTCCCGGCAGCGACGACGGTCCGGTCGGCGACTGGTGGGTCTACGAGGACCTGCGCCGCCCGCTCACCCGCCTCGACACCGCCGTCGGGTACGACAGGGACGAGATCCGGCTAGAGGTCATCACGTACGAGCAGATGCGGGCGGGGTCGTACGACGTGCCCGAGCGGCTCGCCGACATGGACGTCAACCACGTCCAGTCCGCCCTCTGCTTCCCCACCTTCCCGCGCTTTTGCGGGCAGACCTTCACCGAGGCCAGGGACCGGGAGCTCGCCCTGCTCTGCGTCCGCGCCTACAACGACTGGATGGTGGAGGAGTGGTGCGGGCCGGACGCCCGGGGCCGGCTGATACCGCTCACGCTCATCCCGCTGTGGGATCCGGAACTGGCGGCCCAGGAGGTGCGGCGCAACGCCGCGCGCGGTGTCCGGGCCGTCGCCTTCTCCGAGATACCGCCGTTCCTCGGGCTGCCGTCCGTGCACACCGACGACTGGGACCCGTTCCTCGCCGCCTGCGACGAGACGGGCACGGTCGTCGCCATGCACATCGGCTCCAGCAGCCGTATGCCCTCCACCTCCGCCGACGCACCGCCCGCCGTCGGCTCCACCATCACCTTCGCCAACTGCTGCTTCTCGATGGTGGACTGGCTGATGAGCGGGAAGTTCGAACGCTTCCCCGGCCTCAGGGTCATGTACGCCGAGGGGCAGATCGGGTGGATCCCGTACATCCTGGAGCGCGCGGACGTGGTGTGGGAGGAGAACCGGGGCTGGGGCGGGGTCGCCGACAAGGTGCTCCGGCCGCCGTCCGAGCTGTTCACCGAGCACGTCTACGGCTGCTTCTTCGACGACGCCTTCGGGCTGAAGAACCTCGACGCCATCGGGGTCGGCAACGTCCTGTACGAGACGGACTACCCGCACTCCGACTCGACCTGGCCGAAGTCCCGCGAGGTCGGCGAGGCGCAGATGGGGCATCTGCCTGCGGACACGGTGGAGCGGATCGTCCGGCGGAACGCCATCGAGCTGCTCGGGCTGACCGACGAAGGCCTCTGGAAGGGGTCCGCGTGAGTCTCGGCTACGGCATCCAGCTGCCCGTCCAGTCGCAGAGCACCCTGTACACGGAGGGCTGGGAGGCGGGCGCAGGACCGGAGGACCTGGTCGCCGTCGCGCGGGCCGTGGACCGGGCCGGGTTCGACTACCTGGCCGCCTGCGACCACGTGGCCATCCCGCGGCGGCTGGCACCGGCCATGAGCACGGTCTGGTACGACCCCGTCGCCACCCTCGCCCACCTGGCCGCCGTCACCGGGCGGACCCGGCTGCTCAGCCATGTGGCCGTCGTCGGGCTGCGGCATCCGCTGCTCACCGCCAAGCAGTACGCCACCCTCGACCATCTCTCCGGCGGACGGCTGGTCCTCGGGGTGGGGGCGGGGCACGTACGGGAGGAGTTCGAGGTCCTCGGGGTGGACTTCGAGCGGCGCGGGGCCGTGCTGGACGAGGTGATCGACGCCCTGCGGGCCGCCCTCGGGCCCGAGGAGTTCCCCGAGCACCACGGCAAGCTGTACGACTTCGCCGGCCTCGGCCAGCGTCCCCGGCCCGCCCAGCCGCGCGTCCCGCTCTGGGTCGGCGGCTCCTCGCCCGCGGCCGTGCGCCGGGCCGCGCTGAAGGGCGACGGCTGGCTGCCGCAGGGGGACCCGCGGGACCGGCTGCCCGCGCAGATCGCCCGGCTCGGAGAACTCCGGGAGAGGGAGCGGGTCGCGGGGCCCTTCACCGTCGGCGCCATCACCGAGCCGCTGTACGTCGGCCGGCCCGGCTGGGAGGTCGGCCGGCGCACGCTCAGCGGGGCGCCGGAGGAGATCGCCGAGTCGCTGCGGGCGTACCGGGCGATGGGTGTGGACCTGATCCAGGTGCGGTTCCGCAGCCGCGGCCGTACCGAACTGATCGAGCAGATCGGCCGGTTCGGGGCGGAGGTCGCGCCCCACCTGAACTGAGGAGGCTGTCATGGGCAAGCTGGACGGGCGGGTCGTCATCGTCACCGGGGCGGCGCGCGGGCAGGGCGAGCAGGAGGCGCGGCTCTTCCGGGCGGAGGGCGCGCGGGTGGCCGTCGCCGATGTGCTGGACGACCGGGGGGAGGCCCTGGCCAAGGAGATAGGCGCGCTGTACGTGCATCTCGACGTCGGCACCGAGGAGGGCTGGCGGGAGGCCGTCGGGGCGGTGAAACAGGCGTACGGGCGCATCGACGGGCTGGTGAACAACGCGGGCATCCTGCGATTCAACGCGCTGGTGGACACCCCGCTGGACGAGTTCATGCAGGTCGTGCAGGTCAATCAGGTCGGCTGCTTTCTGGGGATGAAGACCGTGGCGCCGGAGCTGGCGGACGGGGGCACGATCGTCAACACCGCGTCGTACACCGCCCTGACCGGCATGGCGGCCGTCGGCACGTACGCGGCCACCAAGCACGCCGTGCTCGGGCTGACGCGGGTCGCCGCGCTGGAGCTGGCGGGCCGGCGGATCCGGGTCAACGCCATCTGCCCGGGGGCCATCGACACCGCGATGGCCAATCCGGCCCGGCTGGACCCGGACACCGATCCGGAGGAGATGAGCCGGGCCCTGGACGAGCTGTACCGGGGGCTCGTGCCGCTCGGCCGGATCGGACAGCCGGAGGAGGTGGCCCGGCTGGCACTGTTCCTGACCTCGGAGGACTCGTCGTACATCACCGGGCAGCCGTTCGTGATCGACGGCGGGTGGCTGGCGGGGGTCAGCGTTATCTGACTGGCCGTCAGCTATTGACGGTCGCCGCGGCCGGTGCGACAGTCGGCCGACGGGCAATGTCTGACGGAGCGTCAGAAAATCTGGGACGGTGAACCGCTGTGGAATTCGGGCTCTTTGTACAGGGATACGTGGGCAAGCGCGCCGAGACCGACCCGCTGGCCGAGCACAAGGCACTGATGGAGGAGACCGAGTACGTCATCCAGGCGGACAAGTCCGGCTTCAAGTACGCCTGGGCCTCCGAGCACCACTTCCTGGAGGAGTACTCGCACCTGTCCGCCAACGACGTGTTCCTGGGGTACCTGGCGCACGCGACGGAGCGGATCCACCTGGGCTCCGGGATCTTCAACCCGCTGGCCCAGGTCAACCACCCGGTCAAGGTCGCCGAGAAGGTCGCCATGCTGGACCACCTCAGCGAGGGCCGCTTCGAGTTCGGCAGCGGGCGGGGCGCCGGATCGCACGAGATCCTCGGGTTCATACCGGGGGTGACCGACATGAACTACACGAAGGAGATCTGGGAGGAGACGATCGCCGAGTTCCCGAAGATGTGGCTCCAGGACGAGTACGTCGGCTTCCAGGGCAAGCACTGGCAGCTGCCGCCGCGCAAGGTCCTGCCCAAGCCGTACGGGAAGTCGCACCCGGCGATGTGGTACGCGGCCGGCTCCCCGCCCTCGTACGCCATGGCCGCGAAGAAGGGGCTCGGTGTCCTCGGCTTCAGCATCCAGAAGGTCTCCGACATGGAGTGGGTGCTGGAGCAGTACAAGACGGCGGTCGTGAACGCCGAGCCGGTGGGGGACTTCGTCAACGACAACGTGATGGTGACGACCACGGCGATCTGCGCGCCCACGCACGCCGAGGCGATCGACATCGCCGTGCACGGCGGGCTGCACTACCTGCCCTCATTGGTCTTCCGGTACCACGACACCTTCCCGCGGCCCGAGGGCTTCCCCGAGTGGCCGGAGACGCTGCCCGAGTACACACCCGAGTTCGTGGAGCTGCTCATCGAGGAGGAGCTGCTGATCTGCGGGGACCCGGACGAGGTGCTGCGGCAGTGCAAGCGCTGGGAGCAGGCGGGGGCCGACCAGCTGAGCTTCGGGCTGCCGGTGGGGGTGCCGAAGGAGGAGACGCTGCAGACCATCCGGCTGATCGGGGAGCAGGTGATTCCCAAGATCGACACGGATCCCGTGCACCGGACGTCGCGGTTCCGGCAGGCTGTCTGAGGAGGAGCCGGGCATGTTGGACCACCTGATCAAGGGTGTCACCGTCGTCGACGGCACCGGCGCCCCCGGCTACACCGCCGACGTCGGCATGCGCGACGGCCGCATCGCCGCCGTCGGAAGGATCACCGCAGAATCCCGTACCACCGAGGACGCCCACGGTCTCGTCCTCGCCCCCGGGTTCGTCGACCCCCACACCCACTACGACGCCCAGCTCTTCTGGGACCCGTACGCCACGCCCTCCCTCAATCACGGCGTGACCACCGTCGCCGCCGGCAACTGCGGCTTCACCCTCGCACCGCTCAACCCCGCCCGTCCCGAGGACGCCGACTACACCCGCCGGATGATGTCCAAGGTGGAGGGGATGTCCCTGGTGGCGCTGGAGGAGGGGGCGCCGTGGAACTGGCACTCCTTCGGGGACTATCTGGACGCCCTGGAGGGGCGGATCGCCGTCAACGCCGGGTTCATGGTGGGGCACTGCGCGCTGCGACGGCACGTCATGGGACCGGACGCGGTCGGCGGGCAGCCCACCGGGGAGCAGCTCGACGCGATGCTGCGGCTGCTGCACGAGGCCATGGACGCCGGTGCGTGGGGGCTGTCCACCACCCAGTCCCGTACGCACTCGGACGGCGACGGGCAGCCCGTGGCCTCCCGGCACGCCCGGCCGGAGGAACTGCTGGCCCTGTCGAGGGCGGTCGGTGAGCACGAGGGGACGCAGATCGAGGCGATCGTCGCCGGCTGCCTGGACCAGTTCAGCGACGACGAGATCGACCTGCTGGTGGAGATGAGCGCCGCCGCCGGACGGCCCCTGAACTGGAACGTGCTGACCGTCGACGCGGCCGTGCCGGAGCGGGTGCCCCGGCAGCTGAGCGCGAGCGAGCGGGCCCGGAAGGCGGGCGGGCGGATCGTGGCGCTCACCATGCCGATCCTGACCCCGATGAACATGTCCCTGGGCACCTTCTGCGCCCTGAACCTCATCCCGGGGTGGGGGCCGGTCCTCGGACTGCCCGTGCCCGAGCGGATCGCCAGGCTCCGGGACCCCGAGGTCAGGAGCGAGCTGCTGCGGCGGGCCGAGTCGAAGGAGGCGGGTGTCTTCCGGCGGCTCGCGAACTTCGGGCGGTACGTCATCGGGGACACCTACAGCGAGGCCAACCGCGGGCTGACGGGGCGGGTGGTGCGGGACATCGCCGCCGAGCGCGGGCAGGATCCCTTCAGCTGTCTGGTGGAGATCTGCGCGAACGACGATCTCCGTACGGTCCTGTGGCCGATGCCCTCCGACAACGACCCGGCCTCCTGGGCGCTGCGCGCCGAGACCTGGAGCCACGAGGACGTGCTGCTCGGCGGCTCCGACGCGGGCGCGCACCTGGACCGGATGTGCGGGGCGCCGTACACCACCCGGTTCCTCGGGGACTGTCTGCGCGGACGCAAGCTGGTCGGGCTGGAGCGGGCGGTGAAGATGCTGACCGACGATCCGGCGCGGCTGTTCGGGCTGCGTGAGCGGGGCCAGGTGCGGCAGGGCTGGCACGCGGACCTCGTGCTGTTCGACCCGGAGCGGATCGACGCGGGACAGGCCCGGCTGGTGCACGACCTGCCGGGGGACAGCCCGCGGCTGGACTCGAAGGCGATCGGGGTGCGCGCCGTGTGGGTGGGCGGGGTCGAGGTGCTCCGGGACGACGCGGTGACCGGGGCCGTACCGGGGAAGGTGCTGCGGTCCGGCACCGACACACGGACGGTGAGTACGAGGTGAGCGCGCCCCCCGAGCCGGCGGACGGTGGGCAGCGGCTGTTCGTCGGCGGGGAGTGGGTGGAGCCGGACCGCGGGCACTACCCGGTGACCGACCCGGCCACCGAGGAGACCGCCGGCTGGGCGCCGGAGGCCTCGGCGGAGCAGGCGCGGGCGGCCTGCGCGGCGGCCCGTGAGGCGTTCGGGGCGTGGTCGCGGACCCGGCCGGAGGAGCGGGCGGCGGTGCTGGGGCGGGCCGCCGCGATCATCCGGGAGCGGCTGGTGCCGTACGCCGATCTGGCCCGCGCCGAGTCCGGGGCGACGACCGGGACCGCGCGGGCCATGCAGGTCGGGGTGGCCGCCGCCCGGTTCCGCCGGTACGCCGGGGTGGAGCCCGCCGAGTGGGCCGTCACCCCGCAGATCAACGAGGCGGGCCCGATGGGCCGGGCGGGCGTGATGGGTGCGCTGGCCCTGCGTCAGCCCGTCGGCGTCGTCACCTGCGTCACCTCCTACAACAACCCGTGGGCCAACCCGGCCGGCAAGGTCGCCCCGGCCCTCGCCATGGGCAACACGGTGGTGGTGAAACCTGCCCCGCAGGACCCGCTCTCCGTCTACCGGATGGCGGAGGCGCTGCAGGAGGCCGGGGTGCCGCGCGGGGTGGTGAACGTGGTCTCCGGGCGGGACGTGGCCGTGGGGGAGGCGGCGGTGGCCTCCGGCGACGTCGACATGGTGAGCTTCACCGGCTCCACGGCCGTCGGCCGGCGCATCGCCGAGGTGTGCGGGCGGGACATGAAACGCCAGTTGATGGAGCTGGGCGGCAAGGGCGCGGCCCTGGTCTTCGACGACGCCGACCTCGGCTCGGCCGTCGCCGGCATCGGCACCACCTTCTCCTTCTACAGCGGGCAGATCTGCACGGCACCCACCCGGGTGCTGGCCCAGCGGGGGGTGTACGACCGCGTCGTCGAGCAACTCGGCGCGTACGCGGCCCGGTTGAAGGTCGGCGATCCGCGCGAGCCGGACACCGTCGTGGGGCCGGTGATCTCCGCCGAGCACCGGGCGCGCGTGGAGTCGTACGTCGAACTGGGCCGCAAGGAGGGCGCGACCGTGATCGCGGGCGGCGAACGGCCGCCGCTGGAACGCGGGTTCTACGTCGCGCCCACCCTCCTCGCCGACTGTACGAACGACATGCGGGTGGCCCGGGAGGAGATCTTCGGGCCGGTGGTCGTGGTGATCCCCTTCGACGACGAGGAGGAGGGCATCGCCCTCGCCGACGACTCCGAGTACGGGCTGATCGACTACGTCTGGTCCGGCGACGTCGCCAGGGCCTTCCGGGTGGCGCGGCGGCTGCGGGCCGGGGGCGTGGGCGTGAACACCGTCGGCCGCAACATGGAGGCCCCGTTCGGCGGGTTCAAGAAGAGCGGGGTGGGCCGGGACGTCGGCTCGTACGCCCTGCACGCCTACAGCGAGGTGCAGGCGATCGTGTGGCCGGGGTGAGGCCGGCGAGCGGCTCCGCGGGGCCGGTTCGCGGTGGTGGGCTACACCCCCCGTGTGCCGGCGCGTTCACCGCTCCAGGTCCACCCGCACCGTCAGCAGGCCGGTCCCGAACGCCCGTACCGCCGCGCTGTTGAAGCGGGGCAGGCCGCGCAGGCGGGCCACGGGATCGTCGTCGGGCAGGAGGTGGGCGGTGCCGTGGTGCCAGCGGCCGGCGATGCGGACACGGACCCTCGGGTCGGCCTGGATGTTGCGGACGTAGTTCGACTTCAGGCCGAACTCGGAGACCAGCCAGAAGGAGTCCCCGACCCGGCGGCCGCCGACCGGCGTCTGCCGGGGGAGGCCGGAGCTGCGGCCGGTGGTCTCCAGCAGGGTCTGGAAGGGCAGGCGCCGGTTGAGCGGGTTGGCGAGGTAGCGCTGGAAGCGGGTCACGACCCACTGCTTGCGTTCTGCGCGGCCTGACATGTCTGTCGCTCTCCTGCTCTCCGGGCGCGCTCGGGGCGCCCCGCGTGGATGGTGTGTCGTCCCCGTGCGGGCCCTGTGATGCGCGGACGGGCGTACTACGGACGCGTGTTAGCCTCCCCCGCGGTCATCATTCGACGCAACGGGGGAACGTGATGGGCGCGTCTTCGGACGGCTACACGGTCAGGTCCGGCATGTCCGGGCAGGCGACGGAACTGAACGGCGCGGGCGACGACGCGGGCCACATCCACCAGGCGATCTCCCCCGACCTGTGCTACACGCAGGACGCCCTGGGCGGGCCCGAGTCGGCGGCGGCGTTCAACGCGTTCGCCGCGGCCTGGCTGGACGACGCGTCCACGCTGCAGTCGGCGCTGCACGAACTCGCGGGCAAGGTGGGCCTCGCCAAGCGCGCCTACAAGGGCACCGACCACACCGTGGGGACGCGCGCCGCGGCCGTGTCCGCCGACGGGGCGGGCATCGGCGGCGGGATCACGACGATGCCGACGCCGGTGGGCGACGAGTACGTCACCACGATGCCGACGCCCGTCGGGAACGAGTACGTCACCACCATGCCGGTGCACGCCGACCGCCCGTCGTCCCTGACGAAGTACTGAGGGCGGGCCGCTCATGGGATTTTTGGACGACCTGAACCCCTTCGGAGCTCTGGACACCCCGGCCGGCCGCCGCTCCTGGCTGGCCGACCTGTGCACGAGCATTCCCAAGGCCGGGAACAAGAACGATCTGCTGGACCGGATCGACGACGCGCTCCTCGTCTCCGCGCCGGCCGGCGACACGGCCACGCTGGAGTCGCTCGGCAAGCGCTACCGCGGCCAGGTCGACAAGGCCGGTGATCTGCACGACCGCGTGGACAAGGTGGCCCGCAAGGGCCTGCCGGAGGTCTGGGCCGGCGAGACCAGCGTCCTCGCCTCGGACGGGGTGGCCGCCGCGGCCCGTGCCGCGACCAGGATGTCCGACGCGTTCCACGGCGGTGCGAAGGCGCTGCACGCGCTGGCCGACGCGCTCGGCACGGCGAAGAAGCAGGACACCGACGGCCGCGCCAAGATGCAGCAGGCGAAGCAGCGGCTCGGCCCGCGGGACGGCTTCTTCGACCTCGGCAGCCTGATCCTGACGGACCAGGAGAAGGCGGAGCGGAAGGCGGCCCTGACCGCGGGCCGTACCCTCGCCGCCGACGGGGTCGGTCTGATGCACCAGGCCGCCGTCACCGCGGACGACGCCGTCCGCGCCGCCGCCCGGGACCTGAACAAGTGGGCGGCCGAGGCCCGTACCGGCAAGATGCACACCGGTCAGCTCTCCGCGGTGGACCGGATGATGCTCGCCGACACCAGCGGCAAGGACGGCGCGGCCGACTACAACGAGATCCTCACCGCGAGCGACCTCGAACGCTCGGGCCGGGCCATGGACCGGCTCTCGGCGGGCGACCGGGCCCGGATGGACCAGCTGCTGGCGGGTGCGAAGACGCCGCAGGAGAAGGCCTACCTGATGAAGTCCCTCGCCGCGGGCCACGGTGTCAAGGACATCGAGGCGTTCGACGGGAAGATCCACGGCAAGGACGCGGCCTGGCTGCAGCGGCACCTGTCGCCGATCGTCACCGAGGGGGACAGCCTCAAGGACATGGGGACCGACCCCGGCAACGGCGCCAACGTCAACACCGACCTGCAGAGCTTCGACGGCCAGAAATGGGCCCAGGGCGGTGACGGCCAGGAGGGCACCTGTGTCGCCTCCACCACGGTCACCGCCCGCGCCATGGTCGACCCCGTCTACGCCCTGCAACTCACCGGCGGCCCGAGCGGGCGGGAGGACGACCCGACGGCCTTCCGGCAGCGGCTGATAGCCGAACAGCACCGGATGCACGTGGAGGGCCACGGCGGCGCCAACTGGGACGGCATGGACCTGAAGGGCCAGTCCGAGATCTCCAACAAGGAGATCAGCCCGGAGACCGGAAGCTCCTACCAGCTGCACGAGGTACGGGACGCCGACTCCCGGCGCGGCATCCTGCCGGACATCGAGAAGGCGGTGGCGGACGGCAAGCCGGTGCCCTTCGACGCCGAGGGGTACGACGCGGACGGCACGCGTCACGGGCACTCCATGATGATCGTCGGCCAGGAGGGCGACAAGCTGGAGATCTACAACCCGTGGGGGCAGACCACCTGGGTCAGCGAGGACGACTTCGTCAACGGCGGCATGGCGAAGGCCAGCGACAGCCGGCTGCCCGGCGCCTACGCGGTGCACCTGCCGCAGGACTGAAGAGACCGAGGAACCGAAGACCGACCATGACCTCACGCGCACCACTGCTCGGCCCGGCCGTGCTGCTCTGCCTGCTCGCCCTCGCCGGATGCGGGAAGGACGCCTCACGCGGCACCACCGGTCCCAGCGGTACGCCGTCCGTGACCGCCGAACCCGGCCCGACCGGCCGGACCACCGCCGCATACGGCCTCGACCACCGGACCGTCACCGTCGAGCCGGGCGAGGAGTTCTCCCTCACCGTCCCCTCGGCCGCGACCCTGGGTGAGCACTGGTTCCTCGCCGGTCCCGGGCCGGACAAGACCGTGCTGAAGTACCGGGGTGATCGGGAGACCGGCGACGGCAGCGACCTGGTCGGCAGTACCGGCGGTAGCCGGTCCTTCGACTTCACCGCCCGGGCGAAGGGGAAGACCACGGTGCGGCTGCTGCACTGCCCCCTGGACACCTGCACCGGCCCCGGCCCCCGCGACCGGTCCACCCTGAGCCCCACTCCGGGCGGCACGGCCTCCCCGTCGCCGTACCCCACTCTGACCGCCGACCCGCACTCCCATGCGGGGCCCGGCTTCTACGTCTTCACGATCACCGTCCGCTGATCCGGACGACCGGAACCGAGGCCCCCATGTCCCCAGCCCCCGGAAGCCGCACCGACGACGAGGTGCTGGCCGACACCGACGTCGCCGTGCTGCTGCGCTACGGCCTGGCCCAGGACGCCTTCCGCACGGCCCTGTTCGGCGACGGCGCCATCGCCGCGGCGGTCACCCTCGACCGGCTCGGCGTCCTGCCGCGCTCGCTGGTGTTCGTCGCCGAGATCGTCCGCTCCGGCGGCCTGGCGTACGCCGCCGGACTGCCCGAGCCGCTGCCGTCCCCGGAGCCGGCCGCGATCCTGCGGGACTGGCTGGCCGGGGCGGCGCAGACCGCGGCCACCCCGGAGGCGGAGACCCGCGCCGCCCGCTGGCTGGTGGCGGTCGCCGAGATCATCGCGATGCGCCGGACCACCCGCGAGGGCTCCGCCTAGCCGCCCGTGTCCGCGGTGTCCGCCAGCCAGTTGCCGTGGAAGCCGAACGGCACCCGGCCCGGCAGGTGGATCGTCGCCACCGGCGGCGCGGCGAGGTCGTCGGCGTCCAGGACCACATCGCCCTGGAGTACGGCCTGCGGTTCAACGCGATGCGCCGCGAGTGGGCCGAGTGGGCGGCGCGGCAGATCAAGTAGCGCCGAGGAAGACGGGATTGGTGAAGGCCGCCATCGCCCCCGGCACCGGACCCAGCGCCGTCTCGTGCCGCAACTCCGCCCGTACATAGGCCGAGTTGTCCGGAGTCGTACGCCACTCCACGGTGCCTGCCCCGGACACCGGGAGCGGATCGCCGGTGAACCGCACGCCCTGGTCGGTGACGAGCCGGACGGAACAGCGCGGGGCGCCCGAGACCTCCAGCCGGACGGTCACCGGGGTGTCGGGCGCCACCGCCAGCCGCCGCCCGATGCCCGCCCGTTCGCCGCCGCCGGCCGTGACGGTGAAGTCCAGCGAGACGGTCCTCGACTCGGCCACGTACGACCGGCCGGCCCTCAGGCCGTCCAGGATCGCCTCCCGGGTCAGATCGTCGGCGAGGACGACCGTCTGGGGATGGCCGACCACGTCCGGATCGCGGTGGGCGTCACTGTCGCCCATCGCGGGCAGCCAGCCGTCCCGTCCGCCCCCGCCGTCCCGGACGGAGGCGGCGAGCAGGCCGTCCCAGGCCGCCAGGGCGATCTCGTCGTCGGGCGTCCACATCCCGTTCCACACCTCGACCGCGTCCGCCTCCGCGAACCCGAACTTCCAGGAGCAGCCGACACAGTCGGCGTACGGATGGGCCGGCACGACCAGACCGCCGGCCCGGCGGATCTCCCGGGCGAAGTGCGCCCAGCGGTCGTCCCTGGCCCGGTAGCGCCAGTCGACGAAGGTGCCCGGCTCGGTGCCGAGGGCCAGCACATGGCCGTTCCGCGTGGTCACCTCCTCGCCGAGCAGCACCAGCAGGTCGTCACCGGCCGCGTCGGCCCAGTGGGCGTGCGAGGCGTTGGTGTTGTGGTCGGAGCTGTTGACGAAGTCCAGCCCGGCGGCCCGGGCCAGCGCCGCGATCTCGGCCGGGGTGCGGCGGCCGTCGGAGTGCCAGGAGTGCAGATGGCAGTCGCCGCGGTACCAGTCCCGGCCCCGGCCCCGGGCGCGGGAGGGCGGATGGACGGGCCGGGGGGTCTCGCCGGGCTCTCCCGCCGTCAGCGTGACGGTCACCTCGTACGACAGCCCCTGCGGGGCCACGGTGTACGGGCCGAGCGCGATGTGCCAGGTGCCGGGGCGGAGCGGGCCCGGCAGATACCCGGGGGTCGCGTCGTCGGCCCGCACGAAGAACTCGGTACGGGCCCCGCCGGACCATCCCCGGAACCCCGGCCCGCCGACCGCGGCCCCGCGCTCGTCGAAGAGCCCGATGTCGAGGGCGTTGCCGGGGGACCTGTCGTAGCTGTAGGAGACGTGCAGTTCGCGGGTGCCGGGCGGGACTTCGACGGGGAGGTGGACGTAGTCGGGTGAGCCGGGGGGAAGGGTGCCGCGCAACGTCGTCACACCCTCAACGTAAGCCCGCCCGGGGCCCGCCCGGAACCGCGCAACAAGCCACACCGGTCCCGCACGCACCCGTGCCCGGCGACCTACCAGTCGGTACGATGGCCCATGCGCATCGCCGTAACGATCTTCCTCACGGACGAGACCGTCACCCCCGTCCGGCTCGCGCGGGAACTCGAATCGCGCGGCTACGCCGGCCTCTACCTCCCCGAGCACACCCACATCCCCGTGGACCGCACGACCCCGTACCCCGCCGGCGGCGACCTGCCCCGCGAGTACGGCCGTACCCTCGACCCCTTCGTCGCCCTGGGGCAGGCCGCCGCCGTCACGGAACGCCTCGGACTCGGTACCGGGATCACCTTGGTGGCCCAGCACGACCCCATCGCCCTCGCCAAGCAGATCGCCACCCTGGACCATCTCTCCGGCGGGCGCGTCACCCTCGGCCTCGGCTACGGCTGGAACGTGGAGGAGGCCGCCGACCACGGAGTCGTCTGGCGCACCCGCCGGGAGCTGGTGCGGGACCGGATGGCCCTGATGCGCGCCCTGTGGTCCGAGGAGCCGGCGGCGTACGAGGGCGAGTTCGGGAGCGTGCGGGCCAGTCACGCCCATCCCAAGCCGGTGCAGAAGCCGCGCGGCCCGGTGACCGGCCCCCGCACGCTCGTCGGCGGCGCCGCCGGGCCCGGGCTGTTCGCGCACATCGCGGAGTACGCCGACGGCTGGATGCCGATCGGCGGACGCGGGCTGGCGGAGTCGCTGCCCGCCCTGCGGTCGGTGTGGGCGGACGCGGGCCGGGACCCGGCCGCGCTGCAGGTGGTGCCGTACGCGGTGCTGCCGAGCCCGGGAAAGCTCGCCCGGTACGCCGACTCGGGCGTCGAGGAGGTGGTGGTGCAGCTGCCGCCCGCGGAGGAGGCGGAGGTGCTGCGGGTGCTGGACGCGTACGGGAGTTTCCTGTAGGCGCGGTTGGGCCCACGGCACTGATCAGGGGCTACGTATGCTCGAGGGATGACGACTTCCGCGACCTCCGGAACCGGCCCGACCGAGAACTCCATGCGTCGCGCCCTCAAACGCGCCCGGGACGGCGTCGCCCTCGACGCCGCCGAGGCGGCGGTGCTGCTGCAGGCCCGCGGCGAGGCCCTGACCGACCTCGCCGCATCCGCCGCCCGGGTGCGGGACGCGGGCCTGGAGGCGGCGGGCAGGCCCGGCGTCATCACCTACTCGAAGAGCGTCTTCATCCCCCTCACCCGGCTGTGCCGGGACAAGTGCCACTACTGCACCTTCGTCACCGTCCCCGGCAAGCTGCGCCGCGCCGGGCACGGGATGTTCATGTCCCCGGACGAGGTGCTCGACATCGCGCGCAAGGGCGCCGCGCTCGGCTGCAAGGAAGCCCTGATCACCCTCGGCGACAAGCCCGAGGACCGCTGGCCGGAGGCGCGCGAGTGGCTCGACGCGCACGGCTACGACGACACCATCGCCTACGTCCGGGCCGTCTCCATCCGCATCCTGGAGGAGACGGGCCTGCTGCCCCACCTCAACCCGGGGGTGCTGACGTGGACGGACTTCCAGCGCCTGAAGCCGGTCGCGCCCTCCATGGGCATGATGCTGGAGACCACCGCGACCCGGCTGTGGTCCGAGCCCGGCGGCCCGCACCACGGCTCCCCGGACAAGGAACCGGCCGTCCGGCTGCGGGTGCTGGAGGACGCGGGGCGCTCCTCGGTTCCCTTCACCTCCGGGCTGCTGATCGGCATCGGCGAGACGTACGAGGAGCGCGCGGAGTCCCTCTTCGCCCTGCGCAAGGTCTCCCGGGCCTACCACGGCATCCAGGAGCTGATCATCCAGAACTTCCGCGCCAAGCCCGGCACGGCGATGCGCGGCATGCCGGACGCCGAACTGGACGACCTGGTCGCCACGGTGGCGGTGGCTCGGCACATCATGGGCCCGAGTGCCTGTCTGCAGGCCCCGCCGAACCTGGTCGACTCCGAGTACGGGCGGCTGATCGGCGCCGGCATCGACGACTGGGGCGGGGTGTCGCCCCTGACCATCGACCACGTGAACCCCGAACGTCCCTGGCCGCAGATCGAGGAGCTGGCCGCGAAGTCGGCGGCGGCGGGCTTCGAGATGCGGGAACGCCTCTGCGTCTACCCGGAGTTCGTGCGGCGCGGCGAGCCCTGGCTGGATCCGCGCCTGCGCCCGCACGTGAGCGCGCTGGCCGACCCGGAGACGGGCCTGGCCCTGGCGGACGCGGCCGTCGAGGGCCGCCCGTGGCAGGAGCCCGAGGAGGCCTTCGTGCCGACCGGGCGCACGGATCTGCACCGCACCATCGACACCGAGGGGCGCGGCGCCGACCGGCGTGACGACTTCGACGAGGTGTACGGCGACTGGGAGTCCCTGCGCGAGGCGGCGGCCCCCGGCATGGCGCCGGAGCGCATCGACGGGGACGTGCGGCAGGCGCTGCGCACGGCGGCCGACGACCCGACGCGGCTGACCGACGCCGAGGCGCTCGCCCTGCTGCACGCGGACGGACCCGCGCTGGACGCGCTGTGCCAGGTGGCCGACGACGTCCGCAAGACCGCGGTCGGCGACGACGTGACGTACATCGTCACCCGCAACATCAACTTCACCAACGTCTGCTACACCGGCTGCCGCTTCTGCGCCTTCGCCCAGCGCAGGACGGACGCGGATGCGTACACGCTATCCCTGGAGCAGGTCGCGGACCGCGCCCGGCAGGCGTGGGACGTGGGCGCGGTCGAGGTCTGCATGCAGGGCGGCATCCACCCCGACCTGCCGGGCACGGCGTACTTCGACATCGCCAAGGCGGTGAAGGAGCGGGTGCCGGGCATGCACGTGCACGCGTTCTCGCCGATGGAGGTGGTGAACGGCGCGACACGCACCGGCATGTCGGTCCGCGAGTGGCTCACGGCGGCCAAGGAGTCCGGCCTGGACTCGATCCCGGGCACGGCGGCGGAGATCCTGGACGACGAGGTCCGCTGGGTGCTGACCAAGGGCAAGCTTCCGGCGGCCACCTGGATCGAGGTGATCACGACGGCGCACGAGCTGGGCATCCGCTCGTCCTCGACGATGATGTACGGCCATGTCGACCAGCCCCGCCACTGGCTGGGCCACCTGCGCACGCTGGCCCGGATCCAGCGCGAGACGGGCGGTTTCACCGAGTTCGTGACCCTGCCGTTCATCCACACCAACGCGCCGGTGTACCTGGCGGGCATCGCGCGGCCCGGCCCGTCCTCGCGGGACAACCGGGCGGTGACGGCGATGGCGCGGCTGCTGCTCCACCCGCACATCCCGAACATTCAGACAAGTTGGGTGAAACTGGGCACGGAGGGCGCGGCGGAGATGCTGCGCTCGGGCGCGAACGACCTGGGCGGGACCCTCATGGAGGAGACGATCTCCCGCATGGCGGGCTCGTCCTACGGCTCGTACAAGTCCGTCCGTGACCTGGTGGCGGTGGCCGAGGCGGCCGGCCGCCCGGCGAAGCCCCGTACGACGCTCTACGGCGAGGTCCCCGAGGAGCGGCAGCGGGCGGCGCGGGCCTCCGACGGGCATCTGCCGGACCTGCTGCCGGTCCTGGACTGAGCCGGGACTGAGTACGATGATCCGACCCCGGATCCGAGAAGGGGCCCCGTAGCGGAGGAGATGCGTACCCGTGGCTGCCCGACTGCCCTCCTGGGCCTGGGTCACCGGTCTGACAGCGGGGGCGACCGCGGCCGTCGTCGCCCTCGCCGTACAGGCGGACCACGGGCCGCATCCCACGGCCGCCGTGGTCCGGCCCGGCGCGTCCGCGTCGCCGCACGCCCATGCGCCCAAGGCCCCGCAGCACTCGGCACCGCCGGCCCTGCCGGACGCGTCCGGACAGGGCCGCCGGATCGTCTATTCCCTCTCCCGGCAGCGGGTGTGGCTGGTCGACGCGACCGGCAAGGCGGCCGGGACCTTCGCGGTGTGGCCGGGCACGGTGAGCCCGCAGCCCGGCCGGTACTCGATCACCCTGCGCACCCAGTCCCTGAAGGGCTCGGACGGCGTGGAGATCGAGCACGTGATGTACTTCACCAAGGTGTCCGGCGTGAACATAGCCTTCTCCAACGCCCTGGACGGCGCCTCGCCGCCGCCCGCGGAGGGCAAGAAGCTGGGCGGCATCCGTATGCACAAGGAGGACGGAGCCGCGCTGTGGTCCTTCGGTGAGCAGGGCCTCACGGTGGCGGTCGTCAAGTAGTCGCGGTCGCGTCCGCGTCACGCCGGCCGCCCGGCAGCTGGTTGACGATCAGCGCGACCCCGCTGAGGGTGAGGATCCGGGTCGCGGCGTCCAGCCCGTTCCAGGTCTTCGACTGCCACATCGCGAACCACTCACCGCCGATCGCGATGAACCCGGCGCCGAAGAGCAGCAGCAGCATCAGCAGCCCGTAGGTGGAGACGCGCCGCGCGAGGTCGTGATCGCGCCGCGCCCACAGACAGGTGCCCCAGACGAGCACGAGGGCCGCCACCGTCTCCCACACGATGATCGCGACGTACGCGGTGTCCTCCAGAGCGGTGCTGGTGATCGCCCGCCACATCAGGTCGGAGTCCTTGAACGTGGTGTCCATCGCCAGCACATGCCGTACGAACTGCTGGTTCGTTCCGAAGTCGGTGATGTTCCCGAGGGCCACGAGGGCGATGTAGAGCGCGAGTATGCCGGTGAGCACGCCGGCGGCCAGGCTGAGGCCGGTGGTGCGTGTGGGGGTGGTGGTCATGGCTGAATTCTCCCCTGCCGGCAGCCGACTTCTCACGTGGTCATTGCGCCAGAATGAGGTGCGGGCCTCTGGGGGGAAGGGCGGGCGTACGGATGGCGCAGGCACGGCCGTCGATGCAGGAGCTGATCGGGCGGCGCAGACGGGCCGGCTTCGTCGGCCGGAGCGATGAACGGGCTGTGTTCCGGGAGAACTTGGAGCTTCCCCCGGAGGACGAGCGGCACCGCTTCCTCTTCCACGTCCACGGCAACGCGGGCGTCGGAAAGACCTTCCTGGTGCGGGAGTTGGAGCAGATCGCGCGGGAGCGCGGCGCGCTGACGGCCTACGTCGACGAGAGCGCCGGGAGCGTGCCGGAGGCGATGGCGGCGATCAGCGGCCAACTGGCCCGCCAGGGACACCGCTTGAAGAAGCTGGAGGAGGCCCTCGCGGCCCACCGGGAGCGACGCCACGAGGCGGAGGCCGAAGTCGCGGCCCTGGAGCCCGCGCCCGAGGGCCCGTCCCCGCTGACCACGACGGCGGTACGGCTCGGCATGGCGGGCGTGGGCGCGCTGATACCCGGCGCCGGTGCCATCGTCGGCGCGGTGGACGCGGGCCAACTGGCCGAGGGGGCGGCCCGCTTGAGAGCCAGGCTGAGCGCGCGCTTCCGCAGTCAGGAGGATGTGCAGCTGGTGCTGTCGCCGGAGCGGGTGCTGACGCCGAAACTGCTGGACGAACTGTCGGACGCCACCGCCTCGGTGCCCTGGCTGGTCCTTCTCTTCGACACCTACGAACGCACCGGCCCCTTCCTCGACGGCTGGCTGCACGAGCTGATGACCACCGACCGCTACGGCGCCCTTCCCGCCGAGGTCATCGTCGTCACCGCCGGCCAGCGCCCCTTCGACACCGCCCGCTGGGGCGGTTTCACGGACTTCATGACGGACGTGCCGCTCGGCCCGTTCACGGAAGCCGAGGCGCGTGGTCTGCTCGCGGACCGGGGAGTGGTGGTGGAACCGGTGGTCGCGGAGGTGCTGCGGCTGACCGGCGGCCTTCCCGTCCTCGTCTCCACCCTCGCCGAGACCCGCCCCGCCGACCCCGACGACGTGGGTGATCCGAGCGCCACGGCGGTGGAACGGTTCCTGAAGTGGGAGCCGGATCCGGTACGCCGAGCGGTGGCCCTGACCTGCGCACTGCCCCGGCGTCTGGACGCCGACGTGTTCCGGGCGGCCGTGGCCTGCCCGCAGGAGGAGGCCGAAGCCCTCTACGGCTGGCTGCGCGGGATGCCGTTCCTCATCGACCGCGGTACCTGGGACGAGTACCACGACGTCGTGCGCACCCCGATGCTCCGCATGCAGCGCCGTCGCTCACCGAGGCGCTGGGCGGAGCAGCAGCGCGAGCTCGCGGGGATCTTCGGCGGCTGGCGGCGGGAACGGGCGGCGGACCTCGTGGATCCCTGGCGGGACGCGTCCTGGCGGGGGCTGCTGCTGGCGGAGACCTACCACCTGCTGTGCACGGGGGACCCGGCGGCGCTGCGGGTCGCGCTTCAGGACGCGGTACGGGCGTGCGGTCTCGGCGACGAGGAGGCCCGCCGCTGGGCGGAGATGCTGGCGGAGGCCGGGCGGGACAACCAGGACGAGACGGTGCTGCGCTGGGGCCGCGACCTGCTCGCCGCGGTCGAGGCCCCGACCACCGCCGAGGCGCTCACCCTGCTGCTCGACCGCGCCGTCCTCGACGCCACGTCCCGGGCGCTGGCGCACACGCTGCGCGGAGACCTCCTCCGCGAAGCCGGCACCCCCGAGCGTGCCCTGGCCGAGTACGACAGGGCCGTCGCCGTCGATCCGGCGCTGGCCCTCGGGCACCGCGGCAAGGGCTACGCCCACGGTGATCTGCGCGACTACGAGGCGGCCCTGGAAGCCCTGGGCCGGGCGCGCGCCCTGGAGCCCGAGAACGCCATGACGCTGGCCTACCTGGGTGAGTGCGAGCGCGCCGCCGGCCGCTTCAGCGACGCGCTGCGGGCGCTGGACCGGGCACTCGAACTCGACCCGACGCTCCGCGTCGCCTGGGCTGCACGCGGCGCGACCCATCACGCACTCGGTGAGTACGACCGGGCACTCGCGGACCTGGACCGGGTGCTGGAGATCGACCCGGACTACGTCTGGGCCCGGGTCCGCCGGGCCCGGCTGTGGCGGTCGCGCGGGGACCGGACGCGGCAACTGGCCGATCTCCACCACGCCGTGGGAGTCGCCCCCGAGCCCTGGGTGCTGTGCGAGCGGGGGGACGCGCTCGGCGCCGTCGGCCGGGAGGAGGAGGCGCTGGCCGACTACCGGCGGGCCATCGACCTGGACGGCGCCTACCCTTCCGTGTACGCGAGCCGGGGCGCCCTGCACGGCGGCCACGGCCGCGACGAGGAGGCGCTGGCGGACCTCGACCACGCGCTGCGTCTCAACCCGGACTACCCCTGGGCCCTGGCCCACCGCTCCATGGTTCACCGCCGCCGGCGCCGCCACGACCTCGCCCTCGCCGACGCGTATCGCGCCGTGGAACTGGACCCCACGGGGGCCTGGGCCCTGTCGATCAGGATCCTGGCCGACCTCAGTGTCGGCCGGCTGGCACAGGCGGTTTCCGGCCTCCAGCGGTACCGGGCGCTGGGCGGCGACGCCGGCTGGGCCGGCCAACGGCTGGCGGAGGTCCACCTGTTCGAGGGGCGGTACGAGGAGGCGCTGGCGGAGCGGGACACCGCCGCCGTCCGGTTCGCCGTGCACCTGGGGCGGCGGAACTGGTCCCTCGCCCGGCAGGCGGCCGAACGGCAGCGGGCGGTCCACGCGGCCGGCGGCCTGCTGGCCGTGGCCCTGGCGGTCAGCGGAGGAGAGGGGGTGGCCGCCGCCCGGCCATGGTGGCACGCCTTCGCCGACGCGGCCCGGCAGCCGGGCGTCTACGGCCCCTCGGCGCGCGACGTCGTCGAGGCCGTGATCGGCGCGGGCCTGCAGAACTGGCCCGGACTGGACACCCGGCTGCACCGGGTGTCCGCCGTGGCGCACGACTGGACGGACCTGGTGGACCTGGCCGACGGCCTCGACGTGCTGCTGCACAGCCCCGGCGCCGACCGGGCCAGGATCGCCCCCCGCCTGACGAGGGCGAAACAGGCCCGGGACGCGATGCGGGCGCGCTACGCGAGGTGAGCGGCGACACCCGCCGCATCCGGTCCCGGTGGCGGGCCGGGCCCGAACGGCCGGCGGGGGTCCGCCGGCCGGCTCCGGCTAGTCGACGTTGACCGGACCGTCGTCCGACTTGCGGTCCTTGGCCGCGTGCAGCTGGAGCAGGTCGCTGCCCTTGCGCTCGTCGGGGCGGTGGCCGTCGGAGTCCTGGCCGCCCAGGTTCTGCCGTACGGAGTCGAGGATCGTCAGACCCTGGGACACCAGTCCGGCGGCGATCTCACCGAGGCCGTCCGCGCCGTTCAGGACGTTGACGTTGGCGCCGGCCAGGCCGCCTGCGGCCTCCTTCACGATCTGCGGGAGCTGGTCGATCAGCATCCGGTCGAGCGCGACCCGGTCGTAGGAGGCCGCGGCCTCCGCCTGGATCTTCATCCGCTGCGCCTCGGCGGCGGCGAGGATCCTGACCCGCTCGGCCTCGGCCTCGGCGGGCTTCACGACCTCGGCCACGAGCTGCTGCTGGCGCAACTTCGCCTGGCGCTGCGCCAGTTCCGTCTGGGCGGCGAGCACCTCCTGCTGGGCGTGGGCCTGGGCCAGCGGTCCGGCCTGCGCGGACTCCGCCTGGGCGCGGTCCACCTCGGCCGAGTACTCGGCCTTGACGATGGCCGTCTGCCGGGCGTACTCGGCCTGCTTGCGGGCCGCCGCCTGCTCCGCCTCGACCGCGGCCTGGGTGGCCTGCGCCTGGGCGATCTGCGCCTGCCGCTGGATGGCCGCCTTGTGCGGCGCGGACATCGCGTCGATGTAGCCGGTGTCGCCGTCGTCGATCGACTGGATCTGCAGCGAGTCCACGATCAGGCCGATCTTGGCCATCTCCGTCTTGGAGGTGTCCAGGACCTCCGCGGCCAGCTTCTGCCGCTCGGTGACGATCTCCTCGACCGTCATCGAGCCGATGATCGCCCGCAGGTGTCCCGCGAAGATCCGGCCGGTCAGGACGGACATCTGCTCCTGGTCGGAGAGGAACCGCTGGCCGGCGTTGATGATGCTCTCGTGGTCGTTGCCGACCTTGAAGGCGATGACCGCGCGGACGTGCAGCGCGATGCCCTGGCGGGTCACGCAGGTCTCGGTGACCTCGGACTCGCACATCGACAGGGTGAGGAAGCGGACCTTCCTGAAGACCGGCAGCACGAACTTGCCGTGCCCTGTCACCACTCGGAACGGCGCGCCCCCCAGTCCCCGCCGGCCCCCCGAGATCAGCATCGCCTCGTCGGGAGCGGGAACGCGGTATCCGAACATGCTTGTTCTCCTCAGCCTGCGCCGGCGGTGCCTCCGCCGAGCGCGTCCAATGGATCCACCCACTCGATGACGCCGACTTCGCGGCATCCACGTGATTCGATCACGAGCACGGTCGCGCCCACCGGCAGGGGCTCCTCCGACCAGGCGAGGAAGGTCTCGGAACCGCCTCTGACCCGCACCAGGACCTCGCCGGGCCCGGCGGATCCGCGCGTTCCGATGAGTACCTTCCCCGTGCAGCCGATCACGGCCTCGTCCTGCGGCATCACCGGCCGTCCTCCTCGTCCTGGCCTCAGGATTCAGACGATAGACCCAGGAGGGCCGGTGGCCCAACGGGTGGGACTCAGCGCCCTGCCGGCTCCCCGGTCACCGCCGGCCGCACCTTCGTCAGCAGCAGGTCCAGGAACTGGTCCGGGTGCCGGAAGGACGCGAAGTGACCGGCGTCCCGGATGAGGGCGAAGTCCTTCAGCGGGGCCGTCACCTCGTCGTAGAAGCGGCGGGCCGGCTCCGGTGGGGTGAGGACGTCGCTGTCGCCCTGGAAGAGGAAGAACGGGAGGCGGAAGGTGGTGCCCTCGGCCCGCTCGTCGATCGTCGACGCCTGCGGGCCCAGCTGTTCGGAGAACGTCATGCCCTTCAGGTACGTGCGCAGGTCGCGCAGGGTGTGGAGCGGGGAGAACCAGAGGGAGCGGATGATGACCGTCTTCATCGTGTCGTAGGTCAGCGGGTCGGTCGTGACCACCGTCTTCGAGTACCGGGCCCACTCGTGCGTCGACCAGGCGGAGCGGTCGGCGCCCATGGCCGCCACCTTCGCCCGCTCCTTCTTCCTGCCCGCCTTCTCCAGGCGGGCCAGCAGCGCCTCGTACGCCGAGGTGTCACGGCCCCCGTCGACGATGTTCTGGTCCGTGCCGACGTACGCCGAGTACCGCTCGGGGTGGTTGCGGGCGAGGCGGAGTCCGGTGACCGAGCCGAAGCTGTTGGCGAGGAGCACCACCCTGTCCACGCCCAGGCGGGCGCGAATGTGGTCCGTCACCTCCAGGGCGTCCCGGTACAGGCGGTCCAGGATCATCTCGCCCTGCCCCTGCGGGCCGCTCGCCGCGAACGTCCGGCCGGCTCCCCGCATGTCCCAGCGGACGATGGTGAAGTGCCGCTCCCAGGCGCGGGTGCGGGGGACGTGGATGAGGTTGGAGGCGCCGGGGCCGCCGTGGACCTCCAGGACCACCGGGTTCGCCCGGTCGTCGCCGCGCACGGAGATCCACTGGTCGATGCCGCCGATGCGGACGTACGAGGACTCGTCGATGCCGTTCGGGGTGGTGATGCGCAGGGTCTTGGCGTGGGCGCGGCGCTTGAGGGCGCGGTAGGTCAGCAGCATGGTGTTCCCCCTAAACTGTTTATGTCATCAGCCGTTCTGGCGTTTACGGTATATACAGTTGTCGGGCGGAGTCAACGGGCTTCCGCGCACTCGGACGGAAGGGACCTCGTGGCCGGACGGAACAAGGAGCACCAGGACAAGCCGCGCGACGCCCGGGCGGTCCTGGCGCTGCTGTGGGGCGAACAGGAGCAGCCCACGCGCGGGCCCAAGCCGACGCTGTCCCCGCGGCGGATCGCCGCGGCCGCCGTCGAACTGGCCGATGCCCAGGGCCTGGACGCGGTCTCGATGAGCAAGGTCGCCGCGGAGTTCGGCGTCTCGGCGATGGCGCTCTACCGCTACGTCCCCGGCAAGGCGGAACTGGTCGAGCTGATGATCGAGTCGGTGCTCGCCGAGGTCCCCGACCTCTCGGCCGCGGCGGGGGACTGGCGGGCCGGCGTCCGGGAGTGGGCCCGCCGGTGCCTGGACCTGTACCGGGCGCACCCCTGGGCGCTCGCCGCCACCGCGATGCGCCGCCAGGTCATGGGCCCGCACCAGCTCGGCTGGCTGGACGCGGCGCACGCCGCCCTGGAGCCGACCGGCCTGCCCGCCGCCCAGCGGCACCAGGTCTTCGTCCTCGTCGTCGGCCTGGTGCGCAGCCTCGCGCAGCAGACGGCCGACTTCGACGCGGACGAGGACCGCGAGTGGAACCGGCTCACCGGTGAAGTGCTCGAACGCCACGCGGACCGGTTCCCGGCCCTGACCCGGGCCATCGCCGACGGCGCCTTCGAGCCGGCCGGAGCCGACCCGCTGGCGTTCGGGCTCGACCGGATTCTCGACGGGGTCGAAGCGCTCATAGCTGTGCGGGAATGACCCCTCGCGGCCGGTTTGCCCCTGTGAACGGACCGTTCTCCGTCGATTACAGTGCTGACCGTCGTACGGACGGACGGTGCCGTGAGGAGGTCTGGATGGGTGCGACATCCGGCGCCGTCTGGGGCCGTGCCGAGCAGCAGGACTACCGGGGCAGGGTGCGGGGCGCCCTGCTCGGGGTCGCCGTGGGCGATGCGCTGGGCGGCCCGGCCGACGCGCTGTCCCTGGAGGAGATCCGCAGCACGTTCGGTCCGGAGGGCCTGCTCGACCTGGCCTTCGGGCACGGGCGGCGCGGCACGGTCACCCACCACACCCAGCTGACCCTGTTCAGCGTGGACGGGCTGATACGGGCCCAGGTGCGCCGGGACACCGGCGCCTGGCACCCGCCGACCGATCTGCACCGGGCGTACCGGCGCGGGGTGGCCACCCAGCGGGACTGGGGGCCCGACGAGCGCCGCAAGGACGACGGCTGGCTGGCGCGCGAGGAGTGGCTGTACGCCCGCCGCGATCCCAGCCGCATCCTGTTCCTGGGGTTCGGCGACGACGTCATGGGCACCCTGGAGCAGCCGAAGAACCCGGGCGAGCTGGGCCCGGAGGCCGTCGCCCGCTCGGCGCCCTTCGGGCTGCTGGTCGGCTGGGAGCCGCAGCTCGTGGTGCAGCTCGCCGTGGAGTGCGCGGCCCAGACCCACGGCCACCCCATCGCCTACCTCTCGGCGGGCGCGTACGCCGTCATCGTGCACGCCCTGGCCCGCGGCGACAGCCTGGACGGCGCCGTGCAGAAGGCTCTCGCGCTGCTCGCCGCCCGCCCCGGCCACCAGCCCGTCGCCGACGCCCTCCAGCACGCCCTCGGCGCGGTACGGCAGGGGATGCCCAGTCCGACCCGGGTGGAGGAGCTGGCGGGCGACGGCACGGCGGACGGTCTGCTCGCCGCGTCCGTCTACTGCGCCCTGGTCGGTGAGGACGTGCGGCACGGCCTGTGCCTGGCGGTGAACCAGAGCGGCCCCTCGGCCGCTGCGGGCGCGCTGACCGGCGGTCTGCTGGGCGCCCTGCACGGCGAGACGGCCCTCCCGCCGGCCTGGCTGGCCGAACTGGAGGGCCGCCCCACGATCCTCGAACTCGCCGACGACTTCGCGATGGAGATGACCCAGGGCCCCGCCCTGCACGGCCCCGCCGGCTCCTCACCGGGGTGGCTGGCCCGGTATCCGCGGGCGTAGCGGCGAGGCGCGGGAAGCCGCGCGACCGGTGGGACGGACCCGCCCTCGGCGCACGGCGCTCACCCCTACGGCGCCCCCACCGCGTCGTCCCCGGCACCCGCGGGCACCGGCACGGCCCGCGAGGCGGCCCCGTCCCCGTCCGAGTTCACCCGCTCGATGATCGCCAGGCGCTCGGGGGTGTCCTCCGGCTTGAGGTGGCCGATCAGGATGTACAGGACCAGGGAGACGGCGAGCGGGACCGACACCTGGTACTGGAGCGGGACTCCGCCGTCGACGTGCCAGCTGATCGGGTAGTTGACCAGCCAGAAGGCCAGCAGGCCCGCCGCCCAGCTGGTGAGGGCCGCCGTCGGCCCCGAGCGGCGGAAGGTGCGCAGCAGCCCCAGCATCATCGGGATGGCGATCGGGCCCATGAGGCCGGCCACCCACTTGATGACGACCGTGATGATGTCCTTGAAGGTGGGGGAGTCGACCTGGGTCGCGACCGCCATGGACAGGCCCAGGAAGACCACCGTCGTCACCCGGGCCGCGATCAGCCCGGAGCGCTCGCCCCACGCCCGCGCCCGTGCGGACAGCACCGGCGCCACGTCACGGGTGAACACCGCCGCGATCGCGTTGGCGTCGGAGGAGCACATCGCCATCGTGTGGGAGAAGAAGCCGACGACGACCAGGCCCAGCAGGCCGTGCGGGAGGAGCTGTTCGGTCATCAGGCCGTAGGAGTCGGAGCCGTCCGGCTTCTGGGCGTGGACCAGCAGCGGGGACATCCACATGGGGAAGAACAGCACCACCGGCCAGACCAGCCACAGGACCGCCGACAGCCGGGCCCCGCGCTCGGCCTCGTGCGCGCTGCCCGTCGCCATGTAGCGCTGGGCCTGGTTGAGCATGCCGCCGTTGTACTCGAAGAGCTTGATGAAGAGGAAGGCGAGGAGGAAGACGGTGCCGTAGGGGCCGACCAGGGGCTTGCCGTGGCCGTGCAGCGCGGGCTGGTTCCAGGCGTCGAGGAAACCGATGTGCCGGTCGCTCAGCTTCAGCACGACCGCCACGAACATGGAGACGCCGGCCAGCAACTGGATGACGAACTGGCCGAGTTCGGTCAGCGCGTCCGCCCACAGGCCGCCGATCGTGCAGTACACGGCGGTGATGGCGCCGGTGATGAGGATGCCCTGGTTCAGGGTGACACCGGTGAACACCGACAACAGGGTCGCGATCGCGGCCCACTTGGCGCCCACGTCCACGATCTTCAGCAGCATGCCCGACCAGGCGAGCGCCTGCTGGGTGGGGAGGTTGTAGCGGTTCTTCAGGTACTCCAGCGGGGAGGCCACGTGGAGCCGGGACCGCAGCCGGTTGATGCGCGGCGCGAACAGCTTCGACCCGATGGCGATGCCGAGCGCGATGGGGAAGGACCAGGTGATGAAGGACGTGACGCCGTAGGTGTAGGCGATGCCCGCGTACCCGGTGAACATCACGGCGCTGTAGCCCGACATGTGGTGGGAGATGCCGGAGAGCCACCAGGGCATCTTCCCGCCGGCCGTGAAGAAGTCGGAGACGTTGTCGACGCGCTTGTGCGACCAGACGCCGATCGCGACCATCACACCGAAGTAGCCGATGAGCACGGCCCAGTCGAGACTGTTCATGTGCCCGATCGTGGGTGCGGCCACGTGAACACGACAAGCAAGCGTCCGGTCAAGTAACGGCAAAATCGTTCTGGAGAATGACCTCTGTTCATGAACATGAACAGCCCCGACCGGGCCGGCTCTCGGGTCAGCGCATCAGCTCGCCCGCGTTGACCAGCAACGACTGTCCCGTGATCGCCCGCGCCCGGTCCGACGACAGGAACACCGCGGCATCCGCCACGTCCCCGTCGGTGGCCAGCTCCGGCAGCGCCATCCGCTCGGTCAGCCGCCCCAGCACCTCCGCCTCCGGCACCCCCTCGCTCTGCGCCGTGAACCGCACGAACGCCTGCACCGGCGGCCCCCACATCCAGCCCGGCAGCACCGTGTTGACCCGGATCCGGTCCGGCCCCAGTTCCCGCGCCAGCGAGTACATCGCGCTCGTCAGCGCCCCCTTCGAGGCGGCGTACGCGGCCTGCCGCACCTGTGACGGCGCGGCCACGGCCGACTGCGTCCCGATGAACACCACCGAACCGCCCCCGCCCGCCCTGAGCGACGGCAGACAGGCCCGGGCCATCCGCAGCGTCCCCAGCAGGTTCACGTCGATGACCGACTGCCAGGTCGCGAAGTCCGCGTCCTCGACCCCGCCGAAGTAGGAGTCCCAGGCGGCCACCTGCACCACGGCGTCGATCCCGCCGAATCGCTCCCGCGCCAGCGCGGCCAGCCGCTCGCACTGCCCCTCGTCGGTGATGTCGGTAGCCCGGTACGCCGTGCGCGCGCCGCCGGGGTCGATCTCCGCGGCGCTCTTCGCGAGGTTCGCCTCGGTGCGGGCCCCGAGCACCGCGTTCCCGCCGTCCCGTACGACGGCCGCGGCGACCTGGTGGCCGAGCCCGGCACCCACTCCCGATACGACGACGGTCTTGCCTGCGAGCAGGGACATCGGTGCCTCCCGCGGTATGGCGCTCTATCTGACGGAGCGTCAGAGTATGGGCCGTCGCAGGAAAGGGGAACCGTATGAGCGACGAGACCCGCAGCGAGCTGTACGCCGAACTGGCCGCCGCAGGACCGTACGGCGTCCGCCCCGGACACGCCCTGATCACCATGGTCGAGCCGCACCCCGGCCACGAGTACGCGTACAACCGCTGGTACGAGGACGACCACTACTACGCCGGCGCCATGGCCATGCCCTGGATGTACGCGGGCCGCCGCTGGGTCGCCACCCGGGACCTGCAGCTCCTGCGGTACCCGGAGAAGTCGGCGGTCGCCCAACCGGTCACCGCCGGCTGCTACCTCTCCACCTACTGGATCACCGACGGCCGCTACGACGAGCACATGAAGTGGACCGTCGCCATCAACAAGCGCCTCAACCGGGACGCCCGCGTCCACCACGCCCGCACCCACGTCTTCACGGCCTTCCAGGACCACGAGACGACGGTGTACCGGGACGGCGCGGCCGGCCCGAGGGACTTCCACGCCCTCGACCACCCCTACGCCGGCCTGGTGCTGCAGGTCGTCGACGCCGAGTCGCCGGAGCAGCGGACCGAGCTGCTCCGGTGGCTGACCGCACGGCACCTGCCGAAGCGGCTCGCGGGCTCCCCCGCCGCCATGGTCACGGTGTTCCGGCCCACGCCCCTGCCCGGCGACCGCATGACCTACGTCAAGCAGGTCGAGGGCGTCGGCACCCGCCTCACCCTGCTGTGGTTCCTGGAGACCGACCCGCGGGAGTGCTGGGAGGAGCACTTCACGGGGCCGGACGCGGAGATCACCGGCTCGGGGCCGGGACGGGTGGAACTCGTCGCCCCGTTCATCCCGACGGTCCCCGGCACGGACCGGTACGTGAGCGAGCTGCGCGGCACTACTTGAGCTCGTCCGGGCACGGCGTACCGCGCGGCAGCTGGTACGGCGCGGCCAAGTGGTACGTCCCGGCCCTCGGCGCCAGCAGCATCGTCCACTTGTCCCCGTCGGCGTCCTCCGGCGTCTGGGCCAGACAGCCGTTGGCGTTGGTGTACGACTTCGGCGTCCCGGTGGCCCGGTGTTTGGAGGCCTCCGTCTCCTGCGGAGGCTTCAGGCTCTTGCCGTGCTCGTCGACCACGCTCAGCCACGGCGAGTACGGGATCCGGATCAGGATCCGACCGGCCTTGCGCACCTCCAGCGTCATCTCGCCCTGCTCGGCGCGGTCCACCACCGCGTTCGGCTCGGCGAGCGGCACGGGGTCGGTCACCTGGAACAGCTGCCAGTTCGCGTCGCCCCAGATCTGCTTCAGATACGGCATCCCGCGCTGCAGCAGCTGCCGCTCACGCTGGCCGCCGTCCCCGTCCGGGTTGTCCTTCGGCAGCACCACGAAGTGCACGGCCCACCGCTGGAGCCACTCGTGGTAGTTCGCCGAGTTGAGCGTGTCGTCGTAGAAGAGCGGGTTGCGCTCCATGTCGGCCTGCCGGTTCCAGCCACGCGCCAGGTTGACGTACGGCGCGAGCGCGGAGGCCTCGCGGTGCGAGCGGGCCGGGACCACCTCGACGCGGCCCTTCTCGGCGCCGGCCTTCTGCAGTTCGTGCACCAGCGGGGCCAGCTCCCGCGCCCAGGAGGCGGCCGGGGTCGTGTGGATGATGTCGTCGACCGACTTGAAGCCGACCCAGCCCGCGAAGCCCAGCAGGGCCAGCACGGCCACGTACCACTGGCGCGACTTGCGCACGTGGAAGGGCAGCGCGGCGACCAGCGTCGCACCCGCGAACAGCATCGGCAGCCGCGATATGTTGGAGCCGATCTGCGAACTGATCAGCCACACCAGCACGACCGCCAGGCTGTAGACCGCGGCCGTCAGCCGTACGGTCACCCACTCCTTCGGCGCCAGGTACAGGCACAGCAGGCCGTACAGCAGGGGCAGGACCACCGAGCCGAACGTCATCGGCTGGGTGCCGGAGAACGGGAAGAGGAAGTACGAGGCCCCGACCACCACCGTGGGCGCGATCCCCAGCGCCCACGCGCCCGGCCGCCGCTTCTGCAGGAAGAGGGCGGCCGCGACCAGCCCCACGAACAGCCCCGACACGGGCGAGGCCATGGTGGACAGCCCGGCCAGCGGGGCGGCGACCACCGCCTTCGCCCAGCGTTTGTACCGCCACCGGTACGGCCAGCAGAACACGGCCGCGACCGCCCCGAGCGCGAACATCGTGCCGAGCCCGAAGGTCACCCGGCCCGAGATCGCGTTGGCCAGGAACGCCGCGACCCCGGCGAGGGACGCCCACAGCGGGTTGCGCACCGCCCGGCTGCGGATCAGGACCAGGGTCAGCAGGCCCGCGGAGACCGTCCCGGCGATCATCATCGTCGTACGGACGCCGAGGACGGCCATCAGATACGGCGACACCACGCTGTACGACACCGGGTGCATGCCCCCGTACCAGGCGAGGTTGTACGCCGAGTCCGGGTGCCGGCCGACGAACTCCGCCCAGGCGTCCTGAGCGGCCAGGTCGCCACCGCTGTTCGCGAACGTGAAGAACCAGATGATGTGAAGGACGCCCGCGAGGGCCGTGACCGACAGGACGGGGTGCCGGAGCATCCGCTGCCGCAGGGGCTCGGCGGAGGCCAGGAGACGCGCGAGCCGGTCCGGACGCACCTGCGTACGGCTGTCGCCGCGGTCCAGTTCGTCACGCCGGTCGTGATGCCGGTCGTGACGACGGTCCGCGTCAGCCGTGGACAGACGTATTCGCGAGCCCGATCCCGGGCCCGGGTCGGCGTCGTCGGCGCGTGTCGGCTCCGCTGTGGCCACCTGAAGGCACTCCCCGTGTCCCGTTTTCTGTTCTCGGCCGCGTCCCGTGATGTTCCCGGCCGTTTCGCATCCAGTTCGCGGCCGTGTCCCCCGACCGGCGAGCTGCCCCGATTCGTGACGCTAGCACGCACCCCGCCGCGGGGCTCCGTCGGCGGGGTGCGGCAAGGGGGGACGGGCTCAGCCGATGCGGGTCAGCTTGGCCGTGAAGCCCGGTTCGGTCAGATCCTTCTCCAGGGCCACCGGGACCTGCACCGCACCCGCCGAACCGTCACCCACGGTGAGCGAGCCCACCTGAGTGCCGGCCTTCGCGGTGTGCGGCACGGTGCCGGGGGTGAAGGACAGCTTCACCTGCAGACCGGACCAGCCGGCCGCCGTGACGTCCTTGGTCGCCACGACCGGGGTACGGCCGCCCAGACCGTCGTCCACGTAGCCGACGACATCGCCCTTCTTCAGGATCGTCGCCGACTTCAGCGCGCCCTGACCGGCCCGGATCAGCTTGTCCGCCGCGTCCAGGGCACCGCTGAGGATGGTGTTGTCCGAGCCACCCGCGGGCTGCCGGATCACCGCGCCGACCACGGTCCGGGTCTCTCCGCCGACCTGCTGCTTCGCCGCGAAGACGAGGTTGCCGAGGGCGGAGGTGGTGGTGCCGGTCTTGATGCCGACGACGTTGTTGTGGCCGACCAGGTGGTTCCAGTTGGAGTGGTTGACACCCTTGTAGTCGTCGTACGACATCATCGCCGCCACCTCGCGGAAGGCGGGCTCGGTCATCGCGGCCTTGGCCAGCTTCACCTGGTCCACGGCCGTGCTGACGGTGGAGTTCGTCAGACCCGAGGGGTCCGTGTACGTGGTGTTCGTCATCCCGAGGCTCTTCGCGGTGGCGTTCATCTTCGACACGAACGCCTTCTCCGAGCCCTCGTCCCAGCGCGCGAGCAGCCGGGCGATGTTGTTGGCGGAGGCGATGAGGATGCTCTCCAGGGCCTCGCGCTGGGTGATCGAGTCACCGGCGGTGACGTGCACCGTGGACTCCTGGCCCGCCTCGGACTGCTGCTCGGCCGGCTTGTCGATCTTGATCTTGGGGCCGGCGGCGCCGCTCTTCAGCGGGTGGTCGTGCAGGATGATGTACGCCGTCATCACCTTCGCGACGCTCGCGATCGGGACCGGCTTCTGGGTGCCGGAGGAGCCGAAGGTGCCGATGCCCTGGACGTCCAGGGCGGCCTGGCCCTGGGACGGCCACGGGATGTCCGGCTTGGCGCCGCCGAAGGTGTAGGAGTCCTGCGCGGTCAGGTCGAGGGTGGGCCGGGGGAGCGGGCGCATCGTCTGCACGACCCCGAGGATGACCACCAGGAGCAGGACCAGAGGGGTCCAGATCTTGACCCGGCGCACGAGCGTGCGGACCGGGGTCTCCGGGGGCGGCGGCGTGTTCGTCAGCTCCGCCAGCAGGTCCAGCGGGGGCTTGGGCGGGAGCGGCTGCTGGGTGGTGCGCTCGGGGCCGACCTGGGGGACGGCGGTGGTGACGTCCGACTTCAGCGCGATGAACTTGCTGGTGCGCTCGGGGTCGGCCTCGGGGGCCTTGGGGGACTCGGGGGCCTTGGGCGCCTTGGGGGCGCCGCCCAGCTTGAGCATGGTGGTCGGCTGGTCGACCTCCGGCTTCTTGGGGCGTACGGCCTTGAAGACGGTGGTGGGCTGGTCGACGGCCGCCTGCGGCGCGTCGGCGTCCTCCGCCTCGGCGGTTGCCTGCGGCGCGTCGGCGTCCTCCGCCTCGGCGGTTGCCTGCGGCGCGTCGGCGTCCTCCGCCTCGGCTGCGCCTTCGGCGTCCTTCTTCCCACCCGCACCACCCGTGCGGCTTTCGTCGTCGGCCGCGGGTGTTCCCTGTGGGGCGTCCTCGCCGTCGGCGTCGTCCGGCTCATCGCCGGGCTCCTCCGCCTCGGCGTCCTCGACCCCGGCGTCGGGCTTCGCGTCCTCGACGGGGTCCTGATCCCCGGCCTCGGGCTTCGCGTCCTCGACGTCGTCCCGATCCTCGGCGTCCGCCTCCGCCTCGGACTTCGCGTCCTCGGGCTCGGGCTCGGTCTCGTCCTCCGCCTCCGCGTCCGGCTCCTCGGCCGCACCCGTCGGCTCGTCCGCCTCGGCGTCGGCCTCTTCGGCCTCGGCTGCGTCAGCCTCGGTCTTCTCGGCGTCGGCCTTCTCGGGCTCGTCCCCGGAAGTGTCCTTCTGCGCGGGCGACTCCGGGGACGGCTTTGCAGTCGCGTCGGATTCCCGCTTCTTCGGGTCCGCGGAACGCACCCACGCCGAGACCGCGTCCCGCAGGGCCGCGTCCTCGGCGTCGGACTTCGCCTCGTCGGCGTCGGTGGACTTCTCCGGTGCCGGTGCCGGCGTCGGCGTCGGCGTCGGCGTCGAAGGTTCCTCCTCCGCCCGCTTCTTCACGTCCCGTACCGACAGGACCTTCGTCGCGGTGTCCGCCGCACCGCCCGAGGAATCCTTTTCGCGGGCTACGGCGAGGCGCGGGTCACGCGCCTCGGGAACCGGAGCCGCGCTGCCCGACGTCGCTCCTGCCGACGACTCGCGCTGCTTCGACTTGTCGGGGGACTCGCCCGCCACCGATGCCTCCTCCATGCGCCGCACGCCCACTCGCGCGCGCTGTCCGAACCATGTACCAGTGTCCTGTGTGAGGGCTTGGCCCCTGCGGTAGACGAGAACGACATACCTACCGGTTCCCTTACGAACCGGTCACGCACCCTCGACAGATGAATGTGAGAGGGGTCACCCTGTCATTCATCCACGCGGGGAGGCATGGATGGGCAGGAGCCGCAGAACAATTCCGGAGGAGCTTCTGCTGCTGGCACTGGACCCGGCCACGGGTACCACTGCACAGCCGCAGTCGCTCGACCTCGGTCTGGCCGGTGCACAGCTAGTGGAGCTGGCGCTGGCCGGACGGATAGCCCCAGACGGGGATCGTATCGCCGTGGTGGTACCACGGCCGACAGGAGATCCGACTCTGGACTGCGCGTTGGAGTTGCTGCGAAGGCGCGGCGCTCCGGTACGTGCCGTCCACTGGATCGGCGGGCCGCGTCTCGGGCTCCGCCAGGTCTACCTCTCGCATCTGGAGCGGTGCGGCATGGTCGCCGCCGTACCGGGCCAGATGTGCGGGGTGTTGCCGACGACGCGCTATCAGGCGACGGACACCGCCATCAGCCGGGAGATCCGATCCCGGCTGGATTCCGCGATCCGCACCGGTGTGCCGCCGGACCCGCGGACCGCGGCGCTCGCCGCCCTGGCGCACGCCGTCGGACTCGGCAAGCACCTGTATCCGGGGAACGAGGGACGCTCGTCCCGGTCCCGGCTGCGGGATCTGATCCGGCACGACCCCATGGGCGGCCTGGTCGCGCACGCCGTGATGGACGTGCAGAACGGCGCCGCGGCACAGCCACGCCGGGGGCCGGCCGCCACCGGCCGGCAGGGCGCGCCCGCGCCGAGGGCGACGGAACCCGCGCGCGGTGTTCCGATGCAGCCCCACCGCGGGTCCATGGCACGCGCCGTGGCCCACTGAGCCGTCACCCCGGTCCCCACAGACCCGGTTCGGGAGCCGCTGGTCCGAGCGGGGCGGTGAGATCCTCGTGGTCTCACCGCCCCGCTCGACTGCGTCCACGGCACACCATCGGCGGCGGGCCGTGGCGAACTGACGCGTACGCGCCGCATATCCACCATTTCCCAGCGGTAGAAGACATCTTGGTGGCAGTCTGCTCAACAGCAGATACGGAAAGTGTCAAGGAACAGGCAGTCAGCCGGAGGTGCACGTCCCGTGGCGTCCAATGTCAATCCCACCGTCAGGCGGCGCCGACTGGGCCAGGAGCTGCGCAGGCTCCGTGAGCTCAAGGGCATGACGGCCGAAGAGGTCGCGGAGCGGCTGCTCGTGTCGCAGTCGAAGATCAGCCGGCTGGAGAACGGCCGCAGAAGCATCAGCCAGCGCGATGTGCGCGACCTGTGCGGGGTGTACGAGGTCGAGGACCAGCGGATCGTCGACTCGCTGATGGAGATGGCCCGGGATTCGCGGCAGCAAGGGTGGTGGCACACCTTCGGCGACATCCCGTACAGCGTGTACATCGGCCTGGAGACCGACGCGGAGTCGCTCCGGGTGTACGAACCCCAGCTGGTGACCGGTCTGTTGCAGACCCGCGCCTACGCGGAGGCCCTCGTGCAGGGCGCGCTGCCGGAGACGTCGACGGCCGAGATCGAGAAGCGCGTCCAGGTGCGCATGCGCCGACAGGAACGTATCACCGCCGACCAGAACCCGCTCCGGCTCTGGGTGGTGCTGGACGAGGCGGCGCTGTGCCGGGAGGTGGGCAGCAAGCTGGTGATGCGGGAGCAGCTGGAGCACCTGATCGAGATGTCCCAGCTGCCGCACGTCACCGTGCAGGTGCTGCCGTTCGAGGTGGGCGCACACCCGGGGCTCAACGGCCAGTACGCGATCCTGGAGTTCGCCGACGCGGCCGACTCCAGCGTGGTCTACCTGGAGGGCGTCACCAGCGACCTGTACCTGGAGAAGGCGCAGGACGTGCAGAAGTACGCCGTGATGTACGAGCATCTGCGGGCACAGTCCCTCAATGTGGAGCAATCCCGGCAGTTCATCGCAAAGGTGGCCAAGAAGTACGCCGAATGAACAGCCGTCACAGAGGGCGCCGGATCGTACACCGTCAGTCG